>PMMM01000163.1 GCA_003162245.1 Phycisphaerales bacterium
AAATTGTCGATGACGATGTTGTTCTCGATGAGAGTCGCGGCGGCGCTGGAAGTAAAGCCGATGCCGCCGCCGCCGCCCCAGCCCCCGCCGCCTGAGGCGCCGCCGGCTCCGGAGTAGGCGTTGCCGCTCGCGGGGCACAGTGCGTGCGTGAGATCCCTGGGGACGAGCGCCGCTCGCTCCGGGCACCACGCCGATTACCGGACGGACGGGGTGTCGCGCCGCGGGTCAATCGCGAAGCGCCGCCCCGCCGATAGAGTGTGCTGGTGCCCGATGCGCTCTGCCGCGCAACGGCCGGCTCCCGGTTGCACGTCGGGCTTTCCGGGCCTGACGGTGGCCCAGCATCATGCGGAAGTCCGTTCCCACGGGAACGCAGAGCCGGGTGACGCGTTNNGGAACGCAGAGCCGGGTGACGCCGGCCGATCGGAAGGAGATTTGGATGCGCGCCCTGTTTACGTTTAAGCATCGCTGGTTGCTGATTCTCGCGGCTGGGGGCGGCCTGTTTCTGCTGGAGAGCTGCGACCCTACCGTCCGTGACACGCTTCTCACCGGGTTCGGGAATGCGACCACGGGCCTGATCGGCGCCCTTGTCCAGGCGCTGATTCAGCAACTGCAGGCCAACGACGTCACGCAGCAACCGGCCACGACGGTCCGCGCGATCCTGGACACAGTGCCGCAGTTTTTCGCCTAGCCGGCGAACGGCTCCGGGGGGGCTCTCCAGACGAACTCGGGCGGTGCGCAGAAACGGCACCGGCCGTGGCCGCGTATGCCGCACAGGATCGTCTCATCTGTCACGGCAGCGTCGGGGACGACGCGTACGGCAGACCGCCCGCTGCGGAGAAACAAAGCAGGGCGGAACGCCAGTCCGGCGCTTCGCCCTGCCAGGGGTCCCATCCAAAGTGGTCGCTACGGCACAATCACCGAGTCGGTGTTCGTGTTTGGCCCCTTCTGGTTGGCCGGAACGAAGCCTACCATCGTATCATGCGGAGACCAGCCGGTTCCCGCCCCCGCTTGATACGTGTAGATGTTGTCGAAATTCACGCCGACGATCGGCTTCTTCTCGAACGTCACGTGTGAGTCCTGGTACAGGCAGTTCTGACCTTCCGAGGTGTGGTTACGGCTGTTGTACGGCCGCCACTTGTCGGTGTCCAACTGGAGCACCTTGACCCCGTCCGGAGTCGTGTCGAAACGGGGGATCTCGCTGCCAGGCGCGTTGTCGCCCGTCTCGCTCTTGGCCTTGTCGGGCGTGTTCTGGTAGAGCGCGTCGCCCACCGGCGCTGCGGCCGCGAAGTACGGACTCTTGTCGGCCAGGATCACGGTACGCGCGTCGAGGTTCTCGTTGCCCCGGCCGCGCGAGCCGAACGGATACTGGGTACCGTAGCTGAGGTACGGATACCCGCGGAAGTCGAAGCGGTTGATGCCCGGCTGAGCCACGACCGGATTGCCGCCGCTCTTGGGGATCCGCAGGTCGTCTTCGCTGTCACCCGAGCTCGGACAGATGTACTGCTTGGCCGTGCAGGTTCCATCGACGACGAGCATGAACATGCACCGGCTGGGGTGAATCTTGTCCCACGCCTGTCCCGTACCGGTCGAGGCCACCACCGGTTGCTGCATGTTCGTCGACAGGTTGCCTATCCACGTCACGTCGTTGATCGGGGCGGTCTGGGTCGTCTCCTTGAACAGCACGGACGGATACCAATCCGCGTTGTCGTTGGAGTAGACCTTCATCGATTGCCCGATGCCACGCGCGTTGGACGCGCACACCGCACGTTTCGTGATCTCGCGAGCCCGGGACAAGCTCGGCAAGAGGATGGAGATCAACAGCGCGATGATCGCCACCACAACCAGCAACTCGATCAGGGTAAACGCCTTTCTCCTTGCCATCGAGAATCTCCTAGCAGCTCCCATGAACCACAACCCGACCAGCTTGTCCAGCGGGCCCGGCGGCCACAGCGGCCTATGGTACGTATCAGAGCGCGATGCACTGCTCCTGGCTGCGGGCTGCCGCAGACGGCCTCGCCGTCCGCGGGCGCAGAAACCGCTGGTCGCCGCGTTTCGAGCAGCCGGGCGTACGCCGCCCGAGCTGCCCTGCGGCCGCATGGGAGGGGGCCGCAGCGCGGGTTTAGTCGCGAGTGATAACGGACTGGCGTATCTCAAGCCCGCGCGGGCGCAGAAACTGCAACCGCGTGGACGAAAGACGCCTGGTCCTGAACGAATGCGGGTTTGTTATGAACGAGGGCAGGAATCGGCAATGACGCAAGTAAAACGCTATGAATACAAATGATACCGTCCGATCGACGCACCCTCATTCGTTCTGGTCGACCACGCGTGATCGACCTATTAATAGGATAGCACACGCCGCGGGGGTGTCAATCGCAAAATCGCGCAAAGCTGGCCCACCGATTGCCAGGGCCGGGTCACGCGCCGTGCCGCACCACCACATGATCGATGTCCGCGGGGGCCCGGCGCCCCACGCCGTCCTCGGCTGCCGCCTCCACGTACGGAATCCGCAGCGGGGTCTCGACCGCCAGCTTGCGTCCTTGCTCCTCGAGCAATTCCAGCCCAACCGCGTCCAGGGCGACCGGGTCAAAACCCAGCAGGAGGCCACCGAAGGGGACCACGTCCTCCGCGCGGGCATCGGGCCCGTTCCGCGCGACGAGCCGGAGCGCGTTCACAATGGTCAGCCGCAGCCTGTCGCTAACCTCTTTGTTGCCAACGACTTGTCCAACGTACGGCGCGCAGCCGTGCTCGTGATACCGCGCCGGATGGCGAATCACTGCGTGGGATAGGTTCTTCAACGCCCCCGACATCCCAGCGATCCGATGCGTCTTCAGCAGCGGCACATTCACGACGGCATCAGCCGCCAGCAGATACGCCGCCAGCTCCTCCGTGCCGCCCCCGATAGGGATCGACGTCCCCCAACCAGGCTCCACGGCCCGCGTGCCCAACTCGCGAGTCAAGTGCGCCGGGGCCTCGACCAGGGTAAGTGTGCCCGGTTCGTAGCCGGCATCCAGGAGTGACTCGCCGAGAGCGGTTCCGACTGCGTCGTTCGTCCCCAGGACCTCCGCACCCACTTGGTTGAACTTGAGCACGATACGCCGTGCCGGTCCGAGCACGCTGCGCCAAGCATCACTACTCGTACGCTCCCCGGTGAGCACCTGCACGCCCAGATCGAGCATTTCGCGCAGAATGACTTCGTCGCCCCCCGCGACTCGAAGCACATGCGCGCTCATTACGCGAACCACACGCGAGCGCGGAAACGACGCACCGAGCCACCAAGGACGCGGAACGGCGCCGGCGGTCGTCGCCTGTGACGTCGGAGGCGGTGCCGGACGCGTGGCGCTCTGTGACGCGGGCGATTTCACGCCGCCGCCGCGCACCGGACCAACGAATGCGCCCACCGCCGCGGCCGCAGCGGCGCCCAATAGTTCCCGCCGCGTGGGCCCGCCGCCACCCGGAGCCGCCGGTTTGACCTGTCCTCTCCGCATGGATACTTTTATCGCATACTTGGGGCCACCCGGTTTCGTGGATTCGTATTCATGACCACCGCGATGGAAGAGAAATACCGGGCCTACTCGCAGCGTCTGTGCGAGATCTCCCAGGCCCACCTGCTGGCGTTCTGGCCGCAGCTCAGCGAGCGGGAACGCGTGCAGTTGCTCGATGACCTCGACCAGATCGACTTCGCCCGCTGCCTGCCCCTGCTCGACACGTACGTCCGTACGCACGCGGCCGCGGCCGTCCCGCAGCACATCGACCCGCCGCCGAGCTTCCCCGCCGAGCCCGGCCCGACCCACGCCGACCTTTACGCCCGCGCCCGCCGCGCCGGGGAGCAGGCGATCCGCGCCGGACGCGTGGCCGCGTTCACGGTTGCCGGCGGCCAGGGGACGCGCCTGGGCTTCGACGGTCCCAAGGGTGCTTACTGCATCAGCCCGATCCGCAACGCGCCACTATTCCAGATTTTCGCGGAGGGGCTCCTCGGCACCGAACGCCGCTATGGCCGCCGGCCGCGCTGGTACATCATGACCAGCCCAGCTAACCACACCGAAACCACCGCCTTCTTCGCCCAGCACGCGTTCTTCGGCCTGTCTCCGGACGACGTGCTGTTCTTCCAGCAGCGGCAGATGCCCGCGTTCCTCCCGGATGGCCGCATCGCCCTCGCCGAACCGCACCGCGTGGCCCTTTCGCCGGACGGCCACGGCGGCAGCCTGCGGGCGCTCGCCGAGAGCGGGGCGCTCGCGGACATGCGCCGCCGCAACATCGATGTCGTCAGCTACTTCCAGGTCGACAACCCGCTGGTCAAGCCGATTGATCCGCTCTTCGTCGGCCTGCACCTCGTCAGCGACTCCGAGATGTCGAGCAAGGCCGTCGCGAAGGCCCACGACCTCGAGCGCGTCGGCGTGTTCGCGCTCGCGGACCGCAAGCTCACGGTCATCGAGTACAGCGACCTCCCGGAAGACCTCGCTCGGGCACGCAACCCCGACGGCACTCGCCGCTTCGACGCCGGTAGCATTGCGATCCATGTGCTCAACCGCGAATTCGTCGAACGGCTCACAGCGCCCGCTGCGACCGTCCAACTTCCCTGGCATCGCGCCGAAAAGAAGGTCCCGACCGTGGACGAGCACGGCCGTCCGCTCAACCCGGACAAGCCGAACGCGGTCAAGCTCGAGATGTTCGTCTTCGACGCGATCCCCCTCGCCCGCAACCCAGTCGTGCTCTTCACCCGGCGTGAAGAGGAGTTCAGCCCCGTCAAGAACGCCACTGGCGACGATTCGCCCGCCACAACGCGGCGCGACATGATCCGCCGGGCCGCACGCTGGCTGGAACACTGCGGCGGCATGGTGCCGCGCGGCACCGACGGCGAGCCGGCGCAGCCCATCGAGATTAGTCCGGCGTTCGCGCTCGACGCCGACGACCTGCGACAACAACTGACGAATCGTCCGGCTCTGTTGGTCGGCGCGCCGCTGCTGCTGGCGTGACCGCACCCTGAGCCCGCAGCATGTTCGGTCGACTTGCCCAGGCCTGATGATAGGCCATAAGTCTGAGGGTGGACTGGCCGACGAGGTCTACGTGGTCCTCGATAGCTCAATCGGTGGAGCCCCCAACTGTTAACCGGGTTGTTCTAGGTTCGAGTCCCACTCGGGGAGATCAACGCTCGGTCGCGAGACTGGCGACCGAGGAATGGCCGCTACGTCAGTCAGGGTGTGCCCGTGAAGTTGATCTGGAACGTGGCGATGTCGCGCAGGTCAATGTCGTTGTCGCCGTCGAAGTCGAAGGCGGCGAGGCACCCGGCTTCGCCGGGCACGTCGGGGGCCGTCAGGCAGCCCGGCTGCGCGGCGACGACGGAAGCACTGTCGAGATTCAGCGAGCCGTGGGCACCGGACTGGTAATCGGTGATTTGGAGCACGATGCGGCCGATGTCCGCGGTCGCCGGGGCCGTAACGGCTCCCGCGAGCGTGACCCATTGGTCGCGTGGGTCGGTCGCCGCGTAAAACTTGTCGACGACGGCCTCGCCGAGCCGGTGGGCGGAGTCGGTGCCGAGCACGCTGTTGTAGAACTCGGCTTTGAGCAGCCCGTTCCAGCCGACGAGGGGATCGAGAGTGGAGTTGAGGGCGAGAACGCGGTACGCATACGAATTGCCAGCGACGACGGGGACGTCCTGCCAAACGCCGGCGTCGTCCCACCAGAACTTGATGGCTTTGGTGCCGATGACGCGGCCGGCGTCATCGTGGTGCCAGCCGCTGCTGCCCCAGACGCCCCAGCCGGGGACGCCAGCGGAGATATTTCCGGTGGCGCCGTCTTCAAAGCCGCCGTTGGTGAGCGGGCTCGCGGCGACAGTGCCGACGAGCGCGGTGAAGTCGCTGAAGTCCACATCGCCGTCGCCGTCGAAGTCGCCCGTCGGAACGATCCGCGGCCAGACGAAGGTAGCGACGGACTTCGGCGGCAGACGGTAAGCGAAGTACTGACCGTTGCGGACGACGTCGAACCAAAGCGACGCGTCGCCGGGGTTCAGGGCGAGGACGACCTCGGTGCCATCGGGGTTGCGGTAGGCGACGGTTTCGAGCGTACCGTCGTAGGATTCGGAGGCGGTCCGCACGGCGCCGGGCTGAACGAACTTGCTGGCGTGGGCAAGGGCGTAATACTCGACCTCGAACGCGACGTTGCCGCTGGTGCTGTTGATCGTAACGACGCCGCGGCACCCGTTGCAGCCGCCGGGGAGGTAGGGGCCGTCGTTTTCGTCGAGGGCGATGTTCCAGAAGATGGCGGTTTTGGCCCAGTTGCGCGGAGCGCCGATGACGATGTTGTGGAGGTACCAGACGAGGTTATCTGGAAACGAGGTCGCCCAGTCGCCGCCGGAGATCTCGGTGAAGTAGATGTCCTTGTCGGGGAAGGCGTCGTGGACGGTGGTTTGGGCGGACACGTCGCCGCCATAGCCATGGAAGGCGGTGCCGGCGGTGTACGGGCGGGCGTCGGCGTCGCCCAAGACGGTGAGCGCGTAGTCCGGCTGGTCCCAGTTGTGGTCGTAGCAGAGGATCCGCGTGTTGAGGCCGGCGGCGGCCAGCGCGGGACCGAGGTAGTGCCCGATGAACGTGCTTTGCTGTGCCGTGCTCATACCTGCGGAGGGCAGAGCGGTTGAATCGTTGAGCGGCTCGTTCTGCGCTGCCAGGGCGTGAATGGGCAGGCCCGCGGCCGCGTAGGCTTGCAGAAAGCGGACGAAGTACTGCGCGTAGACGCTGTGCCGCGACGAAACCAGCGAACCGCCGTAGAGCGACTGCGACGTCTTCATCCACGCGGGTGGGCTCCAGGGTGCGGCGAAGAGCTGCAGGGCGGGGTTCAGGGCGCGGGCCTGCTGAAGCGTCGGGATGATGTACGTTTGGTCGTGGGCGATCGAGAAATAGGCGAGGTTGGGGTCGGTCTGGCCCGCGGGCCGGTCATCGTACGTGTACGCCGTCAGCGCGAAGTCCGAGGCGCCGATCGGGACCTGGAGATAGCTGAGGCCAATTCCGGATTGCGGGGAGAAGAGCTGGGCGAGCAAGGTGGCGCGCTGCGCGGCGTTGAGGCGGTTCTGGATCAGCCAGGCGGAGGAATCGGTGACGGCGGCGCCGAAACCGACCATGGTCTGGTAGGTCGTCCCGGGAGTGAGGTGGGCGCGCGTTGCGTGCGTCCCCTGGCCGGCCTGAAACGTCAGATTCGGACGGTGCTCGAGCAGGCTGACCTGGTCGCCGCGCGTGAGCCAGACCTGCACGTCCGTGGCGCGGGTCAGCGCGACGGAGTGCAACAGGACCATGAGGAGGATTAGTTTCCGCGGCACGAATTCACTCCCAGCGCGCCGGGCCGTGCGCACAGCAAGGGCTGTGCGAACGGCCCCGAACAACGAGACTTACCAGCCGCCACTGCCGAGCGGTACTCGGCGGCCGGCGGCGGCGTCTATCACGGACAAGTCGTTCCGATCACGGCCACGAACGGGTCGATGTCCGCGAACGTCACGGTGCCGCTGCCGTTGCAATCGGCGTTCAGCCACGGGCAGTTCGGATGGCTTACGTTCCAGGCGGACTCGCCGCCCAAAGCCGCCACGAACGGATCGATGTCGGTGAACGTGACCCTTCCGTCGCAGTTCATATCGCCGCGACAGATCCCGGGCGCTTCCGTCAGGCCGGCGGTGAAGACGAAGGCATTGCGCAGCGAGCCGCCGCTGTGGCCGACGTTGTCAAAGCGGAAGAGCGGGCGGACGTAGACCGTGCCGGGCGGGGCGGTGCTGGTCATGCCGAATTGCAGGCCGTCGCCGGGCTGCGAGGTGTCGGCCAGGACCATGGTCTCGCTGAGCATGTGGAAGTCATCGTCGCCGTAGAACTGGAGGCCGAAGTAGAGGTCGGCGTCCCAGTCCTGCTCGATACGCACATCGAGGAGGCCGAAAGCGTAGCGGGCGCCGGGGCGACCGAGGATGCCCTGTTGGTAGACGCCGCCGGAGCTGCCGACCGTGTCGGCGTAAAAGCTGGCGTGGCCGTTGACGCCCCAGAAGGAGTTGAAGTCGACAGTGCCCCAGTGGCCCCAGTAGTCGCCGTAGGCCGCGTCGCCGTTGAGGTCCTCGAAGCCGGCGTTCTTCAGGAATTCCTGTCCGACGGTGGGGGTCAGGCTGAGGAACGTGTCGAAGACGAACGCGTTGGCGGAGGGCTCGGCGACGTAGTTTTCGTTGATGTTGTCAAACCGGAAGATTGGGCGGACAAAGACGGTGCCGGCGGCCGACGTGCCCTGCATGCTCAGGATGTTCCCATCCACTTGTCCGTTGGCGACGCGCGCCGCTGTGTCGGCGAGCACCATGGTCTCGCCCAGCTTGGTACCGTCGGCGGCGTCGTAGTACTCGAGTCCAAAGTACAGGTCGGCGTCCCAGTGCGACTCGATGCGCGTGTTAAACAAGGTGAACTGATAGCTGGTGGCGGGCTGTCCGGCGATGCCCATCTGGAAGAAGCCGCCGTAGTTTCCGACCCAGTCGGCGTACATGCTGGCGTGCACGTCGGGGCCCCAGAAGTTGTTGAAATCAGTGTTGCCCCAATTGCCCCAGGCGTTCCCGGGGGGCGGTCCTTGAAAGCCGGGGTCGACCAGCAGGTTGTCCACGGCTAGGGCCGGCACGCTCAGGCCCACGAGCAGGGCACAGATGGCGATTGTCCTCAAGTGGCGATTCATCTTTCTCTCCTGCCTTGTCGGCACATGGCGGCTGCCCGCCGCGCTTCGTCCGAATATCCGCCCGCGGGGCTGCCCGCGGTTTTCCTCAATCTCAACGCCGGCGCAGCGCCGCTACGAGCACCAAGCCTAGCACGGCCGCGGCCGGCTCGGGCGTCAGGGCGATGGACGCATTATCGAAGTTGAGCGAGCCGCCGACGCCGGTGGACTGCCAGTCCGCGATCTTCAGGATCATGCGGGCGATGTCCGCGGTGGGCGGGGCCGTGACCGTGCCGCTGACCGTCACCCATTGGTCGCGCGGATCGCTCGCCGAGTAAAACCGATCGACCTCGGCCTGGCCGAGGAGGTGGCCGGAGTCGGTGCCCAGGGCGCTGTTGTAGAACTCGGCCTTGAGGAGGCCGTTCCAACCGACGAGCGGGTCGGCGGACGCGCTGAGCGCCAGCACGCTGAAGTCGTACTGGCCGCCGGGGGCGATGGTGACGTCCTGCCAGAGGCCGGTGTCGTCCCACCAGAACTTGATCGCCTTGGTGTCGATGACGCGGCCGGCGTCGTCGTGGTGCCAGCCGCTGGTCGGCCCCCAGGCGGACCAACTGGTGGGCACGCCGTCGCCGCTGATCGGCCCGGTGTTGCCGTCCTCAAACCCGCCGTTGAGCAGCAGGTTGGTGGCGGAGGCCGGCAGCGCGAGGGCCGCAGCAACTGCCAGCGCTAAGAACAGGTACCTACTCATGCCTCTCCTCCTTCTTCTCCTGGGATTGTGGCTTGGAATGGCTGGAAACTGTAACGGGTGTGTCCGCACGCGGCTCGGCACACAGAGCCGCAACATCAAACTTCAGCGCCGCGTCGCGCGGCGTTTGGCGGCTGGGATTGACGACGATCAGCACACGGGCGTTGTCGGCGGGGAGCGTGCCGGCGACGTGGAGGCGGCTCCAATTGTCGCCGCTCGCAAGGTCCTTGGCCGCGTAGGTCTGCGAGGCGACCGTCAACAGGCGGCCTTTGTAGGAGCTTTCGATGCGCAGCTCGACGGTGTCGGGGCCGTATTTGCCGTCGGCCGGCAGGTCGCGGTTCGCGTACACGCTGAACGTGCACCGCGTGCCCGCGGCGAGGCCTGGCACGTCTTGGTATGTGCCGGAATTGTCGGCGGACTCGATCTGCCAATGGTGGTAGCCGAGGAGGCCGCGGCCGTCGCGCTGCGGCTTCCAGTCCTGCTCGCGGTTGAACCACTGGCCCCAGCGCTCCCAGTGCTGGGCGCGGTCGGCCGCGTTCGGGGCGTCGGACACAGTCTCGAACGACGGGTTCTTCAGCAAGTTGTCGGCCGCGGGCAAAGATCCCGGCGGCGGCGTGCTCTTGTCGTCGAGGCCGGAGAACGTCGCCGTGGCGAGAGTCGTCTCGTCGTGCGACAGGACGACCAGGCCGAGCAGGGCCTTCTCGGGAAGGCGGACATCCTCGGGCACGCGCTGCTTCTGCCAGCGGCCGTCGGCGTCGGTGTAGCGGACGGACAGCGCACCGCCAGTGCGTTCCAGGCCCAGGCCGACCGGCAGGCCGCCGATGGCCAGCGTCTGCTCGTGCGTGACCTCGCCCTGGTGCGACCGCCAGGCCAGCATCGCGCGGCCGTCGGCGAAAGCGTGCACCAGCACGTGGGCGGCGTCGGGGGCGGTGCTCTCGCGCAGCATCCAGCCGGCCTTCGCGAAGCTGTTCGGCACCGCGAGCGAGGTCAGCCAGGTCTGAATGGCAAAGTCGCCGGCCATCTCGCGGTAGACGTAGCGAAACTCGTCGTGGTTGCCCCAGATGTCGCTGCCGCCGCCGTAGATCGTCACTGTGCCGTCGGCGTGCACTTCCGCGCCGCCCGGCGGCATGGCGGACACATCGACGCCGGTCCAGCCGGGGAGTTTGTCCGCGGGCGCGGCGGCGGGCTGCGGCGCGAACGTGGCGAGGCGGAGAGCGCCGCCGTCGTTTGACGTCAGAGCCGTCCGCAGCCCCTCGTCCGCGGCCAGCTTCATGGTGCCCAACTGGACGAAGGCCTTTTCGAATGCCTCGTACGGAGCGGTGCGCAGGTCCGGCAGCTTAAAAGGCTCGGCGTTGGTGACCAGGCACCAGTGGTCGGGCTGCAGGCCGCCCTCGAGGCTGATCGTACGCAGCGACCACACGGTCGCGAGCCAGCCCGCCGCGCCGAACTCGTCAAAATAGCGGCGCAGCAACTCCGGCTGCGCGACGCGTCCGAACACGGGGTTGAACTCGCCCAGCAGGTACGGCACGTCGAGGCGTTCGATGATCCGGCGTTTGGCGGGCACCGCGTACGCGAGGAAGCGCGCGTGCGTTTCCAGCGACGCTGAGCCCTGGCCGAACAAGCCGGGGTAAAAATGCTCGGTGAGGCCGACGTTCTTCCAGCCGTGCTCGTGCAGGTTGCCGTAGAATGCGATGCCGCGCAGCGAGCCCGGTGCGAAGATCAGCTTGTCGGGGTCGGCGGCGCGGATGGCAGTCCGAATGCGGTCGATCAGCGGCAGCAGCTTCTCGCGCACGTCCATGCGGAAGTCGCCCCACGGCTCGTTGAGCACGTCGTAGGCGACGACGGCGACGCGGTCGCGGTAGCGCTCGGCGATGCGCTGCCAGAGCCACGCCGTCTGCTCCTGGTGCGCGGGGCTGTCGAAGAGCTTGTTCTGGTCGGCGCGGCCGGTGGTGCCGTCGACGCTCTGGCCGCCGGGCGCGGCGTGGAGGTCGAGGATCACATACAGGCCGGCGTGCTCGGCGAGATCGACGGCGCGGTCGAGCCACTTGAACGCGTCCGGCCGCAGGGTCAGCGGCCGGGCATCGTCCATCAACAGACCGTAGTGGAAAGGAACGCGGACCACGTTGAAGCCGAAGGACCTGGCGACGTCCATTTCGCGCGGGGTGATCCAGTTCTGGCGATAGAGCTCGAGCAGTTGGGCGGTGCGGTCCGCGCCGAAGCGGGATTCGAGGGCGGTGGTGAAGCTGTACTCATCGCGGATGCCCTCGTCTTTAATTCCGAGCATCCAGGGTTCGATGAGCAGCCAGCACCCCAGGTTGCAGCCGCGGAGGGTGACTTTCTGGCCCGCTTCGTCGACCAGGAAGCGGCTGGCGACGTGCAGGCGCGGGAGGTCGGCGGCGGCCAGCGGAACCAGAAACGCAGCGGCCGCCAGCGCGAGCGAACTCGCACCGTGGCCGCACGGCGATCTGGTCCCCGGGTCGTGAGTCATTGGTTGGGGTCCGGAATGGAGTATTCGTCCCAGCCGTTGGCGATGAAGGGGTTCCGCGCTTCGTCCTGAAACTTGTAGAACGGGCTCTGGGCGAGGTACTCCTTGCCCGTGATGAAGCCCACGTGTCCGTCGACGTAACCCACGTTCAGTCCGCCGCGGACGCCCTGGTGCGAGAAGCAGCGGAGGGGCCAGTCGGCCCAGGCCACGTCGAAAAAGAGCACGGCGCGCCCCGGAACGCGGACCGAGCCAATCGGCCGGCCGTACGCCATGTCTAACTTGGCGATATTGGGGTCCCGGTACACGACGGCCTTGTGCGTGTTGTACCGGTAGTGATTCTGCACAGTACCCTTGAGATAGTTGGGATTGTTCGGGTCTTCGCCGGGCTCGAGGCAGCGAAACACCATCGAGAAGGGGACGAACGAATTGGGATCGGCGCCCGGAATCTCGCCGCGGACGGTTCCGCCGAGGTATGGAATCAGAAGATCCTGCACAAACGGAGCATTAAGCAGCGGCTTGTATTTCGGCGCCTCGATCTCTTTGCTGTACTTGGCCAGCGGCAACCGATCCTGGTTCTCTTGCGCGTACATGTGTGCCGCCGTTACCTGCTGCCGCACGTTGGACATGCACTTGGCGCGTTTGCCCTGCGCCCGGGCCTGGCCGAGAGCCGGAATCAGGATCGAGATGAGCAGGGCAATGATCGCGACGACGACCAGGAGCTCGATGAGGGTGAAGCCCGGGCGCGCGAATCGCCTGCGCCGGCTGTGCGGGCTGGGCGTCGTGCGGCTTTCCATGGCTTTCGTGCCTCCGTTCATCGGGTTCGTCTAGTCCGTTATCCGCTGCCCCGTCGGCGTTACACGCACCGGCACGGCCGGCGGCGGCGCCGTCGTCTGGTTGATTTCCAGGAACGCCTCAATCTCGAGCCGCAGGGGACCCGTGGCCCGCTCGCCGTTCGGGCTCTCCGCGAGTTGCCGACAGAGCCAGCGTCCCGCCTGTTGTCCCAGTTCCGCCGCGTTCTGGCAGACCGCGGTGTAAACCGGGTGCGTCATCTTCCGCAGCCGCTCGTCGTCCACCCCGACGATCGACAGCTCGTCCGGCACGCGGACCCCGACTTCCAGCGCGCGGCGCAGCGCGCCGATCGTCAGCGCCGGATCGGCGAAGAAAATGGCCGTGGGCGGCTGCGGCAACGACATCAGGCGGTTGAACGCCGCGCCCCCGCCGCCGATTTCGGCGTTGATCGCGATGATCAGGTCCGGATCGACCTCCAGCGCTGCGTCCGCGAGCGCTGCTCCGTACGCCTCGATGCGGTCGCGATGGTCCGTGTCGAGCACCGTGTTGTGGCAGACGGCAATCCGCCGGTGCCCCAGGTTCAGCAGGTGTTCGATGGCCGCACGACTCGGCCGCGCCGAGTTGCAGCAGACGTAGCTCACCTGTTCGTCGTCGAAGCGGTCGGCGATGACGATGTGCGGGACCCCGTCGGCGGCGATCGCACTGCACACGAGGCGGGTTTCCTCGTCGACCCGGACGACGAGCCCCTCGACGCCCTTGCGCATCGCGAACGCGGCGAAGCCCTCGCCCGGCCTGCGGTCCAGCGGATCGATGACACACACGTCGTACTTCAACGCCACCGCAGCGCGGGTCACGCCGCCCCAGATCACCGCGTCATAGCCGCTGAACTTCGGCCCGGACGTCTCGTTGAAGAAGATGATGCCGATCCGGCCGGTGCGGAGCGCGCGGCGGGGCAGCGCGTAGCCGATGCGGCGGGCCTCGGCGATCACCTTCTCGCGCACGGCGTTGCTGACGTCGGGGGAGTTGTTGAGCGAGCGGGAAACGGTCGCCGGGGAAACCCCCAAGCTCTCTGCGATGCCTCGGACAGAAGCCGAACTCACTGCTGGTCCTCACCGAGACTGGGTGATGATTCTCTGAAACATACAGAAACGTTACTGGAATAGTATCCGTATTCTCGGCGCCGTGCAAGGAAAAAACACCACTTCTACTTGAATTGGACCATGAAACAGCGTATCATGCGCTTCTGAATCGTTCCGGAACAGCGCGAGACAAGAGGACACCCCGAATGCGGTTTCCAGATGGGTTCGTGTGGGGGGTGGCGGCGGCTGCATACCAAATAGAAGGCGCGACCCGCGCGGATGGGCGGGGTCCGTGCGTGTGGGATGCGCTCTGTACGCGTCCTGGGGCGGTTTTTGGCGGTCACAGCGGCGCCACCGCCTGCGACCACTACCACCGTTACCCCGAGGACGTGGTGCTGATCGCCGAGCTAGGCGTCAAGGCCTATCGCCTGTCGGTGAGCTGGCCGCGCGTGCTGCCCAGCGGCGAGCAGCCGATAAACGGAGCGGGACTCGATTTCTACGACCGCTTGGTTGACGCGTTGCTCTCCCGCGGCGTGAAGCCGTGGGTCACGTTGTTTCACTGGGACTTCCCGCTGGCCCTGCAGCAGCGCGGCGGGTGGCTGAATCGGGCCAGCGTCGGCTGGTTTGCGGATTACGCCGAGGTGGTCGTTCGCCGGCTGGGGGATCGCGTGCAGCACTGGATGACGCTGAACGAGCCGCAGTGTTTCGTGGGGCTCGGACATAGCTCGGGCGTTCACGCACCCGGGCTGCGGTACAACCGGCCGGACGTACTGCGCGTGGCGCACCATGCGCTGCTGGCGCACGGACGCGCCGTGCAGGTTATCCGAGAGAACGCCAAGCTAAAGCCGCTGATCGGCTGGGCACCGCATGGCTCGATGCCGTATCCGGCCACGCCGTCGGAGGCGGACGTGCAGGCCGCGCGCACCGCCCTGGCCGGGGTTCCGGCGGGCGAGCAGTGGTACTTCAGCACCTCGTGGTTCGCCGATCCGGTAGTGTTGGGGCGCTACCCGGAGGAAGGGCTCCGGCTGTTCGGCGCTGAGCTGCCGGCCGGCTTCGAGCGCGACTTGGCGCAGATCGCGCAGCCTCTGGATTTCTTTGGCGTCAACGTGTACCAGGGGCAGCCGATCGCCGCGGGGGAAAATGGGCGGGCGGCGGCCGCGCCGCGGACACCGGGGTATCCGCACACGATGTGCGACTGGCCGGTCGAGCCGGAGGTCCTGTACTGGGGGCCGCGGTTCCTGCACGAGCGGTACAAGCTGCCGCTGTACATCACGGAGAACGGCTGCGCGGCGATGGATTGGGTGCACCAGGACGGCCGCATCCACGACAACGCGCGGATCGACTACACGGCCCGCTACCTGACCGCCTTGCACGCGGCCATCGGCGAAGGCGCCGACGTGCGCGGCTATTTCCACTGGTCGATCATGGACAATTTTGAGTGGGCCGAAGGCTACCGGATGCGCTTCGGGCTAATTTATGTCGATCAGCGCACGATGGAGCGCATCCCCAAAGACTCATACATGTGGTACCAGCAGGTGATCCTGTCGAACGGCGCCTGCCTGCCGGCCAATCCTGTGCCGTTGCGCTAGCAGGCCAGCGCGGATCGGCACCGCCTGCACGCCGCGGCGAACAAGGACTCGCCCGCCTACGTCGCCTGGTACACGCCGCGCCCGAGCTTCTTTACGCCGGGGACCGTCCGCAGCGCGACGCCGACGCTCTTGGCGAACGTCTTGTCGCGGCTCTTATAGCCGGCTTTGAGTACGGCGCCGGCGATCTCTTTTCTGCGCATCGGTCTACGCGCGGCCTGGAGCACGCGAACGACGAAGCTCTTGAGCGATCCATGCCGTACCGGCCCACGACTTCGGCCTCGGGGTCCGGGCTTGGCCGCCGCCTTCGGCGCAACGCCGTCCAAAGTTGCCAGAAGCTGATCCAGGGCCGCCACCTGGCTTGCGAGCTCGGCCTGCTGAGCCGCCAGCTCAGCGCGCCAGGTGTGGATCTCACCGAGCAAACCCGCCGGGCCACGCGCCGCAGCGCGCGACCGGGTCCCGGCCGCGCGGGCCGCTCCGCCGCGCTTGAGCCTGCTCCCGTGCATCGTGGCCATGTGGCGGCCCAGATGCGGTGCCATCCCGAACGTGCGATCGCATTTCGGACACTTGAAATTCTTGCGCTTGGCCATGCTCGTCCTCCAGGTCACAGAACCGCGCAAGCGGGAGACTACTTCGAGTCGTGCAGTTCTGCAACCGGTCCTGGCCGACTTATCCCCCAATGCCGACGGTGATACCCGCCTGGCGGTTATGTTTGACCGGACCGGCGTGGCACCGTCCGTGGTCTTGCGGTGATGGTCGATGGGGTTCCCCCGAGTGGACTCCCCCACTGGATCGCGTAGGGGGCGAGTGCGCCAGCGGCAAGGCCGCCGGTCAGGGACGCAACACGGACGCCAGTGCGGCGCGCATCTCCCGCAAAAAGCGCTCGCGGCCGAAGCCGCGGGCCCGCTGATGGAGAACCTGCGGGTCAAACGCGAGCATCTCCCGCAACTGCATCGCTTCCACAAGCGCGGCGACCGTCGGCTGGTGGAAGAGAACGCCCGTTTCGCGGTGAACGACCGTTTCCGCCGCCCCACCCACGCCGTACGCGATGACCGGACACCCGTGTCCCATCGCCTCGACCGGCACCAAACCGAAGTCCTCCTCGCCGGGGAAAAGCACCGCGGCCGCCCGGCGGAAGTGATCTTGGACGACGGCCTCCGGCTGCCAGCCGAGCAGCTCGACGTGACGATCCCGCCGCGGATCGACGCGCCGCGTCGCGGGCCCGTCGCCGATCACGACCAGCCGGCGGCCCAGCGTACGGCAGGCGTCGATCGCCAGGTCAAGTCGCTTGTACGGCACGTGGTGGCCGACACAGAGATAGAAGTCCTCGCGCGGTCCGGTCGCCGGCTGCGGCGGTACGTCGACCGGCGGGTAAATGACGATGGCCTCGGCGCCGTACCAGCGCCGGATGCGTTCGGCCACGTGCCGGGAATTGGCGATGAATAGGTCCACGCGCCGGGCGGCCCGGCGGTCCATTTGACGTACCAGCGCTGTGGTCAACCCCCACAGCGGCCGCAGCACCGCCGGCAGCGTTTGGCGATACGCCGCGGCGATCTCAGGGTCGAATGCGTAGCGCATGGGCGAGTGGCAATAACAGACCACGCGGCTGCGCGGGTGAGCCCGCATCACCTTCGCCACCGCCGCATCGGAACACACGACCAGATCGACGGGGGGCAGGCGCATGGCCAGCGCCGCGAAGGGCAGTAACGGCAGCAGCTTGGGATAATGCTGGCGCGCCCCGGGCAGGTATTGCAGAAGCGAGGCATGGATATGCCGGCGGGCCAGCGGCGAGCCCGCCAGCCCTCCCGGATCGTGGACCAGCGTGTAAATCGGGCAGTCTGGCAGCAACTCGCCGAGGGCTTCCAGCACCTTCTCCCCGCCGCGACGCCGGACCAGCCAATGGTGCGTCAAAACGGCGGAGCAGCGCAGCGGTTCGACGAGCTTGGGCTCTTCCAGAAACGGCACGCGCGACCTTCCCGGATGGCACTCGGCCGGCGACATCGCGACCAGCGGTGAATGGTAGCCGTACCGCCACCGACCGGCGACATGAAAAAGGCTTCCGCCCCCTGTCTCGCGTTAGAATACCGGCCAGAGATGGACCCGTTTGTAGACCAGCATCTACAGGGCGTGTCGCGCACCTATGCGCTGCTCGTGCCGCTGCTGCCGCCGCCGCTGGACGACACGGTGGGGGTTTCCTACCTCCTCATGCGCATCGTGGACACGCTTGAGGATGCCCCGCAGCTCTCGACCGACGAGCGAGTGTGCTGCTTCCAGCAACTCGACGCTGCGCTGGGCGGGGATGCGGCGGCCATAGAGGCGTTGACGCGCCCGATCGGCGATCTGCACGCCGAGCGCGCGCTGCTGCGTGCGGCGCCGGAGGTCTTCGCCCGGGTCGCAGCGTTCGAGCCCGGCGACCGCGAGGCGGCGTCTTCCTGCGCCCGCGCCATGAGCGCGGGCGTGCGCACGCTGCTGGCTCGCAGTGCAGTTTGCGGCCTGCCGTATCCCGCGGTTCGCGACGCGACCGAGCTACGTGAATACTGCTACTACGTCGCGGGAGTGGTCGGCGAGATGCTGTGCGCCATGATGGCGCGACACCTGGAGTGTCCGGCACTGCTGCAACTGCGCCCGCAGGCGACGGAGCTGGGCATCGGCCTACAGCTCGTCAACATACTCAAGGACACGCCGCGGGACGCGGCGCAGGGGCGGCGCTACCTGCCGCGCGCCGTGGAAGGGGGCCCATCGCACGCAACGATCTACCAGGCGACGCTGGGTATGGCGCGGCAATGCCTGCAACAGGGCATCGATTACGTGCTGGGTCTTCCGGCCAGTGCCCGCGCGCTACGCTCGTTTTGCGGGCTGCCGATCGCCTGGGGAGCGCTGACGCTGACCTGCGCCGAGCGCGAGCCCGCGCGGGCGAAAATCGGGCGCAGCGCAATTCAGCACTCGATCGGCCAATTCGCGACCCTGGCGGGCGACGACGCGGCGCTGCGCGGCTGGCTAACCTCGCTCCTCCGGCCGCCCGTCGCGGTCGCGTGACGCCGGCAGATTCTCGGCGTGAGCCCGAAGCCCACCGTGCACGGCCGGGCGGGTTTTCCTTGGCGTGCCGGCGGCGGTGGGGTATCGTCAATGGGGTACAGCTCCTTGCGAAGGGAACCACGTTATGCCTGCGCAAGTCAACGCCGCCCCGGACTCATGGGCCCGCCAGTACGCCGAACTGCTGACGGAATACGCGGAGCGCCCGTCGCCCGAACTGCTCCGCCGCGCCGCCGATCTCGGGCGCACGCGACGGCAGCGGGGGACGGCGTTGGGCGAAATCGCCGCAGCGCACACGTCGGCATTGGCGGCCCTGCTTGGCCAGCGCGGGGGCTCGACGCCCGAGCTGGTGCAGGTCGTGAGTCCGGTGCTTAGCCAGTGCCTGGAGGGCTATGGCGCCGCGTGCGAAGAGGAGTTGCAGACGCAGCGCGCTGCGCAGCGTCGCTTCCGCGAGATGGCCGACTGCGCGCAGGCGTTTCTGTATCGGATCCGGCTGGACGACGGCTCCTTCGAGTACGTCAGCCCGTCGTGTGACCAGCTTACCGGTTTCACCGCCGACGAGCTGCGCGCCATGGGACCGGCCAGCGTGTTCCGGCGGGTCCATCCGGAGGACCAGCCGCACGTCCTGACGCCGCGGCGGGACGTGGAGGCTGCGCCGGCGGAGGACCGTTGGCAGCGGCCCTTCGCGTTTCGGTTCCGGAACCGCCAGGGGGAGTACCGCTGGTTCAGCGGGGCGCGCGTGCTGATCCGGAACGACGACGGCGAGCCCGTCGCCGCTGTCGGGACGTTTCAGGACGTCACCGTCCAACGGCAAGCCGAGGAGCAGCTGCGGGCCAGCGAGGCTGAGCTCCGCCGGCACCGCGAACAGCTCGACGAGCTGATCGCGCAACGGACGGCAGACCTCGCGCGGCTGAACGAACGCCTGCAAACGGAGCTCGCCGAGCACCGGCGGATGGAGCAAGCGCTGCGTGAGAGCGAGGAGCGCTTCCGTCAACTCGCCGAGAACATCCGGGAGATCTTCTGGCTGTCAGAGCCGAAGAATCGGAAGTCGCTGTACGTCAGTCCGGCGTTCGAGGCGATCTGGGGACGTCCACGTGAGGACGTTTACCGCGATCCGCAGGCGTGGCTGAGTAGTATCCACCCCGAGGATCGGGCCACCACGTGGGCGAGCTTCGAGGAACAGAACCGCGGGCTGGCGACCGACTGCGAGTACCGCATCCTTCGGCCCGACGGCACGATCCGGCGCATCCGCAATCGCGGCTTTCCGATCCGCAATGCCGCGGGAGAGGTCTATCGCGTCGCGGGCATCGCGGAAGACGTGACGGCGCAGCGGCGGATCGAGGAAGAGCTGCGGCAATTCAAGGCCCTTTCGGACCAGGCCGCCTACGGGGCGGCGATGATCGATATGACGGAGCACGTGACTTACGTGAATGACGCCTTCGCCCAGATGCACGGGTACACGCCGGACGAGCTGCTGGGCCGGCACGTGTCCGTTTTTCACGACGCGGAGCAGATGCCGCGCGTCGCCGATCTGCTGGCGCGGCTGCGGCGTGACGGCCGCGTACTGGGGGAGGAGGTCTGGCACGCCCACCGCAGCGGCCGGGTCTTCCCGACGCTCATGAACATCACCCAGATTGCCGACGAGCACGGGCGGCCGGCGTTCATGTCCGGGACCGCCATCGACATTACGGAGCAGCGCCGGGCCGAGGAGGTGCTCCGGCAGAGCGAGAGCCAACTGCGGCTGATTACGGACAACGTGCCGGCCATGATCGTGTACGTCGATGCCCAGCGCCGCTACCGCTTCGTCAACGAACGCTTCACCAAGTGGCGCAGCGTTTCGCGGGAGCAAGTGCTCGGTCGGCCCGTGCGCGCCGTGCTCGGAGACGAGCTCTACGCCGCAATTGAACCGCACCTGTCGGCAGCGCTCGCGGGCGAACAAGTGAGCTACGAGCGGCGGGGCGACCGTCCGGGTGAGCCGGAGTGGCGCAGCGTCACTTACGTGCCGGACCGCGACGCGCGCGGCGCCGTGCAGGGTGTCTACGCGCTCATTCACGATATCACCCAGCAGAAGCGAACCGAGCAGACGCTGCGCGAGAGTGAGGAGCGGTGGCAGCGCGTCCTGACGGAGATGCCGGTCCTGCTCGACGCGTTCGACGCCCAGGGGAATATCGTCGTCTGGAACCGCGAGTGCGAACGAGTGACCGGGTACGCGGCATCGGAGGTCATCGGGAATCCGGACGCGATGCGCATGTTCTATCCCGACGCTGCCTATCGCGCGCTCGTGCTGGCGAGCATTCGTCAGGAGCACGGCGACCACCACAACGTGGAGTTTGAGCTCACGTGCAAGGATGGATCGCGACGCACGATCGCCTGGTCCAGCATCTCGGGTGCGGTCCCGATTCCCGGGTGGGCGACGTGGGGTGTCGGCATCGATGTGACCGAGCGGGAGCGGGCGGAAGCCGCCCTGCGCGCCAGCGAAAAGATGTTCCGCACGCTGGCCGAAACGGTCCCCGCCGCCATCATGATCGGCCGGGGCGATTCGATGCGCTACGCGAACGAGACCGCCGCCCGCATTGCTGGCTGCACGTTGGACGAGTTCCTCGCGCGGAGCCCGTGGGCGTTTGTCCATCCCGATCATCAGGAACTGGTCCGGCAGCGGAGCCTGGCCCGGCAGGCGGGCCAGCCCGCGCCCTCACGCTACGAAATCCGCGTGGCGGGCAAAGACGGCGGCGAGCGCTGGCTCGACATGTCCGTCGCGACCGTGGAATACGAGGGCTGGCCGGCCAGCCTTGTGGCCGCACTCGACATCACCGAGCGCAAGCAGGCGGAGGAGGCGGCGCGGCAGCACCAGGAGCAACTGGCCCATGTGGCGCGCGTCAGCGCCGTGGGTGAGATGGCATCCGGCCTCGCCCACGAGCTGGCCCAGCCGCTGACTGCGATTCTCTACTTCGCCAAGGGCTGCATCACGCGGCTGACCTCCGGCGCCTGGGGCCCGGCGGAGGCCGTGCGCACGCTGGAAAAGGTGGCGGCCCAGGCCGAGCGCGCCGGCGTGTTCATTCGCCAACTCAAGACCTTCGTACGCAAGGCCGAGCGGCAGCGGGTGCGCAGCGACCTGAACGGGATCGTGCGCGAGGCGCGCACGCACCACGTCGATGTCCGGCTGGACCTGGCCCAGGAGTTGCCCGCCGTCGTCGTCGATCCCGTCCAGATCGAGCAAGTGCTCTTGAACCTGGCGCGGAACGGGATCGAGGCGCTGGCGCCGTTGCCGGCGGAGCAGCGCGTACTGACGATTCGAACCGTGCGCGGCCCGGACGACACGGTCCAGGTGAGTGTCAGCGATAGCGGACCGGGAGTTCCGCCCGAGTCGGTGCCGCTGGTGTTCGATCCGTTCTTCACGACGAAACCCGGGGGCACGGGCCTGGGGCTCTCCATCAGCCGCTCGCTCGTCGAGGCGCACAACGGTAAGCTATGGGTCGAGGGCGGCCCTGCCGGAGGTGCGGTCTTCAGTTTCGTACTGCCCGTGGCCGAGGGTGCGGTCGATGCCGGACGCTGAGCCCAAAGTCTTCGTGGTCGATGACGACGACGCCCTGTGCGATGCGCTCCGGGAGTTTCTCGAGGCGCAAGGTCTCCCGGTGGAGGCCTACAACTCTGCGGAGGCCTTCCTGGCCGCCGGTGGCCCCGCGCGGCCGGGGTGCCTGGTGCTCGACGTGCGCATGCGCGGGATGAGCGGGATCGAGCTGCAAGGCCGGCTCGCGGCCGACGGCTTTGCGCTGCCCGTGATCGTCATTACCGGCCACGGGGACGTCCCGATGGCGATCCGCGCCGTCCGGAATGGCGCCGTGGACTTCCTGGAGAAACCGGTCCCCGATCAGCTCCTGCTCGAACGCATCCGCCACGCCCTCGCGCTGGACGCGCAGCGGCGGCTCGCGGCGGAGGAACGCAACGCCGCGGCCGCCCGGCTCGGCACGCTGACGCCCCGCGAACGCCAGGTCATGGACCACGTGCTCGCCGGCGAGTCGAACAAGCAGATCGCCGCCGCGTTAGGCATCTCCGTGAAGACGGTCGAGGCGCACCGCAAGCGCGTGATGCAGAAGATGGGGGTCCACTGCGTCGTCGACTTGATGCGGGCCGTCACGCAATCCGAGCCCCCGCGTCCCGCACGCGAATGAGCAGATCGCACGCGCCTGCCTTGGAGAACGCCAACCCTCCGCAGCGCTGCCGGACGTATAATCGCTCGCCCCGCGAGCCCACGCTGCGGCCCCGGCGTGCCGGGATCGGCTGACCCGGGTTCGCGGGTACGAGGACGATGGTGTCACCGTCCAGCCGCACCAGCACACGGTCGTTTCGTTGCGTGCTCCTGGCCCTGCTTGTCGTCGCCGGCGTGTGGCGTGCAGGCATGGCGGCGGCGCTGCCGGTGATCTCGCGCGACGGCGTGGTCTTCTGCGCGTACGCCCGCGCGCTCGACGCGCAGGGCTGGGCGTACCTGCGGACGCCCGAGACGCGCCAGCATCCCTTGTTCCCGGCCTTGATCCTGGCGGTCCGGCGGGCCGCGGGCGGACTCGGCGCACCCGACACGCCCATGACCTGGCAGCACAGCGGGCAGGTCGTGTCGTGGACGGCCGGGATGGCCGTCATCGCCCTGACCGGTCTGCTCACCGCACGGTTCATCCGGCGTCTCCAACTCCCGGTGCACGAGCACAGCACCGTCCTGCTGGCGATGCTCCTGGCGGCGGTGCTGGATCAAAACGTCTGGCTGTCGGCCGACGTCATGTCCGATCAGGTCCACCTGGCCTTCTATCTTGCCGCGGCGTGCCTGCTGCTGAAGCTGGAGAGTGCACCGACGGCGCTCGGCGTGGGCCTGCTGGCCGGGCTCGCGTTCCTGACCCGCCCGGAGGGGCTCATGCCGGTCATCGGCGGCCTGGCCGTGCTTGCCACGCAGCGGAAGCGGATCGCCTGGCGACCGCTGGCCGGGCGCGCGGCGTTGCTCCTGCTGGGGTTCGTCGTGTGCGCCCTGCCTTACTGGTTGGCCGTCGGTCGTCTTTCCGCCAAGAAAGACCCGCGCGACTGGCTCCCGCGCGAAAACGCCGCGGCGGTGAGGAACTGCGCCGCAGCCGTCAATCGCGCGCCGGTGGCGGACGAAGACGGTGACGCATCGCCCGGCACGGCGTTAGCGCGCCTGACCACGGTCGACCTGCGCTGGTACCAGGTGGCGCCGTTCGCTCTCTACAAGTTGCTCCGCGCGGGACGCGTGATCGTGGTCCTTCTGGCCGTGCTCCCGCTCATCAACCTGCGCCGCCGGCTGCTGGGGCCGGAGCTCATCGGTGTGTCAACCTGCGCCGCCGGCCACTTCGCCCTCACCCTGATCCTGTTGTCGCATTACGGCTACCTCGATCCTCGTCACACGCTGGTCATCGTCATGTTGCTCATGCCGCCGGCCGCCCTGTTCCTCGGGCGTGTGCTTCACTTGCTGCGCCAGCGCGGCCAGACCTGGCTCTCGGTTTTGGTCCTGACCGCGTGTGTGCTGCCGCTGGCGGCCTACGCGGCCCGCGTGCCGAATCGCCAGGATCGCTTTCTGGCCGACGCGACGCACTGGCTGACCGCACACGACCCCAACCTGCAATCCAAGCGGCTCGTCGGCGGCAGCAGCACCCGCCGCATCGCGTTCTACGCCGACATGCGCTGGGACCAGTGGTTCGAGGACCCAAACGATGTGCGGTCGCTGCGGGCGCAGCTTCTGGGCGGCGGGCCGGGGTATTTCGCGGTCGAGGTCGATCCGGCGGGCTCCGGCCGCAAAGACTCGGAGCGCGCCGGCAGTCGTGAAATGGTGGAGCACCTGCTCGCCGACGCCGAAATCGCGGCCCACATGCGGCTCGTCCACACAGAGACGGGACCGAATGGCAGCGAACTCCAGTTGTTTGAATTCCTGCCGGCGCCAACCACGCTGCCGTAGCGCCAGCGCCGTTACTCAGCCAGCCGCTTGATCTTCACATTGCGGAACCACACCGGGCTGCCGTGCTCCTGAAACCCGATGTGCCCCACGCGGGCCATGTCTTTGTACGCCGTCTTGAACTTGTTCGGCGTGCCGTCGGGGTTCTTGCCCGCGGTGGTCCACTGATCGAGGTTCATATCGATGATCTTCTCGCCGTTCATTTCAATGGCGATCTTCGGGCCCTTGCACGTAATGGTGGCGTGGTTCCACTCGCCGGCCTTCTTCACGGCCTGTTTGGCGGGCGCGAGGCAGTCGTAAACCGCCCCGCAGTCGTGCTTGTCCACCGGCTCTTTCCCGTACGTGTCGAGCACCTGCACTTCGATGCCCGTCTGCACGCAATCGGCGATGTCGGACGTGCGCAGGAACACGCCGCTGTTGGTCTTCTCCGCGATCTTGAAGTCCAGGTCGAGCACGAAGTCGCCGAAGGTCTGCTCCGTCCAGATGTAGTCGCCGCCCTTGCGGGTCAGGATGCCATCCTCGACCGCCCAGCTCCCCGGCTTGGAGACCCAGCCGGTCAGGTCCTGGCCGTTGAACAACTCCGCCCAGCCGTCGGGCAAAAGCTGGGCGTTCGGCGTCGCGTCCGCCGGCAGATCGCCCAGCGCAAACTGGATGCCCGCCAGATCGTGCTGCAGGACCGCCGGCGTCCAGAAGATGTCCTCGCGATGCCCCAGCGAGCAGAAGAACACCCGGCCCAGGCCGTACGTGTGCACCCAGCTCACCGCAAAATCGCCGTCGGTGCGCTTGATGCCCGGCCTGGTCATGTCGGTCTTGGCGGTGTCGAGGCTCAGCAGCACACGGAGCTTGGCCCGCGAGTACGGCTCCTTAAACTGGTAGATCTCGTCCGCGATCTCAAACCCCTTCCCCCCAAACGCCGCGTTGAGCGGGTGCTGCGGATCGTCGACCTTGATCGTGACCGTCCCGTTCCACGGATGCCCGTCGAAGTACCCGCCCATCATGTCGCCATACTCCGGCCACTTGTAAAAGCAGTCCGTCGCGGCATGAATGCCGACGATGCCTTTCCCCTTGCGCACGAAGTCGAGCAGGGCCTGCTTTAGCTCCGGCTCGTCGAACAGCTCGCCGGTTGTGTTGTTGAAGCAAATCGCGTCGAAGCGGGCCAGGCTCTCGGGCTTGAACACGGCCGGGTCGTCGCTGACCGTCACCTGATACGCGCCGGTCTTCTCGCCCACGATCTGCAACGCCGCCGTGCAGAACGGGATCGAGCTGTGCTTGAAGCCCTTGCAGGCGGTGTAGATCAGCAAGTGTCGCGGCTGAGCCGGCGTGACCGGTGCCGTGGCCGGCGCGGCCGCGCGCATCCGCGCCACCGCGTCCGGCGGCACTTCCGTCGGCAGCGTTGCGGCGGGTAGCGCGGGTTGCACCTTCGGGGCCGCGACCGGGCCGGTAGGCACCTCGCGCGGCTTCTGCTCCGTGGCCGTGCAGCCGGCCAAAGCGATCGTCAGGGCAATCGATCCAAATGCGCGAATGGCAACGCAGGGACGCGACATGACCAGGCTCCTGTATTGGTGACGCCGACGGCAACTCACGCGGCCACTATACCCAACGCCGCGCCGGACGGGAGTGCCGCGCGGCGCCGTCCTCCGTCTTGCTCCCCCGGCTTGCGTCGCGGTGCGGCGCGTTCGTGCCCGCACACGCAGCCTTCGGGCCCGGCCTGCCTACCGGACGTAAAGGCGTACGACGTATACGACGAAAGGCCAATAACTTTGGGTTTTTCTCGTGTTATAGTACTAGTGAAGGGTGTTCGCAGTGGGCCGAAGGGAGTTTGCCCTCCAGGCTTGAGCAACGGAATGTTGCACGGGTGGTCTGTGGTCTCGTTTTGCCCGAACGGCACCGGGCTGTGGAGAGCGCACCCGCCGGTCGGTTTGCCCGGCGAGTGAGGAGAGAGAGCCGTGAGAGGCGCACGCCGTTGTTTCGTCTGCCTTGCGCTGGCCAGTAGCCTGTTTGGCCCGGCCTGGATCGCATCGGCCGTGCCGAACGCACGGGACCCGTACCTCCTGCGGTCGCCAGACAACGCTGGAGTGAATTTAGCCTGCGAATGGCGCAACCTCGATCAGCCGCCGGCGTGGACACCGGCCGACCCGTGTAGCTGTGCCGATCTCTACACCGGCCCCGGATTCGAAGGCGGCACGGCCCCCGATGCCCCCAGAACCTACTGGGCGCTACTGGACTATCCCGACGGCCTCTTGCGTACGGACGCGGGCCCGTACCCGGCCGCCGCGAACCGGTTCGAGCTCGCGGCGTCAGTCTTGGCCGCGTCGAGCGGGCTGCTACTGTTCCGGCGCCGTCCGTAGGCGGGAAATCGCCGAAGCCCCGCTGCCAACCGGGGGCCAATCACGTCGGTGCACGGGACAAAAACCCCACGCTTGAGGCGAAACAGCGCTCGCGGAGCTTCTGCCGCGCGGTCTCGTCGCGCTCGTCGCCCGCCCGCAGGTCTTCGAGGTTCGCGTTGCAGCGGTCGCAGTCGGCCTGACGCACGTGGAAGTCGATGTACTGCTCCCAGTCGTCGTCCAGCGCCCCGAGCAGGTAGCGGCCCAGCGTCGAGCGTTTCAGGCACGAGATGCCTTCTTCCCGCCAGATGCGCCCCACTGAACTCTCGGCGGCCAGGTCGCCTTCCGCGCATTCGGGGACGCCCGACGCGGCTTGCGTGAGCCTCCGCCACTGCTCGAGCACGCGGAACTTGATGCCCGCGACGGCCGGCTCGGTCAGATCGAGGTCGGTGGCCACTTCCTTGTTGCGCAACCCGAGCACGACCAGCATCTCGATTACGATCAGGTCCTGCAGGCGGCCCTGTTCCGTGCACTGCTCGACCCACTGTCGCAGGCAATGCACCAGCGCCTGCCGTTGCGCCGCCAGCATTTCCTGCGCACCGACATGCCGGCTCGGCGTGTCCTCATCCACCCAGGCCTCCGGGGCCTCGTCGAGTTCCAATTGGTCGAGACTCTGCCGCTGGCCCGCGTAGCGCCGCCGGACGTGATCGCTGAGCTTGTTCCGGAGGATCGCGAACAGATACGTCTCGAGCGAGCGGCTCGCATCGTAGCGCGGCAGGCTGCGCAGGAACCCCAGGAATGTTTCCTGCACCAGGTCCTCGGCCTCGCTGCGCTCCGCGAGCATTCGGCGGGCGAAGCTCACCAGCCGCCCCTGATAGCGCTCGATCACCTCTTGCCACGCCTGTGGCTCGCCGCGCTGGACGGCTTCGATCAGGTAACTTTCGGCCTCGTCGGCGGGCATCGCTCGCGTTCCGAACCTAGCGCCTGGCACGTTGTCGCACGCCACCAAGGTGCAGGATAACGCCGATGGCCGCGGGGGCATACATGGCCCGCCCGTGTCCGTCCGCCCCCCCGCGCCGCTCGAAAAGGCCAGGGCGTCCCACCGACCGCGCGTGCTGTGCTCCCCGACGTGCTTCAAATCACGATGGGCCGGTTCGGATCGCGGCGGCGCTGCGCTAGCAACACCAGCCCGACGAAGACCATCGCTGCCGCCATAGCGACCGGCGCCCAGACGGTGGGGTCTTCTTGCGTGAACTGTGTCCACCCACTGTTGAGCAGCACTGACACGCCCGCGCTGGCGACCGTCGTGGCGCACAGCGCGCCCGCGATCATCAGGCCACAACCCGCCGCACCGCGTACCATGTGCCCCGCGCCCGCCCCGCGCCGCGCCAGCACGAGCAATACGCTGCCCGCCGCCAGGCACAGCACCATCGTGCGCGAAGCGGTCCTGACGCGTTCCGACACGACCACGTGCGACGTCGGCCCCAGGCGCATTCCTGGTACCGCCAACTTCTCGACCCGCGTCGTGGATCGATGCGGCACGCCATACCCTACGGCCGAGACCAGCCCCACCACCAACAGCACCTTGCCCAGGAACGACAGCCCCGCATGGCTGCAACGCCGGCCCAGCGACGGCCCGGCCGCCTCGACCACCACCGGAGCCTCGGGCGGCGACCCCGCGGGCATCGTCGGCGCGTTCGGCGGCGCCGTCCGCCCAGGGGTCGGAACGACATGGCCGACTCCCGCTCGTGGCAGGGGCATCCCCCGACCAAAGGGCACCGGCCGCTCGAACGCCGGCAGCACCGGCGCGACCGGCCACAACGCCGCCGTCGCCTGCGTCAGCAGCGCGATCGTCGCGCAGATCCCGGCCGCGACCCATATGTAGTCGCCTCCGTTCGCAATCGCGGCGACGACGAGTCCGATGATCGCGGGCCAGACGATCACTCCGCCTTTGACCTGTCCGCGGCGGCCATTCTCGATCAGCCGGCGCCAGTCGCTGATCGCGATGGCGGCGATCGGCGCGAGGATGAGTCGCTCCAACGGGTGCAGGTGCGCGTCGGACGCAATCCCATAGCCGATTAACATGCAGAAACCGCCCACCGTGGCGTACACGAGCCGATCCACGAGCGCGCTGCGCGCGTACCACCGGCGCATCAAGACCAGATGGGCCACCAGCGGCCCGGCGATCCCGCCGATGATGTAGAAAACGAGCGTCGCCGCTTGGTCTTCCGTCTTCTCGCCTCCCGAACTCACGAGGCTAAGCACGATGCCCACACCTACCGCGACGATCAGCAGTACGAACAACTGCGGTAACCGATGTAAACGCAGCACGGGGCCGTCCGCCGGCGACGGTGGCTGCCCACGGCCGGTCCAGCCGCCCCACTTCTCCTGAATCCGCGCGGCCTTCGCTTCCACCTTCGCGAACTTCTCGTCCAGCTTCTCATTCAGACGGTCGAGCTTCGCGCGAAGCCGCGGCGGTAACTCCGCTCCGCCGATCTGCGGAATCGGCCCCTCGCGCACGTCCAGCGGCGGCGGCACCGCCGGCCGCGCCGGCGAAGTCAGCGTCTCATCCGGGTCGTGGGCCTCCGGCGCCCGCGGCACCTGCGTCAGCGCGCTCGCGTCGAACGCCTCCACGTCGCGGCTGAACTCGGGCGAGTCCAGGATCGCGGCAAGCATCTCGTCCGCGTCCTGGTACCGCTCGGCGGGATCCTTGGCGAGCGCCTTCGCGATCACCGCCGCGAACGGCGCCGGCACGCCCGACAAATCCGGGTTGTCCTTCAGGTGCCGCATGAGCACTTCGCCCATGCTCGACCCCGTGAACGGCAGCCGGCCCGTGAGCATCTCGTACACGATCACGCCGAGGGCGTAAATGTCGATCGCCTTCGTGTAGCTGCCCGAGCCGATCTCCGGGGCCATGTAGTGCACGGTGCCGACGCTGACGGTCTGCCCGCTGTGCCGCGACACCGAAATGTGCTTGCTCAGCCCGTAATCGCCGATCTTCACGTACCCGTCGTCATAGAAGATGTTCGCCGGCTTCATGTCGCGGTGCACGATCCCGCGCTCGTGCAGGTAGCTCAGCCCGGCCACGATGCCGCGCAGCAGAAACGCAACTTTCTGCGGGCTCATGCCCGCCGGCTCGGCCAACAGCAACTCGCGCAGCGACGGCCCGCCGATGTACTCCATGATGACGAACGAATCGCCGGCGGCGTTCCGCTTCACGTCGTAGATCGTGATCAGGTGCGGGCTCTTCAGGTTCAGGACGTGCGCGATGCCACGTAGCTCGATCTCCGGATTCTCGCGCAGGTACTTGAGCGCCACCTGCTTGCCGGAGTCGGCGAGGGCGTAATACACCTCGCCAAACCCGCCGCGCCCGACGGCCCGCTGCACGCAGAAGCCCTCCAGCGGGCGATCGCCATGCTTGTACGTGTACGGCACCTCTGACTCTCCTTGGGGCGGCCTGCACAAGCTCATCCGTGCGGGACGCTCCCACCGCGAGCGCTACATATACGGCTTTACCGTCACGCGCAGCCGCGCCACCTCGAGCGTCTGTCCCGCCACCACCGGCGCGGCGCGGAGCGTCGGGCCGCCCAGGCGGGCGTCCTGGATCGGTCGCGCGTACAGGGCCCCGCCGCGCTCGAACAATACGATCTGACCGTCGTCTTCGCGCGTGCGGACGTGGCACGTCGCGGCCGGCCCGATCAGGCACGTGTCGCGAAACAGCACGACGTCGCTCACGTCCTGCGGCAGCCGGCAGCGGTGCGATAGCCGCAGCACCGCCGATTCGCTCTTCGAGCTCGGCTTGTGGAACGTCAACCGTGCCTCGCCCAGCGCGATCTGGTCGCCGTCGTGCAGCAAACGCTGCTGGACCGGCTGCTGGTTGACCCGCGCCGGGCCGAACGCGGTCAGGAAGTAGTCCCCGCCGCGCCGAATGATGTCCGCGTGGTGCGACTGCAACTCCGCGGGCAGGGGCACGTCGATTTCGGTCGTGGAGCCGGCGTGGCCGATGCGCACCTGGTCGCGCCGCAGGAGCAGGCTGCTGCCGCCGCCATCGACGAGCATCAGCAACGGGCGGTCGAGCCGCAGCGCATTCGGGTCGCATGCGTCCAGCCCCCCGCCGCGCGCCGCCGTCGCCGCATCCACGGCACGGCCATCCGGCGTCGTCCGCTCCCCCGCCGTAGTGGCAAAAAGCCCCAGTGGCGAGGTCAGGAGCTGCTCCTGGCCTTCCGCAATCCGGGTCAGCGCGTCCAGCGCCGCATTCACCCACGCAACGGCGCCACGGGCCGCCTTCAAGCGGAGCAACGTCTGGCGCAGGCCGGCGTAATCGGTCGCGGCAAGCTGCGCCGCGGCCCGCGCGCACAGCTCGATGAGCCGTTCGCAGTCCGCCAGCGCCGGATCGTGCGCCGCGAGCGCGCCGATTCCGGCGCGGGCGGCCAGCAGCCCCTCCGTCCGACCTTCCGCGTGCCAGCGGTCAACCGCCTGCCGGCCCGCCACCGCCAGCCGCGCCGCAAAACCATCTGTCTCGGCCGTGCGTCCGTGCCGGGCCGCCTCCTGCCAGTACCGCAGCGCCGCCAGCACGTCGTCGCGGCCCAGCGCGTCGGCGGCCTGCTGCAGCAACTGGCCGCCGCGCTGTACGCGCCGCTCAAGCTCCCCGGCCAATTGCTCGTGTTGGCGCGCGTCCTCGACGTTATCAAGCTGGAGTCGCCCCGTTTCGAGGTGCCCGGCCCGCAGGTGGTCGGCAGCCTGTTGGTACGCGTCCCGGTCCTGAGCCGACCGCCGGGCCCCCTCACGGACCTCCTGCGCGATCTGCTGCCGCAGGGCCTTAGCATCCGGCCCCTCGCGGTTCAGCCCCGCGAGGCGGTCGAGATCGACGAGGGCCTCGCGATAGCGGCCAGCCTGCCGGTGCAGGCGGGCACGGGCCTCCAGTGGCTTGGCCAGGGCGTCGAGCAGGGCCTGTCCACGCGAATCCTCCCGCAGATTCAGCTCGGCGGCGATGGCGAGCGCATCGTCCAGCCGACCCTGCAAGAGGGCCTTCTCGGCGGCCCGGATGCGCACGTGAAACCAGCGGGCAAACATCAGACGTCCTCGCGGTGCCTCGCAGACGAGGTCCGACAACATTCTAACACACGCCCACGCCGGGTCCTGCGACCCGGCAGGCACGGGGGTATTCGCGGCCCGAGGAACGATATTTGGCGTCGGCCCGGCCGGCCCCCCCGGGCAGCGACGCGCAAGTTTTGCCTGCCTGTCGAAATCTCGCCGCATTACACAGCCGCCGCGTCAAAATGGCCGATACTCCTGTCAGAAACCCTTTCGGAGGTCGTTAACGTGAAGTTTGGTTCCAGTTAGCTCGGTGGGGAAGAGGAAGCGAGAGGTACAGTACCATGCTGCTTCCCTGGATCATCGAGTTGTGGCGGATCCTCACGCACTGTTACGACTACATTATCCTGGGGGTCGAGGGTTGAGGCCATGGTCTTCGGACCGGTCAACGCTCCGCCCCATCCCGACGAGTTCGCCCTGGGCAGTCGCGTCGCAGCTGCAATGTGGTTGATGGCGGGCACGCTGCTGGCTTTGCTCGTGGCGTGGTCGCTCGAACCCCATTGGGTCGCCTGACCGAAACGAGCGAGTTCGACAGGCAGGATAGTGGGAGCGAGTCAAAACACGCGGCGGCGATAATGCCGCCCGGCGCCGTGTCCCGTCCCGGCACAGCCGGTCGTGTTGGCGCGGCCCTCAGGTCTCGGCACACATCGCGCGAGCACGGTTAGGCGCACTCTCGAACCTCGCCGCAGCGTCAGGATGACGGCTTGCCATTCCCCGCCCCGGTCGCGCGTCACAGGCCGCTTTCTCTCCGCGCCGGCGTCCCCGCCCAGGTCGTCGACCCCGTTGTGCCGTCTGGCGACCACACCGGACCGGGCGTCAGGTGTAGTTGCCGCTGGTGCAGCAGTTTGACCGCCAGGATGGGGCCGGCCACGGCAAAGAAGGCGCAGAGCGCGATCGCAACCTCCCCGCTCTCGCGCGTCGTCGCACCCAGGCCCGCGCGCGACGCCAGCGCGATACCCAGCGCGAAGCTCGACAGCCCTATGGCCAGGGCGAGGCGCGGCGACCGGGTCGCACGCGTCGGAATCAAGCTGACCAGCAAGGCGGCGACCGCACACCATCCGCACACGCGCAGCACCACCATGCCGGGAGTCAGACGCGCGATTTGGACCTGGCTCAGCAGGTTCTCGAGGGCTGCCGCCTGGACCTCACAGCCGAACACATGTTGTCCCGAGGCCAGCGCGTGCCAGTCGGCCCCCGGCATCATCTGGCCGATCACAACGGCGTGGTCGCCGAACCAGCCCCGAAGCTGGTCGGCATCGGCGGCCAGCACCTGCTCGACCGGAATCGCCCGCCCGGCCCACTGCGGGGCCTCGTCCACACGGACGCGGCCGTTCAGAATCTGGTCCCCGGCCTCGAAGCGGGTGTCGCCCTGCCTCGGGGGCGCGGTGTCAAAGACGGGGAGCGTGTCGATCTCGCTGCGCCGCCGCCGCTGCTCGGCCGGGGTCGCGCCCCTGCGGTAGCCCAGATCCAGCCGGTGGGGCTGCACACGGATGTCCACGTCGCTGTCGGGGAACCGGGCGGCGGCAAAAGCGGCGACTGCGAGCGACGGGGACGGCGGACCGAACTCGTGCTGAACGGCCAGCGGCATGGCGATCTCCAACCCGAGCGACTCCGGCCGATCGGAGACCAGCACGCCCCAGCCATGGACAACGCCGCGCAGGGCGGGACACAGCACCGGCTCCCCGTTGACGTCGAGCTTCTCAGTGCCGACGACCACCGGCACACCCAGCGCCCGGACGCCGCGGACAAAGCCCTCGTCGTACTCTGGACGGCAATCCGGGAAATAGTAGTCCCAGACGACGACCCGCGGCCGGGCCGCGGCGAGCTTCTCCATCAGCCGGCCATACAGCAGGCGCCAGCTCTTGCGGTCACCCGCCGACAACCCGGGCAGGTCGCTGCCGATCTGACCGTTTTGGAGGGCCTGTAGCGTACCGGCGGTGAACCCGATCAATGCGGTCGGCGTGCGCCCGCGCGCGGGACCCATCCACCGCGCCTCCACGCGCCAGAACGTGACACTCAGCAGGGCCGCGGCGAACGCCGTCAGCAGAACCTGCACCGCGCGCGGGTGGTTGCGCAGAACCAGCGCGGTGATGCGCGCCAGACGATCGCTGGCGGGCGCGTCGCGCCGCGCCCGGATCTCGTGCCCCGCCAGGTAGCGTTCCAGGTCCTCAACCAGCGCCGCGCACGTGGCATAGCGCTGCTCGGGCTTCGCGTGCACGCAGCAGGCGATGATCGCCGCCAGGTCGTCCGCCCGGTTCACTTCCCGCTCGCGCAGGATCGCCGTCAGGCGCTCGATCTGCGCGGCGAAACGTGCGGGCTGGCCCGTGATCACGTGGAACAGCAGGACGCCCAGGCCATATACGTCCGCACGGGCGTCCACCGCCTGCCCCGCAATCTGTTCCGGCGCCATGTAGCCGTATGTCCCGAGCGGGCCCTCGCGCGGCGGCGGTGGGCCGACCGGCGGCGCGGACGTCTCGCGCGTCAGGCCGAGCCGCTTGGCAATGCCGAAGTCCACGATGCGCGGTTGCCCGTCCGCGTCAATGATGATGTTCTGCGGCTTGAGGTCGCGATGCACGACGCCTTCGCGGTGGGCATAGTCGACCGCGGCGCCAACGGCCTGGATGATCTTGATGCGCTCCTCGAGCGAAACGTCGCGCGCGCGAATGTACTCGTCGAGCTGCTGGCCCGCGACGAACTCCATCGCGTAGTACAAGGGCGGGTTGTCGAGCCGCGCCTCGTACAATGTCGCGATGTTCGGATGCCGCAGCTTCGCGACGAGGTGCACCTCGTTCTCGAAGTACGCCTCGCGTAGCGGCGTAGTGGAAAAAAGGACCTTGAGCGCCTCGGCCCGCGCCTTGCCGTGGTGAAACGCCTTGTACACGACGCCGAAGCCGCCGCGGCCCAGCTCCGACAGGATCGTGTACCCGCTGAATCTCGGAAACCGCCCCTCCGTGAGCTCCCGGTACACGGCGCGACACGCTTCGCACTGCTCCAGGTGCGCCTCGGCGTCGCGCCGCTGCACGTCCGGCAAATCACCGGCGGCGAAGGCCGTGGTGGTATCGCGTTGCGGGCAGGACTGTACGGCTCGGGTGGGCATCCGTGCACCGTCGGTGAAGTGGCCTGCGTGGCGCCGCAAATTCCCGTCGCTCAGCCACCACCAGTATACCGCGCGGCCGGCCCGACCGCAGCCCCGCGCTGTCAGCGGGGGCGAATGCCCGTTGAAACCGCGCCGCTCTGGCCGGATACTATGCGCCGAGCCGGGACGGAATCCGCTTCCGTCCAGTTAAGGAGATGATGAACGATGACCACGACCTCGATGCCCACGCGTGTAGCCCTCCTCGCCGCGCTCCTGGCGGCGACCGCCGTCGCCCAAAACGCCCCGGCGCCAAAGATCGTCCTCCAACCCACGTCCTGGGACTTCGGCCAGGTGTGGCAGGAAGAGCAGCAGAGCTTCACGCTCACCGTTAAGAACGAAGGGAATGCCGACCTGCTCATCAGCGAGGTCCGGACGACCTGCGGCTGCACGGTCGCCCAGCCCGAGCGGACGACCGTCCCGCCCGGCCAGACCACGACCGTTAAGGTGCAGTACGACACGCAAGGCAAGCAGGGCGACGTGTCGTCCAAGGTGATCGTCCTGTGCAACGATCCGCGCCGGGGCGCCGACCTGCTCAACGATGAGCCGAATCCCAAGCAGGGCGAGGCCCACTTCAAGATCAAGGGCTTCGTGAAACGCGCGATCCTCAAGGAGCCGCTGGGCGGCCTCGTCGTGCGGTCGCTCGACCCGAAGCCCGGCCAGTCCGGGAAGGTCCGGCTCAAGAACCAGATGCCCGAGCCGATGCGCCTGCAACTCAAGTCGAGCACGATTCGCGAGCTCGACGTGGAGATCAAGGAGATCACGCCCGGGATGGAGTACGAGGTGATCGGCCGCACCGCCCGCGAGTTGAAGGTGGGCAAGGTACGCGGCGACCTGCTCTTCACCACGGGCCTCACGAAGGAGCCCGAATTCACGGTCCCCGCGCGGATCGAGATGCTGGCGCCGATCGAGCTGGTGCCGCCGGTGATGTATCTGCTCAAAACCGACAAGGAACCGGTGCAACGCGTGGTCAACCTGCAGTATTACGGCGCCGACGGCGTGGAGAAGTTCCGCGTGACGGACGCACAGTGCAAAGACCCGCGCATCAAGGTCACCGTCGGGCCCACGCAGCCGCCCGAGGAGTGGATGCGCACCAAGTTGACGCCGCCCGTCACGGCCGTGGTACGCTCGAACGTGTCGCTGCCGCCGGGCGCGGAAATCCCGCCCGAGGGCGCGCTCATCGAGTACACGACCACGGACCCCCAGTGCCCGAAGGTCGACGTGCTCGTGACGACCGACAAGGAGGCGTTCGAGGCACGCATGTACGGACGCTGGGGTACGAAGTAACGGCGACCGGCGGCTGGGCGTCTTTCGACCGGAATCGACCGGCCCCCCGGGGCACGGTGCGCCGCAACGGAACTACTACGTCGTGCGGAAGGGGCTGCATCCTGCCGGGCAGAGAGTGAGGCTGGCACATGCGGGCGTGGCACGGAGTTTTCTGCGGTCTTCTCGTCGCCTCCGGCGTCGCCATGGCGACGGCCGCGCGGGCGCAGCCTCCGCCCAACTCGCAGACGGCGCACGACGAATCGCGCTGGTTTCGCAACGTCCGGCAGTTGACCTCGGTCGACATGGGAATGGATCGCTCTGGTGAAGCCTATTTCTCGCCCGACGGCAAACGCATCTCCTTCCAGGCCTGGCCGAGGGGCAAGCAGGAATACCAGATCTACGTCATGAACCTGGACGGCACCGGCCTGAAGATGGTCAGCACCGGCGAGGGCGCGACCACCTGCTCGTATTTCCACCCCAGCGGCGAAAAGCTGATCTTCGCCTCCAACCATCTTGACCAGCGCCTCCCGGAGAAGCCCGCCGAAGTGGAACCCATGC
>PMMM01000202.1 GCA_003162245.1 Phycisphaerales bacterium
GCGACGGGGGCCGCGGCCTTTGTCGCGGGTGAGGTCCAAGACGTATCCGGCGCCGTCAAAGCCGTGCTCGGGGCCGCGACGTACCTGCGCCAGGCGGATGCGTCCAACCCGCTGCCTTACGCCATCACCCGATTCGTCAAGTGGGGGCGAATCGAGCTTCCCGCCACCGACGCAGCCCGCCGGCAAATCGAGCCGCCGGAAAAGTCGCTCGTCGAGGGACTCACGCACCAGATGACCAAGGGCCTGTGGGAGCCGCTGCTCGGCAGCGCCGAGGGGGCTTTCCGCTCCAACGACCCGCTCTGGCTCGACTTACAACGCTACGCCTGCGCCGCCTTGCAGGGCCTTGGCCCCCCCTTCGAGCGGGCCCGGACCACCGTCATGGACCTGACGGGGGCGCTCGTGCGGCGGCTGGGTTCCGGCGTGTATGACTTGGCGTTCCGCGACGGCACGCCGCTGTGCGGCGGCGAAACGAAGATGTGGCTCGAAGCGGAAGTCGTGAAGCCGCAGGGCGGTGGGGGCGGGGGCGCCGTGGCCGGCGACGGGAAGCTGACCGAGGCCTGGGAGGGCGCGCGGAAGCTGGCGGGGACCGGCAAGCTCGCCGAGGCGGTCAAAGCGCTGCAGGACGGCCTGCTCACGTGCGCCCAGCGGCGGGACCGTTTTCTGTGGCGTCTGCGCATCGCACAGTTGTGCTTTGATGCGAAGCGGCTGCAATTGGCGGCTCCGCTCCTGGAGGAATGCTACGAGGAGACCCAGCGATACCATATTGACGAATGGGAGCCGGCGCTGGCGGTCGAAGTGGCCCACACCCTATATCGCTGCCGCAAAGCGCTGACGACGGCCGAGAAGCAAGCGACCCCGGAGGCCCTGGGCCGCGTACAAGATTCGTATGCGTGGTTGTGTCAACTTGATCCGCTGGCGGCGCTGGCCGCCGAGCCAGCCGGGTGATAGATGGTGACGACGACAACTAGTTAGGAGCGAGGCTATGGCCAAAGGACCCTCAAAAGCGCGTGAGTCACGGGTGAACATCGCGATCTCCGACCGGCTGCGTGGTGGTGCTCAGCCGGAGCTGCCCTTCCGAATGCTGGTGATGGGGGACTACACCATGAAGGAGGACAAGCGGCCGATCGCCGACCGCGCGCCGGTGGACATCAACAAGAGCAATTTCGACTCGGTGATGCAGAGCTTCAACCTGTCGCTCGAAACCACGGTGACGAACCGCATTGCGGGGCAGGGCGAGATGCCGATCTCGCTGAAGTTCGGGACGCTGAAGGACTTCCGGCCGGAGTCGGTCGCGCGGCAGGTTCCGCAACTGAAGAACCTGCTCGAGTTGCGGGAGGCGCTAAAGGCCCTGCGGCCGAAGCTGGGGGACAAGAGCGCTCAACAGAAGCTCCTGGCGGCCATCAAGGACCCGGCAGTCCGCGACCAGATCCTCGCGTTGATCACCCAGGTCGAGGAGCCCGGCGGCGCTGCCGGCGGGGAAGGCAAACCGGCCTCCTAGACGCGGCCGTGCGCAGGGATCCGTTTCTGAGCGACTTGACGCAGAACGTAGAACTCTAAGGGAGATAGACGACCATGGCAGAACAACCCCAACAAGCTGCGGCCGCCGCGGCCGATACGACGGCGGTGGATACGCTGATCGATCAGCTCGATCTCGATCACGAGTACATGGATCTGTACCGGAAGGGGCTGGCGGGCCTGGTGCAGAAGGCGGCCGGCCTGGATTTGACGAAGGTCACGATCAACAAGCAGGTCGTCGACGATTTCATTTCCGAGGTGGACCAGCAACTTTCGGCCCAGGTGAACGAGATTCTGCACAGCGAGCCGTTCCAGAAGCTCGAATCCTCGTGGCGGAGCCTCTGGTATCTCGTCGCCAACACCGAGTTCCGCCAGAACATCCGCATCGAAGTGCTCAACACCTCCAAGGAAGCCCTGCTCGAGGACTTCCAGGACTGCAAGGACTGGCAGAAGTCCGGGCTATTCAAGACCGTCTACCGCGACCAGTACAACACGTTCGGCGGCAACCCGTTCGGGATGATGGTCAGCAACTTCGAGTTCGACTATCGCAACCCCGACGTGGAACTGCTGAGCGAGATCGCCCGCGTGTCGGCGGTGGCCAAGTGCCCGTTCATGGGTGCCCCCAGCCCGAAGATGTTCGACAAGAACATGAAGGACTTCGGGAAGCTGCCCAAGCTCGCCGAGATGTACGAGATCTTCGAGCAGCCCATGTACATCAAGTGGAATTCGTTCCGCCAGTCGGACGACGCCCGCTACGTCGGCCTGTGTATGCCGCGCTTCCTGCTCCGCACGCCCTACACGGTGCAAAACCAGGACGTCAAGGACTTCGTCTTCGAGGAAGACGTGCGGGTCGAGAACCACGACCGCTATCTGTGGGGCAACGCAGCCTTCGCGATGGCCGGCCGCATGACCGAGAGCTTCGCCAAGTTCGGCTGGTACAACGCGGTCGTCGGGCCGACCAGCGGCGGGACCGTGCCCGACCTGCCGCTGCACCAGTACGAGGCGACGGGGCAATACCACACGAAGATCCCGACCGAGACGCTGATCTCGGAGGACATGGACGTCGACTTGTGCAACTTCGGCTTCATACCGCTGGTGATGCGCAAGGGCAGCGATAACGCGGCGTTCTTCGATGCGCCGTCGAGCAAGTCCGTGCCCAAGTTCGCCGACACGCCGGAAGGCAAGGAAGACGAGACGCGTGCCCGGCTGGGCATGTCGCTGCCGTACCTGATGATCCAGTGCCGCATCGCGCACTACCTGAAGGTCATCTGGCGCGAGAACATGGGCCGCGTCATGGACGCAGAGAAGATGACCAACGAGATCAACACCTGGCTCAAGCAGTACTGCCGCCAGGGCACGCTCGACGAGGAGATGGCGTCGAAATACCCGCTGAAGGAGATCCAGGTTACGGCGGAGCCGGTGCCCGGGAAGCCTGGCATGTTCAAGTCCGAAATCCAGATGATCCCGCACTTCCGGCTCAAGGGCGTGGAAGTGCAGTTGTCGATGGTCGGGCAGTTTGACCCGCCGCCGAAGTAGTGTGCTGCCGCCAGCCACCGGCAGCCAGCGTTTAGCCGAACGTGGTCGGTCATTGCGTCTGAGACGGCGATGACATGCGGACTTGGCTGAAAGCGGAGGGCTGAGAGCTGGCTGCTAGAATGTGGTGTGTCGTGTAATGGAACGAAGGGCCGTTGTTTTCTAAGGAGTGGTTGTCATGCCAACGCCGTGCAATCTGAAAGTGGGCGAGTATCCGGGTTCGTCGGAGAAAGAGGGGCGGGAAGGCACCAGCGACGTCTTCGAGATCGAGCACCATTTGCATCAGCCGGTTGAGCCGACCACGGGGCAGGCCAGCGGCGTGCGGGTGCACAGCCCGTTCCGCGTCGTCAAGCTGATCGACAAGGCGTCGCCGGGGTTCCAGAAGGCGCTGTGCACCGGCCAGAACCTCAAGGAAGTCGTCGTGGACTTCTACCGGATCGACCCCGACACCCGGCAGGAGAAGAAGTACTACACGATCACCATGCGGCAGACGCGCATCGTCGACATCCGCCCGTACATGCCGATGAGCTTCTTGCCGCAGAACGAATCCTACCGGCACATGGAGCAGGTCAGTTTCGTCTACGAACAGATCGAGTGGAACTGGCTGCCCGACAGCGTGGTTGAAATGGACAAGTGGCGCAGTCCGGGCGGCAATTAGCCCGCCGGCGGTGGGTTGAGCCGCGCGCCGGGCTGTGTCGGGGCGATCGGCGTTGGCCGGGGGAGTGGGCGGCGGGCGTGAGCCCGCCCCCCCGGCGTTGTGCGCGCCGCTTGCCCCTTAGGAAACGTCTTGGTTTCGCCGCGCCGCGCGCAGCGCGGGGCCGGGTCGCGCGAGGTGTCCCAGGTGGCTCGGGAACAGTCGCTACTGGACCGGATCGGTACCGTGGCTCGCGACCGGGCCCAGGGGCGTTACGCCGCCACGACCGGGGAGGATGCCGAGGCCCTCATGGAGTCCGTGCAGCGCAACCTGACGCGGCTCCTGAACTCCCGCCACGGCATGAGCGAAGCGGCGCCCGACTACGGGCTGCCGGCCCTGATGGACATGGTGGCCGAGAGCCCGGAATACGTGCGGACGGTGCAGGAGGCGATCCGCAACACGATCGAGAAGTACGAGCCGCGCCTGCGCCGCGTGCGCATCACGCATCAAGCCGACGAGGGCGACAAGCGCACGCTCGTGTTCCGGGTCGAGGCGGTCATGGTGGGCCGCAGCGGCGAGCACCGCGTCTGGTATCAGACCGCGATCTCGCCGACGGGCCAGTTTCAGGTAACGGGCTAGCCTCGTGAGCAACACCTACTACCAGGACGAGTTGCGGTACCTGCGGGAGGTCGGGCCGGAGTTCGCCCGGGCCAACCCCGAGATCGCGCGCTACCTCGCCGACCCGGGCTCCGACCCCGACGTCGACCGCCTGCTCGAGGGGGCGGCGTTTCTCTGCGGCCGCATCCGCCAGAAGCTCGACGACGAGTTGCCGGAGTTCACCGCCAGCCTGATGTCGCTGCTCTGGCCGCATTACCTCCGCCCCATTCCGTCGCTGTCGATCCTGGAGTTCCTGCCAGAGATCGACGCCATGCAAGCACCGGCGGTGGTACCGGCCGGAGCGGAGTTCGCCAGCCGCCCGATCGACGGGAGCCAGTGCCGCTATCGCTCCGCGTGGCCGACCAAGTTGCGGCCGTGGGTCTTGCGCGAGGCGCGCCTGGAGACCCCGCCCGCCGAGCCGGCCCGGCTCGTGCTGCAATTCCAGGTGGCCGCCAAGGCTACGCTCGCCGACCTGGAGTTGGACGCGGTGCGGCTGCATCTCTTCGGCGACCCCCGAACGTCGTTCACCCTGTATTTGCTGCTGGCCGCGCACGTGGGACAGGTCGCGGTCACGAATGGCGGCAGCGGGGCGGCCCGCCGCGAGACGCGCCTGGCCGACGGGGCCATCCGCCCGGCCGGCCTCGAGCTCGATTCGCGGGTCCTGCCGTACCCGCCCCACGTCTTTCCCGGCTACTGCTACTTGCAGGAGTATTTCACGCTCAAGGACCGGTTTCTCTTCGTGGATCTGCACGGGCTGGATGGCGCCGTGCAGGCCCTGAAGCTGGACAAGGAGAACGCGCTCACGGTTGTGATCACGTTCAACCGGCGGCTGGAGTCGTTTCCGCTGGTCTCGCCCGAGAACCTCCGCCTGCACTGCGTGCCGATCGTCAACCTGTTCCAGCACAACGCGGAGCCGATCCGCCTGAGCCACGACCGCGTGCGGTACCTGGTGCAGCCGGCCCGGGCGGGGATCGCGGACCGGCGTCACGCCGAGGTGTATTCGGTCGACCGCGTGCTCGGGCTGGTGCGGTCGCAGGATTTGGAGTCGCACGAGTTCCAGCCGTTCTACTCGTTTGCGCACGTCGCGGGCGACGACCCACGGACCGCGACGTTCTACCAGACGCAGATGGTGCCGAGCATGATCGGCTCCGGGACGCGCTGGGGGACGGACACGTTCATCTCCTTTGTGGTCGGCGGCCAGCCGGACGGCGTGCCGACGGAGGAGACGGTTTCGATCGACCTGACGTGCACGAACCGCGATCTGCCGGGCGAGTTGCGGGCGGGCGACATCTGCGAGCCGACGGACGGGTCGCCGGCGGGCACGCGGTTTCGCAACCTGCTCAAGCCGACGCCGACGGTCAGCCCGCCGCTGGGCAAAGGGCTGCACTGGCGGCTGATCTCGCACATGTCGCTGAACTACGTGTCGCTGACGGACGTGGAGCGTTTCAAGGAGCTGCTCCGCATCTACGATTTTCAGGCTGCGCAGGACGCGCAGCGGGCCGCGGCGCATCAACGGACGCTCGAGGGGATCATCGCCCTGCGCTCGCAATACCGCGAACGGATGGTCCGCGGCGCGCCGATTCGGGGCGTGCAGGCAGAGCTGGAGCTGAACGAGGACCATTTTGCCGGCGAGGGCGACGCGTACCTGTTCGCCGCCATCGTCGACCGCTTCCTCGCCGCCTACGTCACCCTGAACGCGTTCAGCCAGCTCAACGTCCGACTGGTCCGGTCCGGCCAGTCCTACTCGTTTCCACCCCGGGCCGGGGAGCAGGTTACGCCGGCGGAGAGCTGACATGGCTGCCAGCGAGACGTCCAACTCGACCCCGCCGGCGCCGATCGCGGAGCCGTTGGCGCTCCTCGACCGGCTGCACCGGCGCGCGTGGGAGTTCGACTTCTTCCAGGCCGTCTGGCTCCTGGAACGTTACTGCCACGTCGACACGCCCGTCGGCGAGCGGGGCCCCGCCGCACGCGAGCCCCTGCGGTTCCGCCCGAACTTGTCCCTGGCGTTTCCGGCCACGGACGTGTGCGGCCTGACGCAATACGGCGATCCCGCCACCGGGGCCCCGCGCTACCTCGTCGAGGTCGCATTCCTGGGCCTCTACGGCGTGTCGACGCCGCTGCCCCTGCACTACGCCATCAGCGTGCTGCGGGCCACGGACGCCGCCACGGCCGCCGAGCGTTCTGCGGAGGAGAAGCGGGACTATGCTCACCGGCTCCCTGGGGCCAGCCCGATCCGCGATTTCATCGACATCTTCCACCACCGCCTCATCGCGCTTTTCTACCGCGCGTGGCTGAAATACCGCCACGACCGGATGTTTAGCGCCCCGCGGCGAGACGTGATCACCGAGTATCTTCGGTTCTTGATCGGTTGCTCGCCAGACTGGGATGAAGCCGTCCTGGGGGTGCCGCCGATCCGGCTGTTGCGGTATGCCGGCCTGTTGACACAGCATCCGCGGTCGGCGACGACGCTGGCGGGAATGCTGTTCGATTACTGGGGGGACATCCCCGTGCGGGTCGAGTCGTTTGTCGGACAATGGGTACCGCTCGATCCGGCCGACCTCAACCGCGTGGGCCTGCTGAACAGCCGGCTGGGCGTCGACCTGACGGTGGGGGATCAGGTGTACGACCGCGGCGGGGTGTTCAACACCGCGGTCGGCCCTGTGGACTGGGCCACGTACCAATCGTTCGTGCCGGGCGGTTTCCGCTATCGGCAGAACCGCGCCCTGACCCGGCTGTATTGTTGCGACCCGCTGGGGTTCACGTTGCAGGTCACGCTCCGTCCGGGCGAGGTGCCCCCGATGCACTTGACTTCAGAGGAAGGCGGGAGCGCCCTGGGAATGACCAGTTGGGTCCGATCGCAGGACATGGGCGAAACCACGGTGACGTTCGCCGCGAGCGAGGAGACCACGGCGACGTTCGGTGGTTTGCCGGGCTCGGGGGCCGCCGCCGGCGCCGCGACGGAGCGCTCGTCAGACCACGAACCCCATTCGTATCGCACTGAGTACCCATCGTCGGAGGCTGCCGCCGCCGGATCGCGCAGCACGTAAAGGAGAGAGCGAACACCATGAGTGACGCCACCAGCACCGCCAACACCGCGGAACAATTGCGAGCCGTCTTACGCCGCTGCGACGCCCAGTGCGTCCAGGCCTTTCAGGGCGCGACCAGCGTCTGCGCTTCGCGCGGCCATTACGCAGTCGCGCCCGAGCACCTGCTCTTGCGCCTGCTCGACGAGACCATCCCCGACGTGACCGCCATCTTCACTACGTTCAAGGTCGATCGCGGCCGCGTCCGCCGCGGCGTGCAGCGCACCCTCGACCAGATGCCCGGCCAGCACCACGGCCGGCCCGCGCTGTCGCCGAAGATCGTCGAGTGGTTCCAATCGGCCGCCGTGGTGGGCGACGAATTCGGGTTCGACCAGCTCCGGCCGGGGCTGCTGGTGCTCGCGCTCGTGCTCAACCCGCAGTTCGTGAACCTCGGCGAGGTCTCGGTCGAACTGGAGCGCATCGACGTCGATCAGTTGCGCGATCACTTCCACGAGATCGTGCTGGGGCCGGGGGCACAGGCCGCCGCCCGTGAGGCCCGCGCGGCCGGGGCGCCCGGCGCCGGCGGCGGCAC
>PMMM01000230.1 GCA_003162245.1 Phycisphaerales bacterium
AGAAATAAACAGGATGCGTATTAGACGATCAGATTCACCAGCCGGCCGCGGACGACGATGGTGCGTTTGAGGGGTTTGCCGGCGAGGTCTTTGGCGAGGGCGGGGCTCTCTTTTGCGGCGGCGACGATCTGGGCGTCGGTCGCGTCCGCCGAGACGTTGATGTGGCCGCGGACCTTGCCGTTGATCTGCACGGCCAACTCGATGGTCTCATCGCGCGTCAGGGTTTCGTCGTATGTCGGCCAGGGGTGCCGCGCGAGCGACTCTGAGTGGCCCAGGCGCTGCCAGAGCTCCTCGCAGATATGCGGGGCGAACGGCGAAAGGAGCAGCAAGAAGCGGTCGAGTTGGGCGCGGCCGAGCGTGTCGGCTTTGCCCGCCTCGTTGATCCACACGATCATCTGCGCGAGCGCGGTGTTGTACGCGAAACGCTCGATGTCCTCGGTGACCTTCTTGATCGTCTTGTGCAGCAGGCGCTCGAGAGCGAGGTCGCCGCGGTCGGCGATTTTCGGATTCAGCGGCGGAAGCGGCTCGGCAGGAGCCTCGCCCTCCTTGGGCTGCGGAACGATGAGGCGCCAGAGGCGTTGCAGGAAGCGGTGGACGCCGATGATGTCGCGCGTGTTCCAGGGCTTGCTGGCCTCGACCGGCCCCATGTACATCTCGTAGAGGCGGAGGGTGTCGGCGCCATACTCGCGGACGATCGCGTCGGGGTTGGTGACGTTCCTGAGCGACTTCGACATCTTCTCGACAGTCGCCGTCAGCTCTTCGCCGGTCTCCTTATGACACGGCTGGTCGCCGCGGAACTCGACCAGCTCGTGCTCGACGCATATTCCGCGGGCGTCGCGGTAGGTGTGGGCCTGGATCATGCCCTGGTTGAAGAGCTTGTAGAACGGCTCGGGCGTCGAGACGTGGCCGAGGTCGTAGAGCACCTTGTGCCAGAAGCGCGCGTACAGCAGGTGCAGGACCGCGTGCTCAGCGCCGCCGACGTAGAGATCGACGCCGCCGCGCGGTGTACCGTCAGCGCCGCGGCCGCACATCCAGTAGCGCTCGGCCTCGCGGCCGATGAGGGTCTGCTTGTTGTGCGGGTCGCAGAAGCGCAGGTAGTACCAGCACGAGCCCGCCCATTGCGGCATCGTGTTCAGCTCGCGGCGATAGGTCTGCCCGTCGCGCTCGACGTAGCGCCATTCCGGCGGCGCCTTCGACAGCGGCAGCGAGATGGCCGCGTTGGGGTCGTCCGTGGCCCGCGGGTGGAAATCTTCGAGGTCGGGCAGCCGGACGGGCAGTTCGGACTCGTCCAACGCGCGCACCGTCTCGGACCCCTTCTCGTCGCCGCCGCGGATCACCGGGAACGGCTCGCCCCAGTAGCGCTGGCGGGAGAACAGCCAGTCGCGGAGCTTGTACTGCACGGTCGCCTCGCCGCAGTTGTGCTCCTCGAGCCACGCGTTGATGGTCTTCTTGGCGGCGGGCGTCGGCAGACCGTTGAGGTCGCAGACGCCGGGGAAACGATCCGCATCCACCGGCGAATTCACGCCCGTGCCGTCGCCGATGAAGCCGCGCCACTCCGTGCCCGTCGGCGGCTCGACGACTTTGACGACCTCCAGTCCGAACCGCTCGGCGAACTCGAGGTCGCGCGTGTCGTGCCCCGGCACGGCCATGATCGACCCGGTGCCGTAGCTGATGAGCACGTAATCGGCCACCCAGATCGGGATGGGCCGCCGGTTGACCGGGTTGAGCGCGTACGCCCCGGTGAACACGCCGGTCTTGGTCTTCGTATCGGCGGTGCGGTCCAGCTCGGACTTCTGCTTCGCCAGGTTGACGTACGCACGCACCTCTTGGCGGTGTTCGGGCGTCGTGATGATCGGCACGAGCCGGTGCTCGGGCGCGAGGACCATGTACGTGGCGCCGAAGAGCGTGTCCGGGCGCGTGGTGAAGACGCGAATCAGGCTGCCGGCGGCCGGCCCGCCGCCGTCGATCGCGAAATCGACGTAGGCCCCCTCGCTGCGGCCGATCCAGTTCCGCTGCATGAGCTTGATCGGTTCGGGCCAGTCCAGCACGTCCAGATCACGCAGCAGCCGCTCGGCGTACTCGGTAATCCGCAGCATCCACTGCCGCATCGGCCGGCGATAGACCGGGTGGTCGCCGCGGTCGCTGCGCCCCTCGTTCGTGACCTCCTCGTTCGACAGGACCGTGCCGAGCGCCGGGCACCAGTTCACGGGCACGTCGGCCAGGTACGCCAGGCGATGCTCGGCCTGGTACTCCTCGACCGCCTGTGCTCCCTTGGCCGCCACGTCGGGCGGGATCGGCAATTGGTCGATGGGGCGGGCGGCCCCCACGACGGCCCGGCCTTGCGGGTCCTGCCAGCGGTATTCCGGGTCGTACCAGGAGTTGTAGATCTGCAGGAAGATCCACTGCGTCCAGCGGTAGTAGTCCGGGTCGCACGTGGCCAACTCGCGGCCCCAGTCATACGACAGCCCGAGCATCTTGAGTTGCCGGGTGTAGGTCGCGATGTTCTGCTGCGTGGTCTCGCGCGGGTGCACGCCGGTCTCGATCGCGTACTGCTCCGCGGGCAGGCCGAAGGCGTCCCAGCCCATCGGGTGCAGTACGTTGAGGCCGCGCATCCGCAGGAAGCGGGCCATGATGTCCGACGCGATGTAGCCCAGCGGATGCCCGACGTGCAGCCCCGCCCCGGACGGATACGGGAAGAAGTCCAGCACGTAGAACTTTGGGGCCTCGCTCCCCGGCTCACCGGGGTTGGCGGCCCGGAAGCTCCGCTGCTCGTCCCAGTAGCGCTGCCACCGCGGCTCGATCTCTTTGAATGCGTACGCGTTGCTCATGGCCTGCCACACCTAGCGGCGCGGCGCCGGGCCCGCCGGGCCACTTGGCAGCGGGGCCGAGATGTATCCGGTCCGCTGCTGCACCAGCTCGGGGCTCCGCCACTCCGTAGCGAAACGTTTCAGCTCCGCGTTAGGCGGGCGCTGGGCGGCCTGGGCCAACGTCTGCTGGAACGCTTCCTCGTAGATGGGCTTGACCTCCACCAACTCGCCAATCACCCACCGGAACTGGTTCGCCAGCGGCATCACCGCCAACCGGTGGGCAGGCGCCGTGTCCGTCGCCGGCTCGTCCGCCAGCGCGAACAGCTCCTTGGGCAGGTCCTTGACCACGCCGAGGTTTTCCACGAACGACGCCTCGCGCGTCAGCCGCGATGGCGAGAAGGGCGTCAGATCCTTGACGTACCCTGGCGTCGGCGCGGACTCCTGTGCCGGTTGCGACGCCGCCTGCTCGGCCGCGGTCAGCGTCGCCTTCAGGTCGGTCGCCTGCTCGACCGCGGCCGCGAGGCCGATCTCCCGGGCCTTGACCGCCAGCGCCTCGGCCTGTGCTTTGGCCAGCTCATGCGCCTGGCTGAGCTTCCAGTCCTCCACGACCTGCTTGCGCACGTCGTCCAGCGAGGCGGGCGGCTCGCTCGGCCGGATCTCAACCACGCGGAACAGAAAGGCCTGGTACGGACGGCTCTGGTTCGTACGCGGATCGGGGCGCCGCGAAATCACGACCGGTGCGGGCTCGTTCAGGCTCAGCACCGGCAGACGGTCGTTGGGGTCCTTGGTAAAGATGCCGGGCACGCGGAGGGCCATCTCGGGCACCGCGATCCGTTGCTGCCCCTCGCCCAGACTGGCCTGCCCGAAGTCCGGGATCTGCTCGAGGCCGGCCTCATCGACCAGCGCGCTCTGGAAGTACCCCACCTCGAATTTCGTCGAGAACTTCTGCTTGAGCTCCTCGAACGACGCCGTTTCACCTTCCGGCGGCTGGGTGAAGCCGTCCTCCCCCTTGGTGGCCGCGCCCCACGGCCGGCTGGCGTCGGTGTAGATCTCGTTAACCAGGCTCTGCGCCTCCTCCACGGCCCGCGCTTGGCGCAGGTCCTCGCGCACCAGCTCGCGGGCCTCGTCAAGCGTCATCGGCACGCGGGGCGGCGGCCCCTGCGTCGGCTGCGTCGCCGTCGGATCAGGCTTCGTGTAGGCCTGCGCGTGGTCCTCGAAGTACTGCTTGAGCTGCGCGCTCTTGATCTGCACCTTGTGCTTGACCTGCTCGGGATCGACGGTCAGATACTCGATCCGCACGCGATTCGGGAGCCGGTAGCCGAACTCCAGCTTCTGCTCGTCGTGCGCCGGCACCCGGCCCTTGCATTCCTCGAAAAACGCCTGCAATTCCGCCTCCGTCGGCGCGGGGACGGACGGCACGAAGGCCCGATCGTCGAGCACCGCCAGTTGCGCGACGGCCTCCTGCCGCGCGTTCCGATACGCCAGGGCCTCACGCGGCAGGCTGTCGAACACCGCGCTGGCCTGCAATTGCAGCAGCCGGGTCACCGACATCCAGCGGCCGATCGTGTCGCAAATCTCGTCCCAGCTCCGCCGCCACTGGGCCTCCATGCGCTGGGCGTATTCGTCCGTCACCCCGGCTTGCCGCAGGCGCGACGTGACCTCGTCCCGCCCCACCCGCAAACCAAGATCCCGAGCTTCCTCGGTGAGCAGGTAGTACTCGAGCGGCTGATCTGGGGAAACCGGCGGCGTAAACCCGGCGCCGGCCAGCAACTGCAGCTCGTTCCGCACGCTGTTGAGCGTGTCCGTCGTGATCGCGTGGCCATACGCTTCGCCACGCTTCAGCGCCCGGAACCGCTCGCGCTCGCCGCAGCCCTGGATCGACGTGGGGATTAGGAACGCCACCAGCAGCAACGCCATGAAGACCATGAGCAGCGTGCGGCCGTGGCGACGAAAAATCTTCATCAAGTTCATAAGAGGCCTGTCCCGATTGCTGATACCGAACCCGGCGTCGGGTCCCGAGATTTCACAGACCCGTCATCATACGGGCCAGTACGCCCAAGACAAGGCACCGCGGCGGCCGTCCCGGTGCTTTCGGCTCGTCTTCGCGGCCGCACCGCGGATTCGCGGCGTGGTCCGGGCTCTTCGGTCCAGCGGCGGACACCCAGCAAAACGGGGTTTTTGCTTGGAAGAGCTGACGTGTCCAAGCACCGCATCACCCGTCGACGATCGCTTCACGCGTCGACTTGCGGCCAATTTGACCTGCGCCGCATCTCCGTTACCGCTCCCGAAAACGCATGGCGGCGACCGGGCGGTGCCGACCTCGAGCGGGGCACGCGGGTAACCGTCTGGTCGGCGTTGCGAGTTTGACACGCCCGCCGCCCACGACGAGCGCCGCGCCAAGAACGGCGTGCGGCGTGCTTGCGTCGGCCGTTTCGTGTTCTTTTTGAACCAGGAAAACTTGTGGATCAGGTGCTTTGCTCCCCTTGCCAACTCTCCTGGTCGCCTGTAACATGCCGAGAGTTGTGGAGTTTGGGTTCTGGGTATTGGCACCATGCCCTGCCACCCCAAGTCGCCGGAGTGGCGTATCTGCTCTGCGGCGGGGCACGTGCGCATTTTGGCATGGAGGTAATGATGAAAAAGTCGCGTGGATTGTTGAGATGGCAGGTGTGCGCGCTCGTGGGAGCCGTCGTGTTGGCCTCAACTATGGGCGGGTGCCCACTGAGTTCGATCTTCGGGGCCCTTACCAGCCCGCTCACGGTCACGGCCGCGAGCAGCGGGGAGCCCACGGTTGATAAGACCATCAACCTGAGCGCCACCATCTCTGGCGGAACGACCCCGTACGTGGTCGCATGGACGCTCGCGAGCGGTCCGGCCGCCACCATCACCAATGCGAGCCTGCCGGCCGCATCGTTTAAGCCGATCGCCGTTGGCACCTACGTCTTCGACGTGAACGTGACTGATTCGGCCGGCTTCGCCGCGACCGGTTCGGCGCAAGTGCAGGTGATCGTCGGCGACATCCAGTTCGTGGCGGTGTGCTCGTCCTCGTCCTCGTGCAGTGTTAAGGTGCCCGGAAACCCGGCGGTCGTGCAGACCGGGAGCAGCCGCAACGAGATCGTGGGCTTCGAGGCAAACGTGAGCGTCTCGGATCCGCAGTTCTCGAACGACGACACGACCGAGATGACGGTCATGTACGAAGTCGCCAGCGTGCCCAGTGCGGCGCGGTTGCAGGACGTATCGCTCGACCGTGAGTTCGACACGTTCTCGAACTTCCCGCTGATGAACAACATGACCATTCGGCCGAACCCGATCGGCACCTTCAAGACGCTGAACAACCTCGCGGCCCTGGTGGACAATGTCGGCGTGCTCGTGCCGGGCGACTACACGTTCCGGGCCTCCGTCACGAACGCAAACGGGTTGGTTCGCACGCGCGAACTCCTTGTGACGCTGGTGTCCCCGGGCGTGAACGGGATACTCTCGGCGGGCGATTCGACCGGGCCTGCGACCTATGCCGTCAAGACGCTGCCGGCCGGCAGCCCGGGCAAGGTCACCGACAAGGTCATGACGCCGGGTCAGACCGCAACGATGACGCTGTCCTTCTACCCCGCCTCGACGACGCAGTACCGCTTCTTCCTGAAAGACAATGACTTGCTCGTGCCGACGGGCTTCGTGACCCCGGCAACGAGCAGCCTGAGCCCCGCGGCCGCGCCACAGGACGTTGCGCTGACGATCGGCGGCAGCGGAATGGCGCCGGGCACGTATTCGCTCTGGTTCGAGTATTTCGACGACCTGGGCAACGCGAATACGCAGCAGGTAATGGTCAACCCACCTGACACGGGCGGTGTACCAGTTCGATTCCACGTGACCAACGACTTCCTGACGGCGACGACGCCGATCAATGCGGTGTTTGTCGGTCAGGCCTCGAATGCGGCCCGCTACCCGACGCCGTATGAAGGCTGGTCGGGCGATCCGACTGGCACGTACGGCTCCACGAGCGTGCTCGCGGATGTCAACGGCGATGGGGCCCTGGACATCATCACGCTCACGAGCAGAGGGTTTGACATCAACACGAGGGGCTTCGTGGACGGCTCGGCGAAGCTCGGGACGCACCCGGACAACAGCGGGAACTTTGGTCCGGCGCTCCCGCTGACGGATATCCAGGTCGAAGGCGTGAACAGTACGGGCGATCCGGGCGGTACCCCGATCGGCTTGGCCGTGGGTGACCTGAACGGCGACAGCTTCCCCGATGTGGCCGTGAGCGTCATGGGCAGCGCGGGTGCTCCAAACTACGTGAAGATCTACTTCCACACCGGCGATTACGGCCAGCCGTACTCGCAGCACGATGACCAGACGCTGGTCATCGACCCGCCGTTGTACCACCGCTATTTCAGGGGTCCGAACGGCGACCTGTCTGCGTCGGCCCCCTTTCCGCTCGCGACTCCGGTGGCGTCGGTGCGGACGGTGTTCGGTGCCCAGATTGCGATCGCGCCCGTCTTCGGCGCCGATACGCAGCCGGATCTGATCATCACCGACCCCGGCTTCTCGAGCCTGGAGTTTTATGACGCGGGCGCCGGGCCGCGGCCGGCCGCGCTGAAGAACTTCTACGGCGCCATGGAAGGGCGCGTGTACATCTTCAAGGGCGGCGCCACGGGCAACCTCAAGCCGAACCGGCCGGACATCATCACGTCCGACATCACCGAGTACGGCGTCTACACAGCCGGACCGGTGGCGAGCGGTGTAGATACGATCGTCGAGCCGACGGCCACGAAGCTGTATGACGCCGTCTACACGGGCAAGACGTTCGACCAGCTTGGGTACGCGCTCGCCGCGAACGCGAAGGGCTTTGCGGTTGGCAGTCCGCTGGCCTATGCCGACGGGCGGCCGTTCGCGACCTACACCCTGAGCAAGACTGGTACACGCGTGCCGGACAACAGCACCGTGACCACGTTTGTCGGCGGCGTGATTCGGGTCTACGAGTTCGACTCCAACGGATCCGGCCTGACGGTCGGGAACGTATTGGTGTCGATCCCGGTCGGGACCAACGTGGACCTGCCGGACCAAGCGCTGCTGAAGCTGCGCGATGCCATCAACGCCGACAGCGCCAACGCTCTGGTGGCTGCGGTCGTCGATGCTAAGGATCCGGAGACGCTGATCCTCACCTCGGTGTTCACCGCCCTGGATGCCACCGTCCGCGGGGCCGACACGCTCACGGCCACGTTCGGCACGGTCGGGACCTTCAGCACCGGCACGTTCAGCCGCGACGGTATCGTTTACTTTGTGGCGAAGGACACCGCCAGCGGCACAGCCCTGACCAATCCGATCAAGGGCATCATGAACAGCGACATGGGCCTGGGCCGGGCGCTGGCGATCGGCGACATGGACGGCACGGGCACGACGCCGGACATTCTGATGGCCGCAATGGACGACGGCTCGGCGCTGGCTGTCAACGATCACAGCACGGTCTTCGACGGCGCGGTCTTCTACGCCCTGAACGGTGCCACGACGTTGACCGCCATCACGAACGTGGGTGAGGACACTGGGCTGGCGCCGAGTACCACCACCACGGTGGCCTCCCCCCGCGTGGGCGCCAGTATTGCGCTCGGTGACATCAACGGCGACGGGAAGGACGAAGCGTTCTTCACCGAGCCGGGCTTCGACCGCATCTACATGATCAAGGGTGCGACGACGCCGGCGACCAAGCCCGACTACACCTTCTTTGGCGTCACGTTCCTGGATGCGACGATTTTGGAGCCCGCGGGCGGCTCGCTCCGCACCGTCGGGTCGTTCCTGATCGGTGACATCACGGGCGACACGGAAGTTGACTGGTTGTTCCTGGACAGCGACGTCAACTTCGGCTTCGCCGGGTTCAAGCACTAGAAAAACGATCCGTGCGGACCGGCGCGTATTCGCGCCGGTTCGCCGGCCTCGGTATCACGCAGCCCCCGTCGCGGAAGACGCGGCGGGGGCTGTTCTTTTGGGCTCGTCGCTGGGGCCGCGGGCGCGGACCGCATAGACTACGGACATGGCTACACCGGAACCCGCCATCGTGTTGCTGTCCGGCGGGCTCGACAGCACGACGACGCTCGCCATCGCTAAGGCCGACGGCTTTGCGCCCATCGCGCTCAGCTTCGAATATGGCCAGCGGCACGCCGTGGAACTCGACGGGGCCCGGCGCGTCGCGACGGCCCTCGGTGTCGCCGAGCACATCGTCGTCGCGCTGGACCTGCGGGCGTTCGGCGGGTCCGCGCTCACGGCCGACATCGCCGTGCCGAAGGACCGCGATCTGCACGGTGCCGGAATCCCGATCACGTACGTCCCGGCCCGCAACACGATCTTCCTGGCCCACGCGTTGGCGCTGGCCGAGGTGCGCGGCGGGCGCGACATTTACATCGGGGTCAACGCCGTCGACTACAGCGGCTACCCGGATTGCCGGCCGGAATACATCGCCGCCTTCGAACGCATGGCCGCCCTGGCGACGCGGGCCGGCGTCGAGGGCCACCATGTTCGGATTCGCACGCCGCTGATGAGCCTCACGAAGGTCGAGATCATCCGCCGCGGGCTGGCGCTCGGCGTCGACTACGGCCTTACGCGGAGCTGCTACGACCCGGACGCGGTGGGGCGGGCCTGCGGTCACTGCGACAGTTGCCGTCTCCGCCTGGCGGCGTTCCGCGAGTTGGGCGTCACGGACCCCGCGCCGTACATCGAGCGCTGACCGCACGGTGTACTCCCGCCGCAGCCGCCCCTCTGCTACACTTGCGGCGAAAAAGCCCTAGGGACGCAGGACATGGAATCGCCACAGCCCATCGACGCCATTCCGGCGCGGTTCCGCCAGCCGAAGCCCTGGCTGCGCTGGGGCCTGGTCGTGCTGGCCGTGCTCGGCTGGTGGCTGAGCCTGCAACTTCTGTTGGCGGCCTCCAACCTCCACGCGCAGAGCGCCCTGCTCGACACCCTCTGTGGCCGCCCCGGGGCACCCGGCGGCTGGGACTGCCGCTCCGTGCTGGCGTCACACTGGGGCTCGATCCCGCTGAGTACGGAAGAGGGCGGGCTCGCGCTGCCGGTCACGGCCCTCGGCATGGCGTATTTCGCCTTCGTGGCGCTGTGGTACCTGTTCGTCGGGCCGCCGACGCGCGACCGCCGCGTGTACCATTTGATCGTCGCCGCGGTCGTGCTCGCCGGCGTGCTGACTTCGCTGGATTTCATCCGCATTATGGCCTTCGAGCTGCACCGCTGGTGCCTGGGCTGCCTCGCGGTGCACGCGACAAACGGTGCGCTGCTGCTGGGTGCGCTCGCGGCCTGGCCGTGGCGCAAGCCGGCGCAGCCGTCACCACCTCATCCGACCGGGCGACTGGCTCTGGCGACGCTGACCGCCGGCGTGCTCATCGGGCTCCTGCACCTGACGATTGTCTTCATCGCCGGCACCGGCGGGCAGATGCGACGCCTGAGCGACGCCTATCTGAAGATCGCCGACGACCCGGAATACGTGGTGTGGAACTACAAGCGGCAGCCCGCGGCGGAGATTCCGCTGCGCGCGGACGAACCGCTGCTCGGTTCGCCGACGGCTGCGAACCTGGTCGTCGTTTTCAGCGACTTTCAGTGTCCGCAGTGTCGCAAGGCGCACGAACTGCTGGACGAGTTGGTCCGGTCGCACCCGGACCAGCTTCGTGTCGCATTCCGCCATTTCCCGCAGGACCCCGCGTGCAACCCACACCCGGAGTTCAGCGGCGGCGGGCATCCCGCGGCCTGCCAGGCGGCGCGCGCGTACGAAGCGGCATTCGCGGTCGGCGGCGCGCAGGCCGCGCTGGCGATGCAACGCGTCCTGTTCGAACGGCAGAGCGACCTCGAGCGCGACCGGTTCGCCGACTGGGCCGTGGAGCTGGGGCTGGACCGCGCGGCGTTCGCGCAAGCGCTCGAATCGCCGGCCGTGGCCGAGCGAATTGCCGACGACGTGACTCTCGGCAACCGCCTGGGCGTCGCCGCGGTGCCGGCGCTGTATCTCAACGGCCGGCGGCTGGACCGCTGGAGCCGACCAACCACGTGGGACGCGCTGCTCGCCGCCGAACATTCACCGTGAAGAGAATGGCCTCTATGAGTGCGAATTTCGAAAACGTCCGCGTTTCGATCGGGATGGTCTTTACCGACAAGCTGCCGTACGACCGTGCCGCGTTCCAGGCCGGGTTGCAGGCGGCGCTCGCCCAGGATCACGCGCCGGCCGAGGTGCTCGTCGTCGATGGACGTGGGCCGGCGGCGCAGCCGGACTTTCTGCCCGCGGGCGTGGATGCCAGCCGCGTGCGCCACGTTCCGGGGACGTACGCGAACCGGGCCGCCATGTACAACGCCGCGTTGCGCAGCGCCACCGGCGACCTGTTGCTGCTGCTCTACAACGAGCCCGCGCAAGTCGTGCTTCGCCGGTCGGCGGTGCGGACGATGGTGATGGCGGCGACGCGCGTTGATCGCGCGGTCGGCGGTCCGGAGATCGGATTCGTCTACGCCGACTACGAGCGGATCGAGCCCAACGGCCAACGCAAAGACGTTCACCTGCTCGACTGGCACGCCGGCCGGCTGCGGGACACTGTCGACTTCGGCAGCGCGATCCTGTACCGCACCGCGGCCCTGCGCGAAGTCGGCGGGTTCGACGAACGCTACCATGCGGCCGATCTCTACGACTTGCGGCTGAAGCTGACCGAAAAGTACGCACCGGCCCACATCGCAAATCGCTACGCCGGTGCACTCTACACCGTCACCGCCCCGGCCCGCGTGCACAACGTCTTCGATTACCTGCTGGCCGGCAAGAGCACGCAGCTCGAGATGGAGCGGGCCCTCACCGAGCACCTCAAACGCAGCGGGGCCCATTTCGCCCGCGGCACTGGCGTACAGCCCGTGCGGTACGTGCCCGGCGATGAAAAACGCTTCGCCGAGTGCATCGCCAGCGTCGTCACCCCGGTGAACAACCGCCCCGGCTTCATCGGTCGGGCGATCGAGAGCGTCCAGGCCCAGACCGTGCGGCAGGTCGAGATGATCGTCGTCGTCAACGGCGGCGAGAGCGACCCGACCGCCGCGGAAGTACGCCGCTACATGCCGGGCGGCGACCGCCACCGGGCCGATGCGCCGCCGGTGCGGCTGATCGTGGTCGACGTCAACAACCTCGGCCTGTGCCTCAACAGCGGGATCGCGGCGGCCCGTGGCAAGTACTACGTGCAGCTCGATTCCGATGACCGTCTCAAGCCCGACGCAGTTGCTAAGCTGCTGGCCGTGTTTGACAGCGACTCGACCATCGGCATGGTCGTCGGCTCCTACGAGGTGTGGACGCTGGACGAAGCGACGCAGACGCTCCGGCGGAACGAGGAAATCCCCGTCGTGACGCACGACGAGTGGACGGCGGACAACGGCCGCAACAACCTGCTGCGGATCAACGGCGCCGGTGCCCCGCGGTCCGCCCACATTCAGGTGATCCGCGACGCCGGCTGGTTCGGCCCGAACGATACGCCGGGCAGCCGGAATTACGGCGAAGACTACGACCTGGTGCTGCGGATCAGCGAGCGGCACACGATCGGGCGTGTGTGGGACCCGATTTACGAGGTGATCCGCCACGCGGGCGGCACCGACCATGCGATCGACCAGGCGACGATCGACCGCAACGACAGCGCGAAGGACCAGATGCGGCTGGAAGCGCTGCACCGGCGACGGGAACTTAACCACAAAGGCCGCGCTAAGGCGTAGTAGTGAATTAACGGGCTAGACATGAATGATGTGCTACTGATCGGCGTGGACGGCGGGGCGACTGAGGCTAAGGCGCACGCGGCGGCGTGCAACGATTTGCAGCGGCCGACTTCGTTTCGGCTGCGGCCGGAGGCGGCGGCACGCGTGTATCCGCGGCTGCCGGGCTTTACGCCGGTGGCCGTGGCGGAGCAGCTTGCGCAGCGGAACAGCGGCGACATCCGGCTTTCGGAGCAGGAGGTCACGCAGGGGCGGATGTGGATTGAGGCGGCAGCGCAGGCCGTCGTGGAGATCGCGCAGCAATGCGGCGCGAAACGCGCGCTCGTGGGGATGGGGATGCCCGGCCTGAAGACGCCGGACGGGCGCGGGATCAACACGATCAACAATGGGCCGCGGATGCCGCGGTATCTGGAGATGCTGGAACGCATGATCGCGGCGGCCGGCGTCGAGTTGGCGTCGCCCGTGGCCGCGCTCGGCAGCGACGCGGACTACTGCGGGCTCGGCGAGGAATACGCGGCGGACGGGCTGTTCCGCGACGTGCAGGATGCGTACTACCTCGGCGGCGGGACGGGGATCGCGGACGCCATGAAGCTCCGCGGGCGGCTGGTGCCGTTCGACGCGGCCAAGCCGTGGATTCAGAAGAGTTGGCAGATGCCGAGCGCGCTGGGGCCGACGTTCGAGAAGCTGGTGTCGGCCAGTTCGTTGAATCGTGTGTGGGGCGATCTAAATGGCGCGGGGGGGGGGCGTGCGGCGCCGTACCCGGAGGTTGCCGCCGTCCAAGGCGACCCCCTCGCGATGGCGTGGCTCGACACGGCGGCGCTGGTACTTGCGGAGCTGATCTTCGAGCGGCTGTGGACGATCAAGAATGGCCGGGCGGATGCGCCGCACCGCGGCGAGGCGTACGCCAAGCTCAATCCGGAGCACGAATACCGCGGCGTGCTGCTGGAGCGCGTGATCATCGGCCAGCGCGTCGGACTGATCTACGCCGACGCGCAGTACCGCGCAGTCGTCGCGGACAAGCTGGACGCGTACCTCGCGTCATGCATCGCGGCCGGTGGCGATGCGGAAATGGCGCGAACCTACCTGAATTCGGCCACGTCAGCGCTCAAGTCCGGTTTCGTCCGTGCGTCACGCCTCCGCGCCGCGCCGGCGCTCGGCGCGGCGGTAGCGGCGGTGCGGGCGCCAACTGCATAGCGTTCGGCGCACGGGGGGACGGCGCCTACTCCTTCTCCGGCGGGGCGCCGAGGCGGACTTCGATCTTGAAGTGCGGGCTCAGGATCGAGTTCTTGTACATGTTCTCGAAGTACACGTTGACGTCGTGCGGGCCGGCCTCCAGGTCGATCGGCACGCCGACCGTCAGGCGGTAGCCCTCGTTCGCGAAATCGAACGGCATGATCTCGCCGTCGATGCGGACCGCGATCGTGTCGGTCAGGATCATCTGCCGCTCGCTGCCCCACGACTTGCGGCCGCGCAGCCCGTCGTCGAGCTCGAAGACGATCGGGACGTAGCCCTCCAGCGGCTCGCCCTGGTCGCCCTCCTTCGCCTGGTCATCTTCGTCGGCCTCCTCGCCGCGCGGGGCCGCCAACGGAGCATCGGCGGCATCCGCCGCGGCCGCCGCGACCTCGCTCGGTCTGGCCACTTGGGCGTCCACCGGCGACTCCCGCGTGTCGTTGTCATCCGACTCGTCCGCGTCCAGGTAGACCACCCCATCGGCCGGATCGACCAGCTTCGCCCGCGGCAAACCGCCCGCGGCGTAGCGCGCCAAGCCGAGATACTGCCCGTACGCCTCCTTCAGGTTGTACTCCGGCTGCCGCAGCCGCTGCTCCTCCTCCGGGTTCGTGAAAAACGAGGTCTCGCACAGCGCGGCGGTGACCTTCGCGGCCCGCAGCACGCCGAAGCCTTCCTTGTACATGAGCTGGTCGCTCTTGAGCGGCACGTCGGTGATTTGCGGCAGGGCAAGCGTGTCGTACAGCCCCTGGCACAGGTAGCGGCCGAGGTCCAGGTCCGACGGGCGGTAATCCACGTCCTTGTGATACCAGACGGTCGTGTGGTTGGCGGTCGGCTTGTTGTCGATCGCGTTGTGGTGCAGCGAGACGAAGATGTCGGCACCCCATTCGTTCGCGACGCCGGCGCGCTCCGCCAGCGACAGGTCCGTGTCGCCCGCGCGGGTGAGCTTGACCTCAGCGCCGGATTTCGTCAGCAGCTCGCGGAGGTACTGGGCGACGCGGAAGTTGATCTCCGCCTCGCGCACGCCGGTGCCGCCGCGCTTGAAGCCGCGCTTCTCCGCGTCGCCGCCGTGGCCGGGGTCGAGGCAGATCTTCACGCCCTGCAGGAACTTGGCGTACGGCGGGATCGGGAACTGGGGCGTGCCGATGCGCTTGGTCGCGAAGTCATCGGGCGCGGGGACGAGCGTGTTCACCGCCACCATCCGGTCGCCGGCGGGCTTCGGAGCCTGGCACCCGGCAAAGAGCCCAACACACACGACGAGCAACAAGCAGCCGCAAGCAGTTTTCATGGCAGCACCTGCAAGGAGTGGCGGTTCGCGAAAGACGCGAGAGATTGAGCTTTTCATCGGTCAACGACTCTTCAACCCGGCGCACGCCGGCGGCCGGGGACCCACTTTCCTACCATCGCCGCGGCGTGGTGGCAAGGGCCGGGCGCGCAACGGGTGTGCGGCGCGGTCCGCCGACAAAAGCTGAAAACCCCCCGTAGCGCTGACGCCGTGCCTGGGCGGCCTCGGCCGCGGTGCTATTGCCGATCGCCTGGTGCGTGAGCGTGCCGGCTACGGGATCACGTACCCGCCCGGAACGCTCGGAACCGTCGTCATGCCGATGGGCGAGCCGTGCACGACCGATCCCGTCGGATACCACCGGTCGATGTCGCGCGACGCGCGGTCGTCGAGCCGCTCCACGTGCCCGTCGAAGCACACGACGTTTATACAGCCGTGGTTGCCCTGGGCCGAGCCGGCAACGAACGCCTGAGTGTCGGCGTCGCCCAGTTCTGGGCCGTTCAGCGGGAGAGGGTCCGACTGACTGAGGCCCCGCACCGGGGTCAGCGGCACGCTGCCGGCCGGCGTTTGGCGATGCCGGTAGTTGAGCGGGAGATTCGCACCCTGCGAGGGGCTCCCTGTCGAGACGGTGTTGCCGTCCCAGTTCATCGTGCCTGCCTTCACGCCGTACGTGGTGCTCAACGGTTCCCACGCCCCGACGTCGGTGAAGGCACCGAAGTAGACCGGGTCCGGTGAGAGGTCAAGGTCGATGAAGCCGGCTGGGGTCAGGTACCGGGTTCCATCGGCCACGAAGACCTTTCGTGCCGCCGGACCGACCTGCTCGAAGTGCGAGTTGAAGTCCGTATTCAGGACCGGCCAACTGGCCGATGGCACGCTGGCGCGGATTTGGAGATAAGGATCGGCCCCGACGGTCGCGAGCACGTCGTTGACATGCGCTTGGCCCCAGTACGAGAAGTAGGCCGGCATCAGGTAACTGGGCGCTAACCAGGTGTGGCTAATGGCCCAGTCCTGATCATCCCGGGGCAGGTATGCCACGCTTGGCCGATAGAGGAGCGCTGTCGCAGTTTGCAGCGGGCACCGATACTCGCCGAGAAGGTAGTTGAAACGCTGAACCCAGCGCTCGGGCAGGTTGGGGTCGCCCTGGAGCAGCGGCGTCATCCAGTCGTAGCTCTGGACCGGCACGGTCCGAGCGTTCAGCGCGGAAGACCCTACCTTCATACGGGTCGCCACGCCGGACGTATTCACGCCGGGGATGTAGTCGAGGTTCTCGTTCACATATACGAGCATGCCGGCACCGAACCCTTGCAGGGTGCTTTCGCAGACGACGGTGCGAGCCCGGTCCCGCGCGTACGTCAACGCCGGGCAGACCGCGAACAGCATGATCGCGATGGCGGCAATCGTGACCGCTAGCTCAGTTAGTGTGAACCCGCGCGACTTCTCTTGAACGGATCCGGGCATTTCGACACCCTCTTGTATCTGGCTTTCCCACATGCCGACCCTCTCATCTGTATGTTACGAGTAATACGCATTCCGCTTAG
>PMMM01000145.1 GCA_003162245.1 Phycisphaerales bacterium
CCGAGAATGCGGTTGCCCTGGACCCCGCCCGGCGAGCCGCTTGACAATCATTGCGGGATATGGCCTTATACGAGTGTGCTGTCGCGCTGCGCGCGTGTCGTGCGGAGTGTAGAAGATGGGGCGTTCGGCCCGAGCGCCGTCTTTCTCGCGGTTTGTGCCCTGCTCCCCGGCCTCGGGGCCGGCGCGCCCCTCCCGCGCACCGACCGCAACCCCGTCAACCAAGGTCATCTTGCTCGAGGCCGCACGGAACCGACGCGCAAGGCAGCGAGGCGGACGCGAATGATCCGCCGCTGCCTGCACATCTTTGACCGGTTCTGGTGGCTCGCCGCCTGTCTGCACGCCGGGCTGACCGTCTGGTTGAACTATCTGGCCCAGTACGAACACGGACACATCCCCTACTACAAAGATGTGGCCCGAGTCATCGCGGCCGGTTTTGACCCGGCGGCGGCAGTGCACCACGTGCCGACGTTCCCAATGTGGGGATATGCCTTTTTTTTCGTGGCTACGCAGAGCCGCACGGTCATCCTCATCGTGCAGGAACTGCTGGCCGTCGCGGCCACCTGGCTCGTCGTGCGACAGGTCGAGCGCGACCAGTACTTCGCGGCAAACACGGTGCGCTTGTTCAAGGCCGCCGCGGTCGCGTCGACACCGTGGTGGGCCTTTCATGCGAACATTTGGGCGGCCGCTCCTGCGGCCAGTCTGGGGCTTCTGGCCCTTTTTTCGCTGCTGCCGGCCCTCCAGGCGCGCCCGTCCCCCCTGCGCTGGCTTGTGGCGTCCGCCGCGTTATTCGGCCTCGCGCTGAACTTTCGCTCGGACTACCACCTGTTGGCAGTCGGCTTGTGGCTCATCCTGCTGTTCTCGTACCGCTTTCGCCTGTTCATCGTCGGCAGAATGTTGGTTTGGTGCGCAGTCGCCTACGCACTTCTGATTCCGTGGCTGTTGTACACGAAGCATGTCACCGGCCACTGCCTGCTCTCCTCCACCAACGGCGGCGCAACCCTCTTTACCGGGCTTGGAACCCTCCCCAACAATCGCTGGGGTATTCAGTTGCAAGACCACGACCCCTTGCTCCACACCTTGTTGGCCGATCGCTTTGTGGGGCGCAATTCGCCGCTATACAAGACGCCGAAGGAGTATACTTGGCCGGATCAGTGGACGGCGTTTCCGGGTGCCATGTCATCGGTTGACTGGCGCGCAGACCAGTTTCTCAAGGCGGAGTTCAGGCGGCGCGTGACGGAGTATCCAGGGGAGTTCGTCCGGAAGTGTGCGCGCGCTTTCTACCTTTCCATTATCAGCGCCGGGTATACAGGCGAAATCTACCGGCACGTGCCGTTCGAGTACGACGCGACGGGCGAGACCGACGCATTCGCGACGGCGAGGAAAGACCTCCTGCGCAGTCCCTTTCGCTTTGTAGCGCGGCGCGGATGGGACGCGGCCTATGTGTTGATTCAGATCTATGCCTCGGTTGCAAATCGCGTCACGATCGTCCTCTCGTTCATAGCTCTGCCGCTCGTAATTGCCTCAGCGCTTCGCAGGCGCAATCTGCTTCTTGTGCTGATGCTGACCGCGATTCTGTTCCAATTGGCGATGACGACGCTGGTTATGCAGCAGGCCCGTTTCACGTCGAACGTCTACCTGCTGCACGTGCTGAACGTCTGCTGCGCGGTTCAGCTTTGCGCGCGCGTTAATCGCCGCCAACCGAAGCCGATGGGATAAGGTAACTTCTTCGTCGGGCGCGAGACGTCGCGAGCGCGTCCTGCGCAAACGCACGGGCCGCACAGCCGGCCGCACCAACCAAGGCGGCTTGTGCCACCGCGACCAGCGTGATAGAGTGTGCGATGTAGCCTGCAGCGCAAGCGCCGCGGGAGGCGAAGCCGTACGCGGAAGGCGAGTGGTCGCCCTATGTCGAGCATCAGCACTGTTTCCTCGGCAGCGCAAGGGGGCGCTGTCACCCTGTCCGTGGTGGTGCCGACGTATCGCGAGGCGGAGAACCTAGCGCTTCTGATTCCCAAGATCAGCGCGGTCCTGCGTGCGGCGGCCGTGGCGCACGAAATCATCATCGTGGATGACAACAGTCAGGACGGTACGCCAGAGGCGGTCGATGGCCTGCGCAAAGACGGCCACGCCGTCCGGCTCATCACGCGCCTCGAGGAGCGCGGCCTCAGCTCGGCGGTCGTGCGCGGCTTTCAGGAGGCGCGCGGCGAGTACCTGCTGTGCATGGATGCCGACCTGAGCCATCCGCCGGAAGCGTTGCCGCAGATGCTCGAGACGGTCCGGACGCCGGGCACGGACTTCGTCATCGGCAGCCGCTACGTTTCCGGCGGAACGACCGAGGAAGGCTGGGGCCTGTTCCGCTGGCTCAACAGCCGTGTCGCGACGCTCCTGGCAAGGCCGTTCACGTCCGCGAAGGACCCGATGGCGGGCTACTTTGCGTTACCGCGCGCGGTCTTTGCCCGGGCGCGGGAACTCAGCCCAATCGGCTACAAGATCGGGCTGGAGCTGATGGTCAAGTGCGGCTGCAAGCAGGTGCGCGAGATCCCCATTCATTTCTCAGACCGCAAGTTCGGCCAGAGCAAGCTGACCTTCAAGGAGCAAGTGCGTTATCTAAACCACTTGAAGCGTCTGGCGGACTACAAATACGGGACACTGTCGCGTCTGGTGCAGTTCTGCGGCGTGGGGGCCACGGGGATGGCTGTAGACTTCTCGTTCTACGCTTTGCTTCTGAGCATCCTTCCGTGGCCGTGGCTTTCGCGCGCCCTGGCGATCTGGGTGGCGATGACGTGGAACTTCTTTCTGAACCGCGGCTTCACGTTCTGGGATGGCCGCGCCATCGGGGCCCTGCGTCAGTACCGCCGCTTCGTCGCTTCGTGCGTGGCCGGAAACCTGGCAAGCTGGGCGATCGCGATGGGGTTGAACTACGTCCCTCTGTTCGTGGGCCACCGGTTCCAGGCCGCTTTCGTGGGCGTCGTCGTAGGCACGGGCATCAACTTCCTGGGATCGCTGCTGTGGGTGTTTCGACGTGAGGGGCACGCGGCAACCTGAACAATTCGCCGGCCGTCCGAAACGCACTGCCCCCGGTCAGGCTTTCTCGATGTGCTCGCGCTGGGATTGCACGTGCGGCGTAGGTTCGTCGGTCGGCGGTGCCGCTTCCGCGGGGTATACCAGCGGCTCGCGATTGTTCGGGTACGCTCGCCGCAGGGCCGCGTGTACGAGACCAAGGAACATGGGCTGCGACGAGAGCGGTCGGCTGATCAACTCCGGATGCGCCTGCGTGCCGACATAGTACGGATGCAGCGACTCCGGCAGTTCGAGGATGTTCATGATTTCGGCCCGCGGTGACTTGCCGGAGAAGACCATCCCGCCGGCCTCCAGTTGTGGAAGGTAGCGGGGGTCCACCTCATAGCGGTGCCGGAAGCGCAGGCGCGTCCGCGCGCCGAACATGCGGGCGGCGAGCGTGCCTGGTTTGAGCACGACGTCCTGCCCGCCGAGGCGCATCGTGCCGCCGAGCCCTGCGATCTTCTTCTGTTCCGGCAGGAGGTCGATCACGGGATGGCGGCACTCGTTGTCGATCTCCGTCGAGTTCGCGTCCGCCAGGCCGCAGACGTTCCGCGCGCACTCGATGACGGCCATCTGGAACCCATAGCAGATTCCCAGGCAGGGCAGTCGGTTGGTCCGCGCGTACTTGAGACACGCGATCTTGCCGGCCGCCCCGCGCGTCCCGAAAGCGCCGGGCACGATGACGCCGTGAATGTCCCGCAACGCTGCGTCTGCGGTCTCGTCCGTCAGCTCCGACGTGTCGACCCAGCGGACCTGCACCTTGCACCCCAGGTGCGCGCCTGCGTGCTCCTGTGCCTTGAGAATGCTCGCGTACGCGTCGCGCACCGCGGTGTACTTGCCCGTGATGCCGATCGCGACCTGGAGGGTTGCGCTCCGCAGGCGGGCAGTACCTCGACACGCTCGAGGTCACGCAGGACCTTACGCCCCTGCGGGCCCTGGCGGACGAGCGCCGACTGCTGGAGTACGATGCACCCGTCGCCGGCGCCCCGGCGTCGCACAGGAGTTGACCGGCCCATGAACACCGCATCCGGACAGTTCGAGTTGGACCCCGCGAGCTACGACGCGCTCGTGGACTGGCCCAAGCGCCTCGCGAACGAGGAGCCGTTCTACCGGCGGCGCTTCGCCGAGGTCGCTGCGCAGCGCGTGCTGGACGTGGCTTGCGGCACCGGCCACGACGTCGCAATGTTCCATTCCTGGGGCCTGCACGCCACCGGGGCCGACCTCGACCCGCAAATGATCGCGTTCTGCCGGGCGAAACACGGTCAGTCCGAAACGCTGCATTGGGTCGTCCGCCCGTTCACCGAGCCGGCCACGCCGCCCGGCTCGTTTGACGCCGCCGCCTGCGTCGGCAACTCCCTCGCGCTTGTGCCGGACATGGAAACGGTCGCCCACGTCCTGAAGGCCATGCTGGCGTCCCTCCGCCCCGGCGGCATCTGCATTACGCAGGTCGTAAACCTCTGGCGGCTCGCGGAGGGGCCGACGTCTTGGCAGAAGTGCCAACACCGGCCGCGCCCCGATGGCGATCAGATCCTCATCAAGGGCATGCACCGCGTCGGCGTCTGCGGACACGTCGATTTCATCGACCTTCGCCTGACCGGCGGGAGATTCCGCAGCTTCACGCACGCCGCCCGCTTCCTCGGCCTCCGCGACACGGACCTGCGCTCCGCCGCGCTCGCCGGCGGCGCCGCCAACGTCCGCTTCTGGGGCTCGTATCAGGAAACGCCCTACGATCCGGCGACCAGCCCCGACCTGATCCTGACTTGCCTCCGCGCATAACGCCGCGCGGCTACACCGGCAACTCCCCGAGCAGACCGACCGCCAGCCGCTCGCACGCCAGTTGCGGCGACACGTTCGCGTCCAGCATCCGTTCGGCATCGCTCACCGCCCGCAGGCTCGCGTCCAGCCGATCGAGCGACGCGCCGCCCGCCAACGCCTCCGCGCGGCATTGCTGCTGAGGCAGGTGACAGATCGCGCTGGCCCCGACCTTGACCAGCAGCGCCTCGCGATACAGCGCCGCCAGCAGCGCGAGCGCGAGCTTCAAGGCATCCCGCAACTCGTCCGTCGGCACCGCCCGCCCCGCGCCTTTCGCCGGCCGTTCCTCTTCATCCTCATCCGTGTCCGGCTGCTCGTCCTGCGCTCCCGTCCCCGGCCGCGCCCGCTTCGCAAGCTCCGTCGCCAACTCGACCAGGCGCTTGCCGAACGCTTCCACGTCGCCCGCGGGCAACGCGTCGAGGCTCTCGCCGACCGCGTCCACCGCCGCCAGCACGTCAAGCCGCTGCCATTGCAGCGCCACCCCCAGCCGCCCGCCCGACAGCCCTGCCAGCGCCGCTGCGTCCGCCGCCGACACACCCGCCCGGCTGCGCAGCTCCTGTGCCACAAACGTCGGCGGAAGCAGCCCGAACGGCACGCTTTGGCACCGCGAGCGAATCGTCGGCAGCAACCGCCCCGCCGACGCCGTCACCAGGATCAGGCACGCCGCCCCCGGCGGCTCCTCCAGCGTCTTCAGCAGCGCGTTCTGCGCCTCCTCGTTCATCCGCTCCGCCTCGCGGATCAAGAACACCCGCCGGCGGCCTTGCGTCGGCTTCATCCCCGCCGGCTCGATCACGAAATGCCGCACCAGGTCCACGCTCAGGAACAACCCCTTGCGTGCCCGCACCGCCGGGTCCGGATGCAGCTTGCGCAGGCCGCGGTGAATCACGTGCAAGTCGGGATGGTTGTCCGACGCGACCAGCCGGCACGCCCCGCACCGCCCGCACGCGTCGGCGTCCGGCGCCAGCGTCTCATCGTCGCACAGCAGCCGGCTCGCCAGCGTCCGCGCCGCCAGTTCCTTGCCAACCCCCTCCGGCCCCTCAAACAGGTACGCGTGGGGGGTCCGCCCGCTCGTCAGCGCACGCCGTAGGATCGAGAGCGCACGGTCCTGGTGCCGGACGTCACTGAAACGCACGTTCCACCGCCCTGCGCACGTCCTCCCACACCGCCTCAACCTCGCGGTCTGCGTCCACCAGCACCACCGGCCCCGGATACGTCCCCGGTAACGCCTGAAACAGCTTCCGCGCTTGGCGGTGGAACTTGAGCGGTCGCCGTTCCATCGCGTCCGTGTTCGCCCCGTCGAAGATGGCGAGCTGCCCGGCATGGCGCGGCGTCTTCGCGCCGCCCCGCTTCCGGTTCGTGCGCGCGAAGCCGACGTCCGGCGGTACGTCGAGCACGATCGTCAGGTGCGGCCACGTGTCGTCCACCGCCAGCCGCCCCAGCGCCAGGATCTCGTCCTGGGGCACGCCGATCGCGCCCTGGTACGCACACGTCGCGGAGATGAAGCGGTCGCACAGCACGGTGTGGCCCTTCTTCAGGGCCGGCCGCACGACTTCCGCCACGAGCTGCGCGCGGGACGCCATGAACAGCAGCGCCTCGCAGCGTGAATCCATCGTTGACAGGTCATATCCCAGCAGGACGTGCCGAATCCGCTCGCTGATTTCGGTCCCGCCGGGGTCGCGCGCCCGCGTGCAGTGCCCGCCCTGTGCCGTGATCCACTCGCCCAGGCGCTGGATTTGGGTCCCTTTTCCCGCGCCATCGGGCCCGTCCACCACGATGAACTTGCCGGCGATGTTCATGCCCGCGAAGGTAGTGGAAAGCGCCCGCCGCGGCAACCGACTGCGGCTGCGCCCGGTCGTCCCACGCCATGGCCACCGCGGGGGACGAATCAGGCGGTCACGTTCCGGCCTTGCCCGAGGCGCCGTGCCTGATCCACACGTAGACCATCAGCACGGTGCCCAGCAGCCCCCAGGGCAGCATGGACGCGAACCAGACCGTCGGATTGATGACTTTCGTGAGCGCGCTGACCGTGCCCGACTGGGTGGCGGCCGGGGCGACGGGTACTCCGGAATAGTCGAGCAGCGTGCCCAGGCCGAAGCCGGCGAGCATCGCCCCGAAGTACTGGAATGAGTCGATTACGCCCGACGCGAAGCCGGCCATCTTGCGGCCGCCAAGGTCCATGGCGGCCGCCGAGCCCAGGATCGAGTGGGTCGCGTTGCAGCCGGTGTGAATGCCGAGGACGAGCACCGTCGCCATCGTCGCCGACGCGTACAGCAGGTGCTGCGACATGAGGATCGCGAGAACGATGCAGACGAACTGGACGAAATAGAGGACGGCGGCGACCGGGGCGCGCCGGCCGCGCATGAGCTTGTCCGAGATGGCACCCGCGGCGAGGGAGCCCAGCGTGGCGAGCACGGGGAGCGCCCAGGCGGCCATGAACGTGAAGAAGCCCGTGCTGTTCTGTCTCGTGATATCCCAGGCTTCCTTATAGTAAATGGCCCACCAATCGTAGATCGCGGCGCGCACGAAACCGGTGCAGAAATAGGCCGCCGCCACAATCCACACGACCGGGTTCGCCGTGATCTTGCGGAACACCTCGCCCATGCCCAGGCTCTGCCCGGGGTCGTCGCCAGCTTCCTCCTCGTCGTGCACAAGGCGATAGCCAGCCTCTTCCGGATGGTTCTTGACCAGCAGGTTCATCAACACGATCACAATCAGGATGACAACCGGGGGAACGAAGAACATGTAGCGCCAGTTGAGCGGCGGCGCCGTGATCGTGAAGAAAATGAGCGGAATCGAAAACCCGGTTGCGAGTAGGCCGGCGAGCTGCCCCACGCCCGTCTGCCCCAGGTTGATCATGGCCCCGAAGATCCCGGAAAACGTGCCCCGCTCCTTCCGGCGGAACCACGCCGTGTTGATCTTGATGAAGCCCGGGGCGCCGAAGGCCTGCACGTAGCCGTCCGCCGCGCGGATGAGCAGCAGCGCGAAAAAGAGCCAGCCGATCTTGGACCACGAGACGATGCCGAACAGCAAGTTGAGCACCACCGTCCCGATGGCCCCAATCGTCATGGCCTGCTTGCCGCCCAGCCGATCTGTGAAGAGGCCGTTTACGAACTGGCCGATGGCGTACGCGCCGTTGCGGCCAGCCTGGATGGCGCCGTACTGGGTGTTGGAGAAGCCGAGCGCCGCTTTCAACTCGGGGGCCACGATCTGGAGGTTGTAGCGGCACAGGTAGTAGGACGCGTACGTGAGCCCGAGCATGAACCAGTTGCGCCCGCGGCGCAACCGATACCCGGGCGGGTGCCCGGAATCCGGGCCGTTGGGAGGACTCGCAGATGCGTTCATGGTCGATCCAGAACCGAAGACTATTCACGCCGGGGACCGCCACGCAACGAAACCGACCGAAGCGCGGCCCGCACGGCTCACAGAGCCGGCTCTTATAGCTGCAACCCGGCGGCCCGGCAAATGGTGCCCGCGTCGCCGACGCGCGACGCCCGCCTATCCGCCCTTCGCCCCCGTCATCCCCGCGGTGACCGCGAACCGCATCGCCTCCTCGATGGACATGTCAATCGGCTGGACCGCCGCGCGCGGAACCATCGTCGTGAACCCCCCGATCTGGTAGCTCATCGGCAGATACACCGCCACCGTGTCGCCACCGCCCACTCCCGCCGGCAGGCCGCTGAAGTCTTCGCGCGTGATGAACCCGATCAGGCGCAGCGGCGTGTTCCCGACGGCCACCATGACGGCCTTGCGCATCGCTTTCTTCTCGGTGCCCGAGAAGAAGCCCATCAGGTCGCGCACGGCCCCATACAGCGTCTTGACCAGGGGAATCCGCTCCAGGAGCTTCTCACTCCACCGGAACAGCGTGCGGAACAGCCAGGCGTTCATCAATACGCCGATCACCAGCACCAGGACCAGCCCGGCCACCACGCCCATCCCCGGCCGGTACACGCGCTCCGGAATGCACATCTTCAACCCCCGCCCCAAGAGCGACTCCGCCGTGCTGCCCAGCCAGTACAGTACGTAGAGCGTCACCGTGATCGGCAGAACGGCGGCCAGCCCTTTGAGAAATATCCTGGTGACCGCTTTCATATTCGGATCTCCTCTCCAGAGCCCAGCGGCTGACTCATCAAAGGACGCGTCTATGGTTGCGAAAGGTCCGCGCGCCCCCGCGTTTCCACACGGAGTGTAATGTCGCCTTCCGCGCCGGGACCGAGGCGCAGCGCGCATTCCTACGCTCAGCAAGTTGTCGCCGCGGCGCTCCGGATCGTCAAGCCGATGGCGAGACTACCTGCGACGCGTCCCAACGTCGCCTCCGGTGCGACGTCCGTTCGGACGCGCGAGCCATCGCACGCACGGCTCGCGGCATCGACAGGTAGAGGGGAGACTGTTACGGTGACGTTACCGCGGCCCATACGGTACGATGGCGGGCTGGTCGCATAACGGAACACGGCACGACAGGGTACAAGAATGCCCAAGGACAGCAGGAAAATGGCGGCGGCGCGCAGTCGTTCGCGAACGGGTGCCAGAAAGAGAAAGGCGACCGCGAAAGCGAAAGTGATTCGCCGGGCGGTTCGCGAAGAAAAGTCGGAGCGGGAAACTAAACGCCGGAGACAGCGTCAGAAGAGTCAGGCTGGGCGGTAGGCTACGTCCGGGTCAGCACGGACGAGCCGGCGATGTCCGGGCTGGGCGCCTCATTGACAGGGTTTGGAGCACAGCGACGCGCGAAATACGAACCGCCGGCCAGGCGCGCATGCGCGCGACGAGGAGGGGTTTCCAGGGAGAACGGCCCGTCGCCCGCTACGACAGCGGGCCCGTCACCTGACGCAGCGGGATTCCTCTGCTTTGGAGAAGACACGCTACGCCATTTGGGCGACCGGCTGCCGGCTGCACCGCGACAGCAGGCGGTGGCGAATGCCGTACCGCTTGTCGGACAACACCACCTGCCGGGCACGCCGCGAATGCGCCCCTACGACGATCGGACCGAGCAGGTTCGCCGTCAGCTCGCCGTTGACCGTGTTCACGATGACCAGAACGTGGCAGTCGGCGGCATCGGCGAACGCCAGCGCCGCGATCTCGTCCTTGCGAATCGGCACCCGATAGTCCGGTACGAAGCTGCGCGGGTCGCAAACGACGAACGCCAACTCCGGATCGTCGACGCACTGCATCCACAAGAACACCGGATCGGGCGACGGCTGGACGAGAGCAAACCGGCGATGCTTGGGGAATCCAGGCAGTCCCTCGCTGAAACTGATGATCCGGGCTTCGTCGACCTCGATCCGCCCGAAACGACTGGTCTGAATAAGCATCGCCGCGTTCCTTCGGCTCGTGCCTGTACGGTGACCCTGGCGGGGGTCCACGCGAATGCACCCTGGGCCGCCTCGAAGTTCATCGAATCCCCCACCCGCACCGGACGATGGGCAAGCCTGCCCCATTTGCCCCCCGCGTCACGGTACGCGTCGGCCGCCCGGCTCTCCGAGCAGCGCATTACGCCGCAGGGCCATGTGAGCCCCCGTTCGCCTCGGTACCGGCGACCGGGCCGGTCCGCGTCTCCGGGGCGCAAATCACGCACCCCACGACTGTTACGTCGAGCCCCCCTGGCGGACCGGCCCTCTGCGCACGAATATCCGCCCAAGCCCCTACCGCTCGCCGCCCCGCCCGCCTACAATCTGCGCTGGTTGGTCTGCCGAATCAGGTCGTACGCGACGCTGTAAGGGTCCCGCACCGCCTCGATCGCCCGCCTACCTTCTCGGCCGGAACTTGCGGCCGCTTTCACACGCGATCCTGAAAGAGAAACAGCGGGTCGCAGCCAACGTTGCCAGAAAGCGAGCAACAATGGGCAAGAAACTGTATGTTGGAAACCTGGGCTACAATGTCACTAGCGCGGACCTTCAGCAACTCTTCACCCCCCACGGGACGGTGCAGAGCGCCCAGGTCATCGAAGACCGCGATGCCGGCCGGAGCAAAGGCTTCGGCTTTGTCGAAATGGGCTCGGACGAAGAGGCCGCCAAGGCCATTGCCGCGCTCAACGGCCAGATGCACGGCGACCGCGCTCTGACCGTCAGCGAAGCCAGGCCCCGCGAGAGCCGCGGCGGCGGCGGCGGCGGCGGCGGTGG
>PMMM01000143.1 GCA_003162245.1 Phycisphaerales bacterium
CTCAGGAATGGAGGAAAGCAAGGAGCAGGGGCGATGGTGTTGCTGGCTGGCGGAGTTTGGCGGCGGCTGGCGGAGAAAGAGAAGAAGCTGTCAGCTTTCAGCTATCGGCCGTCAGCCCATGCCGGCGCGGACGGCCGTCGGTGTGGTGCCCGGGGCCTTTGCGCCTTGGCGTGAGACGACCTACGGACACGTCGTCCCGATCAACCCCACGAGCGGATCAGTATCCGTAAACGTCACGCGCTGGTCGGCGTTGCCGTCGCCCTACAGCCCCGGTCTGGGTATCCGCCTTGTCGCTCCCGGCGCTCGGGCTTATACTGCCCCTATGTCGGCCAACGGCACCGCCCGAGGCCCCCTTCGCTGGCCGTGCTACGCCCCGTGCGAAGCGTGGTCGGCGCGGATACGAAAGTAATGCGTTCCCTGGAACCCAAGCTCTTCAAAATCCGCTTTGACGAAGCTCCAGTCCTCGGTTCGATTCCGCATGACTTGCCAGAGGATTTGACCAAAGAACATGCCCGAGCGGTTTCTGTCTTGGCGACAGGCAGCATATAGGGGAGCGTAAGCCGTCCCTGTCCAGTCATTGCCAGGAATCCAGCTCGACGTAAGCACGGGCTTGTCGCTGCCCGCCGTCGTGTCAACTCTGCGATTTAGCTCGTCGACAACGGCGGCGAAATCCTCCTCGGAAAGGCGCCCGCGACAAGAATCAAATTCGCCCTGATGCGGCAAATAGTCGATTAGGCGGCCGTCGATTGAGTAAAGCGGCATACTCCGGCTCCTCTCAGGCTGCTCGACGCGGTGCGACGGCTCCTGCTGCACGCGGCGTGCGACGATCAGGCCGACGCAGGACAACCAGCCCACCGAGCATCAGCAGCGACAGCGTGGCGGGCTAAGGAACCTCGGAAACACGGAATCCGACGTTGTTGTACTCGTCCGTCGGGATGCCGTAGTAGTCCCGGTACGACGCGAGCAGCGCGTAGGTGGGGAAATCATCGCGGCCGAACGCCCCACCACGCATGCCGCGAGACGACCCGTACAGAATCGCCTCGTTCCACTCCCACACGTTCCCGCCCTGGTCGAACGTGCCGTAGGGGCTGCTGGACTGTCCGAAAAACCCCACATTCGTGCGCCAGTAGGGGCTTCCGATCGTCCAGTCGCCATCGTAGTAGTTGGCCGAGTTCCCCGTATCGCCTCCGGGGTTCCCGTTGTCAGGCACGGCGTTCGTCCGCGTCGGGTAGTCCCAATAGTCCCCCGTCACGCCGTCATTCTTGTGATACGCCGCCTTGTACCACTCGTCCTCCGACGAAATCACCCAAGTGGCACCCGGCTTGCGAACGACGGCCAGCAGCGCCGCGTCGCTCGTCGCACCGTTCAGATAGTACGAGCCGTCCTCCGTCGTGTTCGGCCCCTGCGCCCCCGTCGCCTGGCCGTTGTGCAGCCAGTTGGCAAACCGCGCCGCATCGCCCCAACTCACGTAGTTCACTGGCCGGTTCCCCCAATCGGCCACATCCGTCGCACTTCCGTCGCCCACGGTGTAGGTGTAGTTGCCCGACGTGCCGCTGCGCTTGATGTTGCAGCCCCACGCGTGGACCGCCGTATCCATGTTCATGCTGTACAGCCCGTAGGTGTCGGTGGCAGCCACAGCGTTGAGGAACTCCGTGTACTGCCCGGCCGTGACTTCGTACTTGCTGATGTTGAAGACGTAATCCACCGCGCCACAGATGCGATCCGGACCATAGGCGCCGGCCCCGCTACCCGAAAGCTCCCCAGCGTTGCCCGGATTGCCCACGGGCACCGTCTCGATGACCACCGCCTGCGGAGCGACGGGGCAACCACCAAGCACGCATGCCACCAGGAACATGCCAATCACCTTCATCGTGCTCCTCCTGTTTCCTCGGTGGGCAGGTGCGCTGCCCGCGCCTCCAGTTGGGGGCCCCGACCTCCAACCCTCCGGGGCCCCGGCCTCCTGTATCGCCATTGTACCCCCGCGCTCCGCCTTAGCCCAAGCTCCGGTCAAGCGGCCCTGCGCCAAGAGCGGCAAGTCGCTGAGCCACCGATTCGATCTCGCGTGCAGGCCTGTCGCGCAGCCGCGTTGAGGCCCAAGCCCGAGCGCGTGAGTCACGGGACCGAACATAAACACGATGGTGCGCGCGACTGCTGGCGCAACCTTCCGTCGCGCCACGGCTTATCGCTGTCCACAAAGAACAGTCACACCCGGAGAGGCTGGTGCTGCTCTGAAAACCTCCTGGGAGTGGGCGGGTAAGGGCGGGCGGTCTGGGCGGCCGCAGTCAGGCGGGATCCGCCAGCTCCAGCCCCGCGACGAACTCCAGCGCCGCCGGCAGGATGCGGTCCATGACTTCCTGTAGCGTGCCGCTCATGCGGGCGCCGGCGCTGGCGTGGTGGCCGCCGCCGCCGAACTTCGTCGCCAGCTCCAGGACCGGCACGCCGCGCTCGCCGCGGAAGTTCATGCGGACCTTCCCGGGCTCGCCCTCGGTGAAGAGGATCGCGACCGCGATGCCCTCGATGGCGCGTGGGATCTCGACCTGGGCGTCGATGTCCGCGGCCTGGCAGCCGGTGGCCGTGATCTCCTGGTACGTGGCGCTGCTCCAGGCGAGGCGGCCGTCGGGGCTGACGCGGGTGTTGCGGTAGACGGTGCTGAGCAGCTCGAACTCGCCGCGGCTGCGGCTGCGGTGCATGCGCTCGCAGACCTCGGCGACCCGCGCGCCGGCCAAGGCCAACTCGTGCCCGACCTTCAGCGAATACGCGCTCGTGTTCGAGAGCGAGAAGCCCTGGGTGTCCGTGTGGATGCCGGCGTACAGCAGCGTGGCAATCGTCGGCGTGATCTGACAGCCCAGCGCCCTGAGCACGTCGTAGACCAGCTCCGACGTGCTGCTGGCGTGGCCGACGATCCAGTTCCAGCGGCCGAAGCGGGTGTTCGTGGCGTGGTGGTCGATGTTGAGGATCGGGATGGACGTAAGGGCCGCCACGTGCCCGTGCTCGTTGAGCCGTTTGTCCTTGGCCGTGTCGAGCGCGACGATCAGGTCGCAGTTGCGCACGTCGTCACTATGAGCGGTCTGCAGCCCGGCGAAGCGGACGAGGTACTGAAGCTGACGCGAGACCGTGCCCTCGGGCAACACCAAATGCGGATACTTGCCGAGCTCCGGCAACGCCAGCCACAGCGCGCCCAGGCACGCGAGCGCATCCGCGTCCGGCGTGACGTGGCTGATGAGCGCGATGTCATGCCCCGCCCGAATCGCCTCGCAAATCTCGGGCGGAACGGCGGTTGAATCGGCTGCAGCGCCAGCGGGCGCTCTGGCTACGTTCGGTTCTGTCATCAATTCTGCGGCCCTGGTTTGTCCGTACGTTCAATCCCGGTGCCACGCGCACCACAACCGCGCCTTCTACTTCCGCTCGGCCCCTTTCCGCGGGAGACCAAGTTGTTCCGCCTCCGGAGTCGTTAGCCCCAGGGCAAGGGAGACGCGCAGCACGGCGTCCTTGCCGCGCACGGCCTCGAAGGCGTCGAGGATCACGTCCGTACGATCGCTGGGGGGCACACCTTCCCAGCGCCGCCACACGACGTATAGCTGGATCGGCTCGTTGCCGCCCGGGTCACTCTCGTAGATCACCGGTTCGGCAGTTCGGCCGGATCGCGGGTGGCGCCACTCCTTCTCGAGTTCGGACCGAAGTTCGAGGAACTGCGGCATAAGCGTGCGGCCGATCTTGTGCACGGGCATGGAATCAACTCCACAGGGCGACTCGGTTTCGCGCAATCCATTCTACACTGCGGAAGACCGTCATGGCTTCATCCGTCGAGCCGGCATCGGGCGAATAGCGCATTTCAACGACCCACCGGCTCTCGATTCGCAATATGTGCCGGGAGAGCGTGCGGCGCAGATCGGTGGGCAGGACGTCGCCCGCCGGGGTCGGCAAGGACCAGACCAGCCGGGCCCAGAACAGCAGCCCGTGACCAGACTCGAATTGGTCACTATGTCCCGACAGTCCTATATCTCGTGCCCGTTGGCGTGCGTGCCGGAAAAACACGCCTGCCTGGCTGTTGGGCCGTGCGCCCAGCCGGCGGTACGCCGCGCTCTTGAGCAGCATCTCCGCCTCGTAACCGAACAGATAAACCGCCCCCGCAGGCTGCTTGGAGACCAGCAACGTCATGGCCTCTTGGTGGCGGCGTCTCGCGGCCAACTCCATGTCCTGCACCAGCAGGTTCGCCGCTAGAACTCGTTCACGCAGCAGCACCGTGATCCCCGATTGTCGCCTACGCGCCTGTTCGCATCGACTCGATCAGAATGTCCGCGATCTCCGGCCGCGTGAACTCCACCGGGGGACGCTGGCCCTTGGCGAGCATGTCGCGAACCGCCGTGCCGGAGAGGAAGACGCGGTCCTCCTTTGTGCTATTGGTGGTCTTATCGCTGGCCATGGCGCCGGACTTCTTGCACCAGAAGGTGTGCTCGAACTTCAGCGGTGCAATGCCGATCTCACCCGGCTCGAACTCGTCGAAGATCTTCTGGGCGTCGTACGTGCCGTAGTACGTCCCGACGCCGGCGTGATCGCGGCCGACGATGAAGTGCGTGCAGCCGTAGTTCTTCCGCATGATCGCGTGGTGAATCGCCTCGCGCGGGCCGGCGTAGCGCATGGCCGCCGGGAGGACGGACATCATCGTGTTCTTCGGGTTGTAGTAGTTCGCGAGGAGCGCCTCGTAGCACTTCATCCGCACGTCGGCGGGGATGTCGCCCTTCTGCGTCTGGCCGACGAGCGGGTGAATCAGCAGCCCGTTGCAGATCTCCAGGGCACACTTGGTGATGTATTCGTGCGCCCGATGGATCGGGTTCCGCGTCTGGAACGCGACCACCGTCTCCCAACCGTGCTCCACGAACGCCGCCCGCGTCCGCGCCGGCGTCAAGCGAGAATCCGGGAACTGCGGCTCGTGCCGCGGCGTGAGCACTTCCAGCGTGCCGGCCAGACAGATGTCGCCCTGCGTCATGGTCACCGCCACGCCGGGATGCGCCGCCTCCTTCGTCCCGAAGACCTTCTCGGCCTCCTTGCGCTTGTCATGCGTGTACTTTTCGGTCACCGTCAGCACGGCCAGCAGCCGCCCCTGCTCGTCGTGCAGCGCCACGGGCTGCCCGACGCTGATGCGGCCCGCGACGCCGCGATCCACCGGGCAAACGATGGGCACCGTCCACGGCACCCCGTTCGTCAGGTGCATCGTGTCGCAGACGCTGTGGAACTCTTTCTCGCCCATGAACCCCGTCAGCGGGCTCAGGCCCCCGATCGCCAGCAGCTCCAGATCGCACTGCTCGCGCTCGCCCAGCGTGACCTTGGCCATCTCGGCCGCGCTCTGTTTCAGCGCCTCGGCACGCGCCCCCTCCAGTACGAGATTGACCAGCGTGCCGCCATGCGGCGGGATCAGCCCGTGTTTGCTCATGCAGATCTCCGTGAGTTAGGAAGCCCGCATGATACGCGATCCAACCGCGGCGCGAAATGGCGGTTCCGGGTACGATGCACGCATCTTCGTGCGAGGAACTCGATGCCGAGCAATTCCCATTCACGGATCGCACGTCGCCAGCCGCTGCAGCTTGTGGCGTTTGCCGCAGTCGTTGCAGCGCTCACCGGTTGCGCCAGCGGCCACGAACACCAAGCCCCAAGGCCCCGGCCAAACGCGGAATCCGCCGCGCCGCCCCCCGCGGACATCAGCGACCGCCTGGAGCCAATCCGCCAGAAGCACTCGGTACCCGCGCTGGCGGTAGCGGTGATACAGAAAGACCGACTCGTGGCGCTGGGTGCCGTCGGCGTCCGCAAGCACGCCTCGCCGGAGACCGTGACCACCGCCGACCGCTTCCACCTCGGCTCCGACACTAAGGCAATGACGGCGACCATGCTCGCCATGCTCGTCGAGCAAGGCCGCCTCCGCTGGGACACCACGCTTGCGGAGGCCTTTCCCGACCTGCGCGAGACGATGCACCCGGATTACCGCGCCGTGACGCTCGAGCAACTGCTCCAACATCGCGGCGGAACGCCGGCGGACCTGACCCGCGACGGCCTGTGGGCCCGCCTCTGTAAACGTGAAGGCACTCCGCGCGAGCAACGCGAGCTGCTCGCTAAAACCGTCCTCTCCTGGCCCTCCGCCAAACCGCCCGGCACGGAGTTCCTCTACTCGAACGCCGGCTACGCCATCGCCGGCGTCATGGCGGAGCGCGCCAGCGGCGAGGCGTGGGAAGACCTCATGCGGCAGATGCTGTTCGAGCCGCTGGGGATGGCGTCGGCCGGGTTCGGCGCGCCCGGCATGCCCGGCGTGATCGACGAGCCGCGTGGACACGCGGTGGGCTGGCTGCTGACGACGCCGATGGAGCCGGGGCCCGCGGCCGACAATCCGCCGGCGATCGGGCCCGCGGGCATTGTGCATTGTTCGCTGCCGGACTGGGCGAAGTTCATCCGCGCGCACCTGCGCGGGGAGCGCGGCGGCAGCGGGCTGCTGAAGCCGGAGTCGTTCGTGCGGCTGCACACGCCGCCGCCCAGCGGCGACTACGCCCTGGGCTGGGGCGTGATGGAATCGGCCGCGGAAGGCCGCTGCCTGTCGCACGCCGGCAGCAACACGATGTGGTTCGTCCGGGCGTGGCTCGCGTTGGACAGGGACTACGCCGTGCTCGTGGCCACGAACATCGGCGGGACGGCCGGCGAGCGTGCCACGGGCGACGCGATCAGCGAGCTGATCCGGTGGGTGCGCGAACAGACGCCGGGCTCCGCCGGACGCTAAGCACGGCGGAGGACGAGCGCCGCGCCTGCCTTTTCCGGGACCCTGCCACCCGCTACGCTATGGGCCATGACCCAGTTACTGGACCACCACGAATTGCAGGACACGTTGGGGAAGCTGGCCCGCGCGATCGCCGGCGCGGCCCCGCGCGACGTGCCGGTGGCTATCGTCGGCATCCGCCGGCGCGGGGAGACGCTCGCCAAGCGCCTCCTGCCGCTGCTCGAAAAGGCGGGAATTGCACCGCTGCACTACGGCGTGCTGGACATCACGCTCTACAGGGACGATCTGACGACGATCGGGCCGAACGCCGTGCTGCGCGGGACGGAGATCGAGTTCGACGTGACGGACACGTGGGTCGTGCTCGTGGACGACGTGCTGTACACGGGGCGGTCGGTGCGGGCGGCGCTCGACGCGCTCATCGATCTCGGGCGGCCCCGCGCCATTCGCCTGGCCGTGCTCGTCGATCGCGGCCTCCGCGAGCTGCCGATCCAGCCGGATTTCGTGGGGCTGCGGACCGACACCGAGTCGCACCACGTGGTGCGTGTGATGCTGAAGGAAACCGACGGCGTGGACGAGGTGGTGCTGGATGACCGCGGGAACGCGCACTAAGCCGGTCTGGACGCGGAAACACCTGCTGGCGATCGCCGAGCTGAGCCGGGAGGAGATCGTCCACGTGCTCGACACGGCGGTCGGGTTCCAGGAGGTTTCCACGCGCAGCGTCAAGAAAGTGCCGGCGCTGCGCGGCCGCGTGGTCGTGCTGATGTTCTTCGAGGAGAGCACGCGGACGCGGATGAGCTTCGAGTTGGCGGCGCAGCGGCTGTCGGCGGACACGGTTGACTTCGTCGAGAAGATGTCCTCGACCAGCAAGGGCGAGACGCTGCTCGACACCGCCCGCAACATCGAGGCGATGGGCGTCGACATCATGGTCTTGCGGCACCCCGCGGCCGGCGCCGCTCAGCACCTTGCCGAGCACGTGAGCTGCTGCGTCGTCAACGCCGGCGACGGTCAGCACGCCCACCCGACCCAGGCTCTGCTCGATCTGTTCACGATCCGCGAACGCAAGGGGCGGGTGGAGGGGCTCAACGTCGCGATCGTCGGCGACGTCGCCCACTCGCGCGTCGCCCGCTCCGACCTGCGCGGCTTACAGACGCTGGGCGCCAAGGTCACGCTGGTCGGTCCGCCGACGCTGGCGCCCAAGTCGTTCGAGACGATGGGCGTGCGCGTCACGTCGGATTTTGAGCGTATCCTGCCCGAGATGGACGTGATCAACATGCTGCGCATCCAGAAGGAGCGTATGACCGCCAGCGGCTTTCCCTCCGTGCGCGAGTACATCCGCCTCTTCGGCATGAACAGCGACCGGCTCAAGCACTGCAAGCCGGACGTGCTCATCATGCACCCGGGCCCCGTCAACCGCGGCATCGAGCTGGCGGCGGACGTCGCCGATGGCCCGCACTCGAGCATCCTCCGCCAGGTAACCAACGGCCTCGCCGTGCGCATGGCGGTGCTGTTTTTGTGCCAGCAGGCCGCGGCGGTCGAATAGGACCCCCATTGTTGGATCGGTTCTCAACCGGTCTGGCCGACAGGTGAAACATGGACGCTTACGAGATCATCCTGAATCGCCGCAGCGTACGAAAGTACAAGCCCGACCCCGTCCCGCGCGACCTGCTGCTCAAGGTCCTCGACGCCGGCCGCCTGGCGCCCAGCGGCCGCAACGACCAGCCCACGGAATTCGTCGTCGTCACCGACGCCCAGCAACGGCAGCAGCTCGCCGCGCTGGCGGAGTACGGCAAGTTCCTCACCCAGGCCCCGACCTGCATCGTCGTGCTGTCCCGGCCCGCCAAGTACTACCTCGAGGACGGCAGCGCGGCCACGACCCAGCTCATGCTGGCCGCCTCCGCGCTGGGCCTGAGCACCTGCTGGATCGCTGGCGACAAGAAGCCCTATGCCTCCAAGGTCGTCGCGCTCTGCGGCGCGCCGTCCGAGTACAAGCTCGTCTCGCTCGTGGCCCTCGGTTACGGCGCTGAGACCCCCACCCCCAGCAAACGCCCGCTCGACGAGGTCGTCCACTGGGACAAGTTCTGACAATTGCTCGAGCGCGTCGCGTGCGGGCCCGTGCCCTTGTCTGAAGTTGTGCCCAGGCCTGCATCGTCGGATAAACGGGGGGTAGACTTCACACCAGAACGGTCGCGCGGAAGCACGACTGGAGGGTCGTAACATGAACCGTCGGCACATTGGCAGCGAATCGAAAACGCTTGGCAGGTGGACAACGCCCCTCGTGTTGTTGGCCGTCGCTTTGGCGCACGCCGTGCCGGCCGCACAAGCCCAATCCGCAACGCGCCCGGAAACGGAAACGCAGTGGTGGAAGGGCGTTTGCGAAACGCCGGGCATCGCGCTGGACTTCATCGTTGTCTTCAAACCCGGCCCCGAGCGCGGGCAGTACACGGCGACGATCGACATCCCCGTCCAGATGGCCAAGGGACTGCCCCTCATCGACGTCGTCCTCTCCGATACGGACATGCGCTTCACCATCGCCCCCCCCGCCGGCGCCGTGTTCGAGCTCACACGCACCGCAGACGCCAAAACCGCCACCGGCGAGCTGAAGCAGCACGGCATGACGTTTCCGGCGCACATGCAGCGCATCACCGAGGAGGAAGCCAAGAGCGTCGGCCCGCCGCGGCCCCAGACCCCCAAGCCGCCCTTCCCCTACACGCAGCGCGACGTGACGTACGAGAACTCGAAGGACAGCACGAAGCTCGCCGGCACGCTCACCATCCCCGAAGGCGCCGGCCCCCACCCCGCCGTCCTCCTCATCACCGGCTCCGGCCCGCAAGACCGCGACGAGACGATCTTCGGCCACAAGCCCTTCTTCGTCATTGCCGACCACCTCACCCGCCACGGCATCGCCGTCCTCCGCGTGGACGACCGCGGCGTCGGCGGTTCCACGGGCGCAAAGCCCGATGTGACGACGGCCGACTTCGCCACCGACGTTGAAGCCGGCGTCGCGTTCCTGAAGCACCAGCCCGAGATCGACCCCCGCCGCATCGGCCTGCTCGGCCACAGCGAGGGCGGCGAGATCGCCCCGCTCGTGGCCGCCGAGTCGCACGACGTCGCCTGCATCGTGCTGCTGTCTGGGCCGGGCCTGCCTGGCAGTGAGTTGCTGATCCTGCAGAACGAGGCGCTGCTCAAAGCGGCGGGGGCCTCGCCGGAGGTGATCAAGCGTCATACGGATGCCCACCGCGCGGTGCACGAGTGCGTCGCCCGCAAGGCGGATGAAGACACGCTCCGGAAGGCTGTCCAGGAGCTGGTCACCATCCAGCTATCCGCGTCCGGCGGCCCCGACCCAACTCCGGAGCAAATCGACAGCGCGACGAAGCTCGGCATGGCGCAGTTCACGAGCAACTGGCTGCGCTGGTTCCTCACGCACGACCCGCGCGAAACGCTGCGGAAAGTGAAATGCCCGGTCCTGGCGTTGGGCGGTAGCCTCGACTTGCAGGTCCCGCCGAAGGAGAACCTGCCGGAGATCGAGAAGGCCCTGAAGGCCGGCGGCAACACGGACGCGACGACGAAAGAGCTTCCGGGTCTGAACCACCTGTTCCAGGAAGCAAAAACCGGCCAGGTCGCCGAGTACGCGACGATCGACCAGACGTTCTCGCCCACGGCCCTGGACGTCCTGACGATCTGGCTGCGTACGCACTTCAAGCTGGAAACGAGCGGCGGCTAGCGTGGCCGAGTTTTCCGGCGCGCAAAGAAACAGGAGCGAGCCCTCCGCTCGCTCCAATCGGCCCTGACACCCTCGCGTGTTTGCCCGGTCGCTGGGGCTTTGCTTCGCTACGGTCTTAGATTAATTAGTACCACATCAATGCTGTTTTGTCAAATCAATTCTGTATTTATTTTATGCTATTTGCGCAACTCGCGACATTTTCAGCTACTTCCGGACGTGTCGTTGAACTTGGGGCCGCCCGCGGTGTGCGAAGAAACAGGTTTCTCGCCGCGATCCTTACTGGGCGGCCGCATGGATGCGAGCCAGGGATGCGAGAAGGGGCTCCAACTCCGCGAGCGGCCAGACCGTGGCGGCGTCGCTCTTGGCTGCGGCCGGATCGTCGTGCACCTCCAGGAACAGGGCGTCGATGCCCGCGGCGACCGCGGCGCGCGCCAGCAGCGGGATGAACTCGCGCCGTCCGCCGGTGACATCGCCCCCGCCGGGATACTGGACCGAATGCGTGGCGTCGAAGACGACGGGGGCGAACTGCCGCATGACCTGCAACCCGGTCATGTCGTTGACGAGCCGTTCATAGCCGAAGAACGTCCCCCGCTCCGTGACAAGCACGTTGGCGTTGCCCGTCTCGCGCACTTTCTCGACGGCCAGGCGCATCTTCTCCGGCGCGACGAACTGCCCTTTCTTGACGTTCACGCTGCGCCCCGCGCGGCCGCAGGCGACGAGCAAGTCGGTCTGGCGGCAGAGGAACGCCGGGACTTGCAGGCAATCCAGCACTTTCCCGGCCGCCTCCGCCTGTGCGGGCTCGTGCACGTCCGACAGCACCGGGACGCCGGTCTCTTCGCGCACGCGGCGGAGAATCGCCAGGCCGGCTTCCAGCCCGGGGCCGCGAAACGAATGCACGCTGGAGCGGTTCGCCTTGTCGTAGCTGGCCTTGAAGACGTACGGCAGCCCGACCCGCCGCGCCACCTGGGCGATCGCGGTCGCCATGCGCAGCGCGTGGTCGGCGGATTCGATGACGCACGGTCCGGCGATCAGGAGCAGCGGCTGCCCCGCCCCCACGCGATGCGGACCCAACTGTGCCGTTGGTGTCGTTGCCATGCGCGGAATGATAACCCGCCGTCGGCCACAAGGCAGCCCGGCTTACGGGGACTCGCGGCCGTGGGCGTCACGCCGGCCACCGAGCAGATACCCGAGAAGAACGAGCAGTGCCGTCGCGGCGGCGACGGCGATCGCGCCCGCCAAGGCCCAGCCGAGTATCGCCAGCGGTATCCCGCGCGGCGGCGGCATAGGCCCGAGCAGCCAGGCGAGACGGTTGAAGAGGGCTACCGCGGCCGGGTCACGGACCATCGGACCCACGACGTGCGTACCCGCAACGCCACCGCCATTGGCGTATTGGCCTACTGCGCCGCCGCCCACAGCGATGTAGCCGGCCGCCCCGCCTCCGATGGCAATGCCGCCAATGGCCGCACCACCGAATGCGAGCCCGCCGATGGCCAGACTCGCGACGGTCAGCAGCCCGATCGCCGCGCCGCCGCCCAGAGCGACGATGCCGACCGCAGCGCCGCCGCCGATCGCGATGATGCCGGTCGCGAGGGCGGTGCCGATGGCCAGGAATCCGGTGGCGACGTCGCCGATGGCGATTATGCCGCGGGCGCGGCCGCGGCGCTCGTCCTCATACGGCCCGACGGCGATGTGTACGAGCGGTAAGCCGAAGATCGTCAGCGCGGATTTGTAGCGTTTTCCTTGAGGGAGCGCGTCGCCCCTGCGAATCAGTACCTCGACGAGCGGCTTGCCGCACTCCGGGCACTTGCTGGAGTCAGTGAGGCCGATGAGCGAGTAGCCGCAGTTGCTGCAATAGGGATCGCGCGCCATGGGCTGCTCCATGCCGAGGGGCATGGCGTAGCGTCGTGGCGCAGCGCGGGTCCGTCAAGCGGGGGCCGCGAGTCCGGCTTCAGCCGCGGCGACCAGCTTATTCAGGCGTGTCATCCAGGCCTGGAAGTTCTCCGCGTCCTGGCTGCGGAAGCCGTGCTCCATCTCCGCGCCGAGGCGGCTGATGTCTGGATAACCATACGAGCCGCCGGCGCCTTTGAGACGGTGGGCGAGGACGGCGAGCATCTGCCAATCCAGCTTCTCGAAGGCCTGCTTCAACTCGCCGACCTGGGGCGCGAGTCCCTGGACGAACTCCGCGACGATGTCGCCCAGGTCGGGGGACTCCTTGACGAGTTGAGAGACGAGTCTTTCCGGTACGTCCGTCGCCCGCGTCGAACTCATGCTATGCCTCGCTTGCTAATGCTGGCGGCAGGACCTGCTTCCCTTTGGAGGCCCCCCCCGGCAGGTCCGTGGTCCATTTCGCAACGGGGGGCACCGATAGTATCATCGGCGCGTCCGACGCGTCGGTTTGCGCGAAACCGGCCCCAAAGCCGCACCGCCGCGCCGATCCTGCGTACCGCTTCACGTGCGACTGTCGTGCGCGCTGCGGCGGACGGAGGCGAGGAATGTGTGGAATCGTTGCTTATATCGGTCATCGGGACGCCGCCCCCATCCTCACCGAGGGGCTCAAACGCCTTGAATACCGGGGGTACGACTCCGCAGGCATCGCGGTCATCCGCGGCGGGGAGCTCCTGATCCGGCGCTGCGTCGGGCGGATATCGGCCCTGGAGGAAAAGATCGGCAACGAGTTGACCGGCGCGACGATCGGGATGGCCCACACACGCTGGGCGACCCACGGGGCTCCAACCGAGGTCAACGCCCACCCCCATTGCGACGCCAGCGGCCGGCTGGCCCTCGTTCACAACGGCATCATCGAGAACTACCGCGTGCTCCGCACGTTTCTCAAGCAGCACGACATCACGATGGACAGCGAGACCGATACCGAGGTGCTCGCCAAGCTCGTCGGTCACTTCTATGACGGGAGCCTCGAGAACGCCGTCCGCCGCGCGCTCCGCGAGGTGCGCGGCACGTTCGGCATCGCCGTCCTCCACCTCGACGAGCCGGACGTGGTTGTCGCGGCGCGTCGCGGCAGCCCGTTGATCCTCGGCGTCGGGCAGGAGGAATACATCATCGCCTCGGACGCGGCGGCGATCATCCAGCACACGCCACAGGTCATCTATCTCTCCGACAACGAAGTGGTGACGGTGACGCGGGAGGGATTCCGGACGACCAACCTGGAAGCGATGCCGGTCACGAAGGAGGTCGAGGAGGTCGAGTTCACGCTGGAGCAGCTCGAGCTGGGCGGGCACGAGCATTTCATGAGCAAGGAGATCTTCGAGCAGCCCGAGGCCCTGCGCACATGCATGCGCGGCCGGGTCGAAGCGCAGGAGGGGCGCGTGGTGCTCGGCGGCCTCACGTCGGTGGCGCGCGAGCTGGTCCGCTGCGACCGGGTCATCCTGACCGGGTGCGGGACCGCGTGGCACGCGTGCCTGATCGGCGAGTACTTGATCGAGGAAATCGCCCGCATCCCGTGCGAGGTCGAGTACGCCAGCGAGTTTCGCTACCGCAACCCCCTCGTCCACGACCGCACGGTGCTGCTGGCGCTCTCGCAGAGCGGCGAGACCGCCGACACGCTGGCCGCGCTGCGCGAGGCAAAGGAGCGCGGGGCCCTGGCGCTGGGCATCGTCAACGCGGTCGGCTCGACGATCGCCCGCGAAAGCGACGCCGGGGTGTACCTGCACGTCGGACCCGAGATCGGCGTGGCGTCCACCAAGGCGTTCGTCGGGCAGGTTACGGTGCTTTCCATGATCGCCGCGTTCCTCGGCCGGCGGCGGCACATGAGCCACGCGGCGTGCCAGGAGTACCTGGCGGACCTGGGCCGCGTGCCCGACGCCATCGAGCGGGCGCTGAAGCTGTCGGCCCAGACGCGGCAGATCGCGGCCCGGTTCGTCGAGGCGAACAACTGGTTGTACCTGGGCCGGGGCTTGCAGTACCCGATCGCGCTCGAGGGGGCGCTCAAGCTCAAGGAAATCAGCTACGTGCATGCCGAGGGGCTGCCGGCCGCCGAGATGAAGCACGGGCCGATCGCGCTCATCAACGCCGACATGCCGGTCGTCGTCATCGCCGTGCGCGACCACCTCTACGAGAAGGTCATCAGCAACATCGAGGAGGTCCGCAGCCGCGGCGGACACGTGATCGCGGTCGCGACCGAGGGCGACGAGCAGATCGGGCAGCTCGCGGAAGACGTGCTCTATGTGCCGGACGTGCCGGGCCCGCTCCAGCCGCTGGTGACGGTCGTCCCGCTGCAACTGCTGGCGTACCACGCGGCGGTGCCGCGCGGCTGCGACGTGGACAAGCCGCGGAACCTGGCGAAGTCGGTGACCGTCGAGTAGGCCAAGGCAACCGCGGAGGCGCAGAGAGCGCAAAGGGCGCAGAGAAACTCCCGTTGGTTCTTTCGACAGATCTGTTGCTGCGCTATGCGGCTTCCGTAAACCCCCTCCCGGTCCTCAGCGTTCTCTGCGCTCTCAGCGCCTCAGCGGTGTCCGTTGGCGGCAATCACGCGTCCGGCTCGCAGGTGACCGTCAGGCTCGCGGAGGCAAACTGCTCGACGTACAGCTCCGCCCGTTCGCGGTGCGTCACGAGCAGGAGGGCGACGCCGGTCTCGTGGGCTTCCATCGCCCGCGTGGCCGCCTCCTTTTCGTTCAGCGGCGTCAGACGCGTGATCGCCCGGATGACGTGCTCGAACGTGTTGACGTCGTCGTTGTGCAGGATCACGCGGTACGGCGGGAGCAGGCGCGTCTGGTCCTTGACCTTCACGTCCTGGGCGGGATCAGCAGCCGATAGGGGCATCGCCGAAAGCTCCACGTGTAACCCTGTCCATACACCAACAGGCCCACACTTAGGCTAGCACCCGCTTCGCGTGGGCGTCAAGATAAATCGCCCGCGCTTGGGCGTGGGCGGCGGTTTCGACGGCCGGGCCGGCTCGCTAGAATGCCCATCCGTAGAAGTGCCCCCGCCGGGCGCGGGTTTGCCGGAGAATACGCCGATGATGCGAAATCGCTTTGTTTTGCCACTGGGCCTCGTGGCGTTGTGGCTGACGGCCGGTGCGGCTGCGCAACAACCACCGCAACCGCCGCAGCCGGCCCAACCGGCGCAGTTGCCGCAGGACGCCCTGAGCGCGCTGCGTGCCAAGACGGACCTGACCGACGACGAGCGCAACCAGATCCGCGGCTTCGTGGCCGACCGCGTGGGCGAGCTCGTCGGGCCGGATGCGGCCCTGGCGCGGGAGGCCGGGAGCGTGCTGCGTGCGGGCTACGCCGGCAGCGCGCCGTTCAAGCAGGCCTACGCCGCCGCGTGCGTCGGGGTGTTCGGCTCAGCGTTCCCGAAGGCGGACGTGGCGCCCGCGGCCCGTCTGCTGACGATTCTCAGCACGCTCAACGTGGTGGAAGCGCGCAGCGTCTTCTTCGAGGCGCTCCAGGACGAACGCGTGGGCATACGCGCGGCCGCGGCCCTCGGGCTGCGCGCCCTGCGGCCCAAGCTCGCACAGGCCGGCGGCGAGGTGTTCATGAGCACATTGGCGACCCTGCGCGACGCGGCCAAAAAGGAGCGGGCGCGGGACACACTGCGGGCCATCTACGCCGCGCTGAACTTCGCCGAAATCCCGTCGCCGCCCGATCTCAAGCCGGTCGCCGCTGCGCTGCTCGACGTGCTCGAGGAGCGGGCCAAGCCGTACGCGGCGCGGCAGGATGTGCCCGCAGTCGGGGCCGACGACGCCGGCCTGGCCGTCGCCGAGAAGATGGTCCGCGCTCTATCCGATGATGAGCGGCGGCGGTTGACGGTCGCGACGGCGACGCTGGTCCGCCGGGCGATCGAGGAATACACGGCGAGCGACAAGAAGACGGTGCTCGCGCAGGTGCGCGACACCGACAGTTCGGAGCTGGTGGAGTACCGCAACGCGATGGAGCGGCTGGTGCTGTTCGGCGAGCGGTTGCTGGTGGCGCTGCAGTCGCCGGCGAAGCCGCCGAGCGTCCTGGAACCGATGAAAAAGGGCGACAAGGCGGGGATGAAGCTGCAATGGAAGGCGTGGGGGGATCTGCTGAAGCCCACGGTGGGTCAGGATTTCCCGCTGGTCGAGACGCCCGAGCCCGGCGGCGGCGGTTGAGCGAAGAGCCGGCCGCCGAGGCTACTTCCGGTAGTACGCGGCATTTTTCTCGATGAAGGGCGCCAGGTGGTCGGGCAGGTCGTCTTCGTTAAAGATGGCGTCGACGGGGCATTCGTCGATGCACAGCCCGCAGTCGATGCACGTGTCGGGGTTGATGAAGAGCATCTCCACCTTCGCGAAGTCGGGCTCGTCCTTGCGCGGGTGGATGCAGTCGACCGGGCAGACGTCCACGCAGCTCGAGTCCTTGACGCCGATGCAGGCCTCGGTGATGTAATGCGGCACGCACATGCTCCGGCGTACCCGGCCACCCGGGGTCGGGCACGCGACGACGACGCCCCCGGTTCTTGCCCGCCAGGAACCGTGTGCCGGATTATAGCACCGGCCGCCGGCTTGACCCCCGGCGATAGCGCGCCTATCAGTCGCAAGGTGGCGCGCGGTGCGAGGGTAGCCTGGTTACCCGCCGGCGGAGCGACTTCGGAGCCCGTGTGATGACACAGAAGCTCAAGTGGACGGACGCGGAGGAAATCGCGCTGCAGTTGGAGGAGAAGTTCCCCGACCTCGACCCGTTGACGGTCCGCTTCCCGGACCTGCATCGCTGGGTTTGCGAGCTGCCGGACTTCGAAGACGATCCCAAGGCCAGCAGCGAAGGCAAGCTGGAGGCGGTCCAGATGGCGTGGCTCGAGGAATATCGCGATACGCACGGTTGAGGAGCGCCGGGCGCTAAAGAGGGCAAGCCTGCGTGCGAGCCGCGGCTCGGCAGGAGCCTCGCCCTCCTGATCAACGCCGGGCTTCTTCTGTGTCTGCTCTGAACGCCGCGGCGCCCAGGGCGAAGGCCGGCCGGCGTCATTTCGCGTCCGGCGGCACGTACCCCGGCACGCGCGGCGCCTCGCCGAAGAGAAAGGCCTCCATGTGTTCGGCCAGCACGGCGTTGGCCTGGTCGGAGGTCGCGTCAAGCCCGTACTCGTTCACGACCATCAGCATATGGTCTTTCCACAGCTTCCACGCCTGGGCCGAGATCTGCTCGTGCACGCGCTGCCGCATCGCCGGCCCGCCCAGCAGCAGGGCCAGCTTGAGAGCCGAGCGTCCCTCGGGCGTGGCGTCGTCGAGTCCCGGCAGATCCTGACCCAGCTTGGCACAGTGAACGGTGTGGGCAGCCATGTCGCGTACTCCTTGCGTTTCCAGTGCCATAGGGTAGGCGCGCGGGGCCAGTATTTCACGGGGCCGCCGCAGGCGTGCATCGGCCCCGAATACTCGTTAGAATACGAGCGTTTTGAGGAGAGCGCTTGTGTTTGCATCCGTCGGCGAGGTATTGAAGTACATCAAAGAGCGCCAGATCGCGCTCGTGGACCTGAAGATCGTGAGCATCGGGGGCCAGTGGCTGCACGTGACGCTTCCGGCCCACCGGTTCAGCCAGGGGCATTTCGAAGAGGGCGTCGGCTACGACGGCTCCTCCGGCTCCGGGTTCGGCAAGGTCGAGAGTGGCGACGTGAGCGCCCTGCCCCGGCCCGAGACCGCCTTCGTCGACCCGTTCTTCGAGAAGCCCACGCTCAGCTTCCTGTGCGACACCATCACCGCCGACACCAAGGAGCCCTTCCCCAGCGATCCGCGCACCATCGCGCGCCGGGCGGTGGCGTACCTGAAGTCCACCGGCGTGGCGGATGAGGCGTGGATGGCCCCCGAGTACGAGTTCCACGTGCTCGAGCACGTGCAGGTGGTCAACGAGCCGTACCACACGAGCGTCGACATCCGCTCGGGCGAGATTCAGACGGACGGGCTAACGCCGCCGATCCCGCACAAGGGTGGGTACCTGCGCGTGCCACCGAGCGAGCAACTGCACAACCTACGCTCGGAGATCGTGCTGGCGCTCGAAGAATTGGGCGTGCCGATCCGCTACCACCACCACGAGGTCGGGGCGCCCGGGCAGTGCGAGATCGAGGTGCGGCTGACGCCGCTGGTGCAGGCCGCCGACCACGCCCTGCTCATCAAGTACGTGATCAAGAACATCGCCCGCCGGCATGGCAAGTTGGCGACGTTCATGCCGAAGCCGGTCTACTGCGAGGCCGGCAACGGGATGCACGTGCACCAGAAGCTGGCGAAGGGCGATCGCTGGATTTTCTTTGACGAGAGCAAAAAGAGCTACGCCCATCTGAGCGAGGTGGCCCTGCAATACGTCGGCGGACTGCTCAAGCACGGCCGCGGGCTCGCCGGCCTGACGAACCCGTCCACCAATTCGTACAAGCGGCTGGTCGAGGGCTATGAAGCGCCCGTCAACCTGTTCTTCTCGCTGGCGAACCGCTCCGCCGCCATTCGCGTGCCGCGCTACGCCATCCAGCCGGAGCAGAAGCGGATCGAGTACCGCCCGCCGGACTTCACCGGCAACGTGTACCTGACGCTGGCGGCGATGGTGATGGCGGGGCTCGACGGCGTGCAGTCGAAGATCGACACGCAGGCCAGCGGCTTCGGCCCCTTCGACGTGGACATTGCCAAGCAGAACGGCGACTTCCGCAGCCGCATCGCGGCGTTGCCGCACTCGCTGGCCGACGCGCTCGAGGCGCTGCGTCAGGACCACGATTACCTGCTCAAGGGCGGCGTGTTCAACGCGGCGTTCATCACGGGGTGGGTCGAGTCGAAGCGCGAGCGCGACGTGCGCGAGGTCAACTCGCGGCCGCACCCGTACGAATACCAACTCTATCTCGACACGTAGACGCAGAAACGCCGTGGTTCGCGGAGCGGTTTAGTCCCCCGCCGGCTTGACGCCCGGCAGCCGCACCGAGCGGTTGCGGTCGCGGTCGGCGTAACCCTGCGAACGCGTCTCGCCGTCGGCCGTGACATAGATCGCCCGCCGATCGCCGGCCACGGGGCATTCGCGCTCGCACAGCCCGCAGCCGATGCAGAGACTGATGTCGACCACCGGCACGGGCGGTGCGTTGTCGCCTTCGTCGGCCTCAAACGCGCGGCCACGCCGCCGCTGTCGCCGGCCCTCGACGTGGATCGCCTTCGGGCTCGTCGGGCACACCTCCTGGCATACCTGGCACGGGATGCCGGCGCTATACGGCAGGCAGCGGCCGACGTCGATATGGGCCGTGCCGAGGCGGAGCGGGCCCTGGGCGGCAAACTCGTTCAGACCCAGCTTCTGTGGCACGGTCAGCCGCTCGATCGCGCCGGTCGGGCAGACGTGCCCGCACGCCGTGCAGTTGAGCTGGCAATGGCCGACGCGGAAGTTCATCAGTGGCGTCCAGAGCCCCTCGACGCCGCTCTCGAACCACGCGGGCTGGATCACGTTGGTGGGGCAGACCTTCATGCACTGCCCGCACTTGACGCAGCGCTCAAGAAACTCCAGCTCCTCGGTCGCGCCCGGCGGGCGGATGACGTTGCTGGCGAAGTTGCGCGTGACGCGACCCGTCGTCCGCGCGAACGGGTAGAACAGCAGGCCGGTGACGCCGGCGAAGATGAGCTGGCGGCGCTGGAGATCAGGGCCGGCCACCTCGTGCTCTTTCGGTGGGAACAACGCGAAGTGCAGGGCGTTTTCCGGGCATTCCTCGATGCAGTTGAAGCACACGAAGCACTCGGCTTTGCGGAGCTGCGTGTGCGGGTCGCAGGCGCCTTCGCAGTGCAGGCGGCAGCGGTCACAACCACCGCACGTGTCCGGGTTGCGCTCGATGCGCCACCAGGCGAACCGCGCCAGCAGCCCCAGCAGCGCTCCCAACGGGCACAGCACGCGGCAGAAGAACCGCGGGTAAACCAGGTTCGCCGCCACGAGGCCGAACAGGATAAACCCGATCAGCCAGGCCCCCTGGTGGAGACGCTGCGCGCCGAAAAACGCCGGCGCCGCCGTGTCGAGGCTCGGGACGACGGCGGTCGTGAACGAGCGGAAGAGCAGGCAGATGGGGTCCAGGAGCCCGATTTGCAGGCTGCCGAACACCGCCGCGGTGAGTAGCGCGACGAAAATGTAGTACTTGACGCGCTGCACGGCTCGGTACCGGTTCGGGTGCGCGTCTTCTTTTCCTGGTTTGCCGCGGAACAGCCACCCGACAAATTGGTGCAGCGAGCCGTACGGGCACATCCACCCGCAGAAGAACCGGCCCAGGAACAGCGTCGGAATCAGGAGGACGAGCGACCAGAGCAGGCCCCTGTAGACCGTGTGCGTTGTCAGCGCGGTCGCCAGCGCGATGAGCGGGTCGATTTCGAGGAACTTGCTGAGCCAGTCGCGCAGGCCCGGCAGGCGGTCGAGCTCCGCGAAAGTGTTGAGGAAGACGAACGCGAGGAACAGCCCGAACATCGCCGTCTGCACGAGGATGCGGACGGACGTGATCCGCCCCGCGTTCCGCCAGGAGTCGCGGAAGCGGGTGGTCTTCGGGTATTGCCTGGCTGCCGGTGCTGTGCTCATGGGGTCAGATGCTCACGGCCGTGATCTTCCCCTCGCGCTCGTATGTTTGCCAACTTGCCTCCCCGAACCTGCGCGCGCCTGCGGCGACGGCCTGGATCTTCGCGCTCGCCAGGTCCAGGTACTTGAGTTGGGCCGGATCGCGGCCCAGGAGCTTCTGGTAGCACCACGCGTCGCAGGCGACGGGATCGACGGAGGCAATCACCGCCGGCCGGCCCAGTTCGCCGCCGGGTTTCACGTCCGTCACGCGTCCGCCGGTGGGGCCGTTGCGCATCATCACGCGTGTGGCGTCGGCGATGACCAGCGTCGGGCTGAAAAGCAGGGCCAGGTCGCTGATGACTTCGTGGATCGCCTGGTGGAGCTGATTCCGCCGGCCACCGAGCAGGCCGTACCAGTTCTTTAGCACCATCGACGCGCTGGCCAGGTTGTGGTCCTTCACCGGGGCGATGCCGATGAGCTTGCTCGCCCGCCGCAGAGGCGCGGCGAATAGCGGCCATTGCTGGAGCGCCTCGCCTGCCGCGGCGTCGGGCTTGCGCGGCCGAAATGCGATCCACTCGAAACGGTCCTCGGTCGGCACAACGATCCGCGCCCCTTCTTCGGCGGCCACGCGGGCGATGCCCGACTTCGCGAAGCACGCCTCCGGCGCCTCGATCGGGTTGTCCGTGATGATGACCTCACGGGCCTGCGCCTCGCGACACAGCCGGATTACGTGCCGAACGACTTCGGGGTGGGTGGTCGCGCCGAGATACGGCGGGCGGTCGAAACCGACGTTGGGTTTGATGACGACGACGTCGCCGGGGGCCACGAAGCGGCCCATGCCGTGCGCCGGGTCGAGTCCGCCGACCGCGGCGCGGACCATCTGCTCGAGGCGGGCCTCGTCGCCGAGCGCGACGCTGATCCGCGGCGACGATGCGCGAAAATCCACCTTCGCGAAGAAGTCTTGCAGGCCCGGCGCCCCCGCTGTGCCGCCCGTATCTTGTTTCGCGGCCCCCGCGCGCCGATCGTGCAGCCAGCATCCGCCGGCCGCCGCCACACCGGCGACGAGAACGGCCCCCGCTCCGCGGACCAGGCATTCACGACGGGTCAGGTTCTGCTCAGCCATGCGCGGTGGTCACTCCCTAATCCGATCGGCGATCTGCTCCGCAATCTCGCGTGCCGCCGCGGCGAAGGGCTCGTCGGGCCGGCTCGGCAGAATCTGTACGTAGCTCGTGCCCTTCCAGAAGAACACGGCGCTGCCAGCCTGGTAGCCCGCCGCCCCGACGCTGAGCGCGGGGGCATCCGGCGGCTTCTCGAACGTATACAGCGCCGCGGCCGCCTCCGCCCGCCCCATGTCGTACCAGTACACGTCGATCGTGTTCGTCGCGTCCGTATCCGAGGTATACGTGCCGAACGTGAGCCCCGTACACCCCGCCTCGATGAGCTCGTCCGCCTGACCGTCGATCTTCTCGTAC
>PMMM01000180.1 GCA_003162245.1 Phycisphaerales bacterium
CGAGCGCCGCCGCAAGCCGCGCCGCGTCTGGCGCAACCCGATTGCGTGGCGCGAGGCGGCCACGCGGGCGTCGGCCGGCGGCCGGTCGCTGGCGCGACTGCTGCTTTCGCTGGCCGCACTCGCGGCGGGCGTTGCGCTGCTGATCGCGCACCACACCGGCGCCTGGGGGCTGGGCGCCCCAGCGGTTATGGTTACACGCGCGTGGCTGACGACGTTCGTGTGGATCGAGCTGGCGGTGGTCCTGCTCGTTGTGACGAACACTGCCGCGACGACCCTGACCCGCGAGAAAGAGGCGTTGACCATCGAGTTGCTGCTGTCGACGCCACTGACCAGCCGCTACATCATCGCGGGGATGCTCCAGACGCTGGTGCGGCTGGTCGTGCCGCTGATCGCGGTGCCGACGGTCACTGTCCTGCTGTTCGCGGTCGTGGACCTGAGCCGCCCCGGTCAGCCGGCGGTCACGACCCCAGAGGCGGTGGTGGTGGTCCCGCTGCTCATGGTCTCGTTCGCCGCGCTGGCGGCCATGATCGGGCTGCACTTCTCGCTACTGTCGAGGAAGACGGTGCAGGCGGTGATGATCAGCACCGCGACCGTGCTGGGCGCCGCAGGGCTCTTGTGGCTCTGCGGGTCAGCCGTGGCCAGCAGCGAGCGCACCCTCGCGTCGGTGATCCTGCCGTTCACGCCCTTCCCCGCCATGCAGGCGCTCCTCGACCCGTGGGCGGTGCTGGCGGCCACGACGCGCGGCTATGGTACGACGATCACCCCGGGCGACGAGTTGTCGTTTCGCATCACGCGCGTCGTGTTCAGCCTGGTCTCCGCCGCCGCGTACATCGGCATAACGTACGCGATCTACAACAGCATGGTCCGCAGCTTCGACATGACGGTGCGGCGGCAGTCGGCGTGAGGTCAGGGTACGCCGCAGGTTTCCGCGACGAAACGCGGGCGTCGTACGCCATCCACGTCCGCCGGAACGCCGGCGACGATCATCCGCGGGGGGACGTCGCGAATGACCACCGCCCCGGCTTTCACGCGGGCGCCGCATCCGATACGGCGGCCGGGGATCACCGTGGCCCCGATTTCGAGCGTGGCGAAGTCGTCCACGGTCACCGTACCGGCCAGCCGCACCGCCGGTCCGATGAACGCCGCCACGCCGATCACGTTGTCGTGCTCGGCGATCGCGCCCGGGGAGAGCACCGCGTGCGGGCCGACGTGGGCGTGCACGCAGATGGTGGCGCGGGCGCCGATGATGACGTGCTGGCCGAAGCGCGCCGAGGGCGACAGGCTCGCCAGCGGATGAATCGCGGAGATTAGTTCCATGCCGTGTACTTGCAGGGTTTCGGCGTACGCGGCGCGCGTCACGTTGTCGCCGATCGCGACGACGATGCGCCGCAGTCCAGCCCGCCAAAGAGCGTCAACCTGCTCCAGGCCGCCGCGCACGGGCAAGCCCCCGACGACGGTGCGATGCGTGGCCGGATCGGAGTCGAGAAACATGACCGGCCGGTAGCGTCCGCCCTGCTGGAGGATGTCCTGCACTTCGCCGCCGAATCCGGCGGCACCATAGATCGCGACGTCGTCCATGCGGTTGCTCCAGTGGTTCTATCGGCCGGATGGCAAGTGCGGCCGTGCGGTATCCCTGGGCGGCGAATCTGGTACCATGCGCGGCAGGCGTGCGGGACCGCGGCTGCGCGCCGCGAACCGGTGTTGGGAGTCTGCTTATGTTCCGCTCGATACTCGCCGGTGTGCTAACGGTTCTTGTGATCGCTCAACCTGAGGACAAGCCGGCGGCGGCCTCGAGGCCGGTTGAAAGCCAGCCGACGACGCGCCCGACGGGCACCAGCGGCACCTTGCGCAAGCCGGTGCAGGCCGAGATGCTGAAGAAGCTGCTGGCGCAAAAGGACCGCCCGGTACCGATTCAGCCGCAGACCGATCCTGCCCATGCCCGGCCGGGCCCCGGCCCTGACGGCCGGCCGCTGCTCCTGGAGGGCACTTCGTTGACGGAGCGGCCGGGGCGGCTGGTGCGGGAAGGTGGCCGCGCGAAATTCGTGTTTCACCTCGACGGTGAAAGCCAGGCCCCGCGGTCGATGCCGATTCTGGAAAGTCAACTGCTGGAGATGATGGAGAAGGAAGCCGAAGCGGGGTTTCAGGAATTCATCGTCTCGGGCGAGGTCACACGCTATCGCGGCACGAACTACCTTCTCGTGCGGAAGGTGCTGCGGCGTACGGGCGAGGACAACCTGAGTCCGTAGTGGGGATGGGGGGGACAATCCGGCGTTTGAAAAAAGCAGTGGGTGGACGCGATGGTACTCTGCTACTTCACATGACGCTATATATAGTTGTTGAGTCGTAAACCACACCATATACAATGTGGTCGTGCACTACTTAGGCCACGAACTACCCCACATTAACATGAAATCTGTTAAGATTGGAAGAGTTTTTCTCCCATCCGATAAGAGCTTGTGCTAGTATTATGTCATCCGGCTGGATAAACGGCACCGATTACGGGTGCGTGCTCGAGTCGAGTGCCGGCGATTGGGAACCCGTGTAGTCCCAGACGTCACAGCCGCTCACGGAGGAGCTGCGGACAACGGTAGCGCATCGGCAAGGCAGGGACGTTTTGCCGATGCTTCTCTAATCATGTACTGGCCGCCGTGAACAATGGGTGGCCCGCGCAGGTTCGGCGTCCTTAGGCCATCACCCGGATTCGTAACCTTCAATCCACGGCTTGATGGCCGCCTCGCTCGAAACCCAACCCACCTGGGGACGCTCCTGCCGCCACCCTCTTTTTCTGCGCTGTATGGCCCGGCGACCGGTTCCACGAGCCGAGCGGTCACGTCGGGTCATTTGCCCGCCGGCGGCGCGAGACGCACCCAGCGATAGTCGGCCGTGGAGCGGCTGCCGTCCAGCCCGCCGCCCCACGTGATCGGCACGGGCGGGAGGCCGTCAGCATCGTCGTTCGTGTACTGGACCGCGAGCAGCAGATAGCCGCCCGGCGTGAGCTTCCCGGCACCCAGCGCGGCGGAGGGAATGCCGAAGTTGTAGGTGCGGGTGACACTTTTGTCGCTGCCCGCCAACTCGAACCGCCACTGGCTGATTTGCTCCGCGTGCGTTCCGCTGAGGGGCTCGATTCGGGGCTCACGGGCAGCCGGCGCAACGCAGGCCTCGGCGTGGCCGTCAGCTCCCTCGCACGCCACGCCCAGGCGCAGCAGATCGCCGGTCGGGCGGCCGCTTTCGCTCAGGCGATAGGGCACGAGGTGCGGGTCGTCGACAGACACGCTCAGCCGTAGGGTGTCCGCCTCGTATGCGCCGTAGACCGTCATTTTGGCAGCGGTTCGCCGCCCGCCGGGGACGCTGGCTTCGGCGACGCGGTATTTCGGCTGGGCGACCGGATCGCGGCCGGTGAGGGGAGCCATGTCGGCCAGCGGCTGAACATCCAGGGGGACATCGAAGGAATCGCCGTTCAAGGCCACACGGAGCGCGATAGGCTGATGGTCGAAATCGCGGGCCGGAGTGCGCGGGGTGAGTCGCACGGACTGACGCACGGTCTCGCCGGCGTCGGCGTGCACTGCGGCGGCGGAAAAAGAGGACTCGAAGGGGACATCCTTGGGCAACTGCAACTGCCAGTAGCCGCGGGGAATCGGCTCGGCCGCCTGCAACTCGATCGTGAACTCGGCTGCGGCCTGGCAGAAGACTGTCACGGGCACGCGCAACCAGGACGGCGTCAGGGCGAGCTTGGACTCGGACTCGGGGCGGTTCAGCGTCAACGTCACGAAGATCGGCCGTGTCGGCGTGGGCACGAGCCGCCGAGCTCCGGCGCTGAGCAGCGCGTACGGGCGGCGCTCGAAGTCCTGTGCGTCGACGTCGCCGGGGACGGCCTGGGTTAGCGCCAGCGTGGCCGGCAACAGGCGGTTGGGCCGCGCGAGCAATACCGCCACCTGCCGGTTTCCGCCGATGAAGAGGGCCGAGTCGAACAGTTCCGGCGGTGCCCCGACGGGGCCGGCGTAGCGGTAGCCGGTGAGTTGTCCGGCGGCAGCGGCATACCCCAGCAGGCTGGTTTTGGGGCTGAAATCGCGGCGCACCAAGCCGCGCAGCAGCTCTGGGTGTGCGGGATCGGTGCCGTCGTCGCGGAGATCGGACCAGACGAGCCCGCCCAGTCCGGTGGCCGCCGCCTGGACGTAGCAGCGCAGGACGACTTCGGCATCGAAGTAGAACCCCGAGCCGATCACGGGTTCGGCTTCGTGCAGCCACACGTGCGTGGGCTGCCAGGTGAACCCGCCTGCATTGCGAAAAGCCTCGAGCTGCGCCAGCGCCAGGGACGCATCGCCCGCCGTCCGAAAGACCAGCGGCCAGTCGGGGTGTGCCTGGGCGAGTGCCGCGATCTGCGGCGCGGCCGAGCGGTCCGTCACTTTGATCGGCGGGGGCACGACGACCAGGGTCGACGGCTGCTTCGCGACGCCGGCGCGGACCTGCGCGACTCGTTCGAGCTGCTCGGCGACGTCGGCGGCGCCCAGCACGTCCGCACCGAGCTCGCAGCGTTCGATGCGGGCGCCGAAATGCTGAGTCAGGGCGACGACGAGGCGCGTCAGCGCTTCGATGCGTGCGGCCGCGTCGTCGCCGACCCACTCCGGCGGATCGCCGAGCACCACCATCGCCGCCATCTCCTTGTTGTCGGTCAGGGGATGGACGAGCGCGTCGAGGGCGGCTAGGTCGAGACGGCCGGACTTCGGCTCGATCTGGCGCCAGGACGTTTCGAGTGCCAGGAGGTTTACGCCGATGTCCCGCGCGACGCTGAGCTCGAGTTGCTGGTCGATGGCCGGCTCACGCAGGAGATTGCTCTGGACGCCGAAGAACGTGGAGTTGCCGCGCGACAGGCGGCGGCCGCTGGGGATGACGGCGACGCTGGTTTCGAACGTGCTGGGGGTGGGCCAGCCGGGCGCGCGGGCCCGCGCGACGACGCGGTAGAGCCCAGGATCGCGGAGGACCTGAGGGAAGTCGAGCGTTTGCGTGGAGCGGTAGTCCACGCCGCTGGCCGGCAGGTTCACCTTGCTGGTCTGTTTCTGGAGGGTCGAGCCGTCGGGGCGCATCCAGGCCAGGTCGACGGCCATGTCCAGGGCGCGCTCGTGGGAGCGGTTTTCGAGCACGACGGCGGCCGCCACCGTGGCGCCGGACTCGTAGATGCGGGAGGACTCGCGTCCGGCGGCCGAGCCGGTGAAGCGGAAGCCGCCGTGGAGCAGCTCGCGGGCTGCCAGGCGATGCTCGACCTGCAAATCGTCGAGGAAGATCGTTTGCTTGCCGACCCGCTGCGTCGCGACGCGATAGCCCTCGATTTCGATGGGGTAGGTGAGCGGGCCGTCCCCGCGCACGCGTTTGAGCTGCTCCGGGCTGAGGTCGGCCGCGAGGCGCACCCACCGCCGCGCTGTCGCGACCTTCTGCAGCTCCGTCTCGAAGTACTGGTCGCGGGCGTCGTGGACCCGGAAGCCGAGCTGCATTTCTCCTTCGTTGATCCAACAGAACGTCACGATGCGGTCCGCCTGCTGGAAGCGTGTCGTCTCGCGAAAGATAAGATCGCAGGCCACCGAGGCGCCGGGTTGCGTCGCCCCGACCTCCACCGCCAGCGCTCCCCGGCCGCGGGCGGGAACCGTCGTGGGCCGCGCCGCGCAGTCTCCGGCGAGCACGTTGTGCACCGACGTGATGTGCGCGGCGAACGACGGGTCCTCAAAATCCGCCAGAACCGTGACGGCCGGCTCGTCCGCCCGCGCAGCGCCGGCGGCCAGCCCGAGCAGCATGAGCGGCACCGTCAGCGCGGCGGGACGTGCGGCGCGCGCCAGTGGTCGGCCGCGCGCGTGCCGCGCGCGTCCGTCAGGACGGCGGTGACAGGTGTGCCGCGAGATCCTGTAGTCGGCACACGTACGTATGGTGCAACTGTACATGTTCACGTGCCCGCTCCGTCCGCCGCGCTGTCAGCGGCTGACTAGGGGATTCTAGCTCACGGTGCAGCTCAGTCAGGTCGCGGAAAGGTGCGAAATGCTGCCCAGGGCGCAGCACGTCCCCGAGCAGGGGGGCCAGCGGCGCACCGCCGAGGCTGTGCATCAGGACCGGCCAGCCCGCCGCCGCCGCCAGCAGCAGCGCAGGGCTCAGCGGGTCGGAGCCGCGGGCCAGCACGCACGCCGCAGGTCGCAACGTTGCAGCGCGCTCGGCCAGCTCCGACGTGTCGGCCGCCAGCGGCTGGAAGGTTCCGTCGGCAAGTCGCTCCCATCCGTGTCCAACCGTGAGCAGCGCGCGGCCCGTCTTTATCAGCCCGCGGAGCAGGCGTTCTAGCACAACGGCGGGGATGATTACCTGCTCGGTGAAACGGGCCAGGCTCGCCCGCAACGACTCGTCCCGCAGCTCCACGTCGCACTCGCACTGCGCCCGGGCCAGCAGTTTCTCCGGGTCCAGCACGCGCGGCGTTTCCCAGACTTGCGCGACGACGGCGGCGATCTGTTCCCAGAGCTGGCGGTGGCTATGTTGCGTCACGCCGTAGCGCTCGGGGTCGCGGTCGGGCAGATTGCCGACGAGGAGGATGGGGTCGGAGGTGGCCTGGGGCTCGGCGTCGTCGACGGGCGAGCACGCCCAGTACCAAGGGAGCAGACGGTCGGTTCGCGCGCCGGCCCGCCGCAGCGCCTCGGCCACGCGTGGCGAGGCCGCGAGATAGTACGTCCCGTCGTCCGGCACCTGCTCGGGGACGTTGGCTGCGTGGTGATACCAGACGCAATTCACGCCCGCGAAGCTGATGGGCAAGACGGAGCGCGCATGGTTGACGTGGATGGTCAGGGTCGGCTGGAACTCGGCGAGCGCCTCGCAATGCACCAGGGGATGGACGCTGTGCGGCCCCGCGATCGAGGCGCATAGCACGGGCCAACCCAGGCAGTGGGCCGCACGGGTCACGTCGGCGGCGACGGCACGGGGCTCCTGATCCGCGCTCAGCGCGAGCAACGCCAGGCGCGGCGTCTTGGTTGCGGCGATGGCGGCACCGCGCGCTGCAGGTGCCAGCTCGGTGAGACGCCGGGCACGCCGTTGATTTGTCTCGCCGTGTATGCGCTCGCACAGTGTCCGCAACTCCTCGCGCCGGGCGCGGGGCACCAAGTCGGGTGTCAGGATTGTGCCGGGCGGCAGCAGTCCCGGATGTGTCTGCATCAACTGGGTCAGAAACTCGTGCGCGCGGCCGGGCGGCACGAACACACAGCGACCCTGCGCGACAGCGGCCGAGAAGTCGTGTAGATGGAGTACCGCGGCCAGGGCGTGCAGGTCGGCCTCGAAGGCGAAGACCGCCAGGTGGACCGGCAGCCGCTCGAGCAGGAATGTCAGCTCCGCTCCGGCCCCCAGCGTAGGCAGCGCGAGATTGCGGTCCCCCGGCGTGAAGGCGGTCAGCAGCGCGGCGGCGCGCGTCTTTGGCGCCGCGGTGCCGCCAAGCCATGCTGCCGGCGTGCCGGGTTCCTCCAGCCGGTATGTCGCGGTGTCGTCGAGCGACAGGGCCGGGCGCGACGCGGGCGGCAGGCGTTCGCCGCGCAGCTCGTTGGCCAAATCGGGTTGGTCGACGGAGAGCGCCGCCAGGTTGCTGGACCACACGCCGGGGTCCAGCGGCGCGGCGCGAAAGTCGTCAAGTCCCGAGAGGTCCAGCGCGGTAGTCCTTTGGCTCACGGAAGAGCGGTCGGCCGTCGATCTGACGAGGGCGCGGCAGCGAGCATCCGATCGCGTCGGCCTCAGCGCGCCAACTGTCGCACCGCGAGCCACACGAGTAACGCGAACCAGGCGAAGAAAGCCGCACCGAGGGCGAAGACGGGCCAGCCGCGGCGGCGCGGAAACGTACCGTACGGTGCGTCGGGCGGAGTGTTTGGATCGACGTAAGCCATTGTGCCTCCACGCTGCGGTCAGCCGCGGGTGCTTCCGCTACTCGTCCTTGGGAGCGACGTCGATTTCATACTGGCTGAACGCCTGATCGAAGTCGTAGACGTCGTCGAAATCGCTGATGTCGTCCGAGTCTTGCTTGCCCATGATCTTCAGGTTGATCATGAAGTACACCATCTCGCCGAAGTCGCGCGTGTTGCGGATGTTCCAGCTCCGGAGCACGTCGCGGGCGAGCGGACCCCAGCGGGTGAGCGCCAGGAGGCGCAACGCCTGGCACAACTCCTGTCCGGACACATGCCGGGCGCGCCGCCCGCGTTTGGCGCGGTGCTTCAACTCCGCTGCCGCCTGGAGTCCGCTGTGCAGGAATGCGAAGGCATCCGGCGGGTAGCGGCCGTCGCGGCGGATGGCGGACTCAATCCGATCCAGCAATTCGGCATCCATCTGGTTCTGGCTCAATTTCCTGGCTCACTTGGGCCGGCCGGCCCGGTGCCACCCGCCGGGGGCGCTCCACCGCGGCCGCCGCGGCGCCG
>PMMM01000124.1 GCA_003162245.1 Phycisphaerales bacterium
AACACATTCCGATTCCGGACCCGAACCGCGCCCGTCAGGAAGCGGCCACCCGGTCCGCCCATCGGAAACCGTCAATCCACGGCGCGCACGTCGCCGAAATAACCGGTTTTGGCCGCCTTTCGCGCCTCCGCTGCGCGCCCGCGCCCCCTCCCGCGTACACGAGCTTGAGTACGTGCCCGCAGTTTGGTATCATGTACGAGGTAGAGACACGCCTACCTCGGCCCGCCAGCAACGGCCAGAACCGGAGTTCTCGCCAGACAAAGGAGATTCCCGTAGTGACCCGTACTAACCATCGCGGCTCCAATGCTCGTTTCCATCTGTTCGCGACGGGGATAGTCGTGCTGTTGCTGGCGTCCGTGCCGCTATCGGCCCAAACCGTAGACGTGACCCGCGCCGGTCAGGCATTTGAGGTCCGCTGCACCGCCACCGTGTCCCAGGACGCGCTGATCTTCGGGCGCGCGCTGGGGTATGACACGGCCCGCCTGGCCGAGGGCGACTTCCTGGCCGAGCCGGGCAAGCCGCAAGTGCCCAGTCAGGTGCTACGGATCGCACTGCCGGCCGGGATGACCGTGACCGGTGTGCGCGTCCTGGCGGCGGAAACGGTCGAGCTTCCGGGCGAATACCTGCTTTTCCCGGCTCAGCCGCCCCGTCGGCTGTCCGACGCGCCGGCCACGCGCGATTTTGTGTCGCCCGATCCCGCGACATATTCGTCCGCGGTCGCGTACCCGTCGGAAACGGTGGCCTTCATTCGGGAGACGGACCTGGCCGGCCAGGCGCTGGGAGTCGTGCAGCTTCGCCCGGTGCGTTACGTTCCGGCCGAGCAAAAGATAACGCTGTGCACCTCGATTACCTTCGCGCTCGACGGAGTGGCCGGTTACGTGTGCGGCGACTACCTGCCTCCGCGGATCTCCGCGCTGGCGCGCGACTATTACGAGCGCTCGCTTACCGCGATGGCGGTCAATCCCGCCGCGGTCGAGCTCCAGAGCCGCGCGGACGCGCCGGCCGGGACGCGCGGCGTGGCGCCGGGGGATTATGACTATGTCATTATCACGCCGAGCGCGTGGGTAAGCGCGTTCCAGCCGCTGGCCAACTGGAAGACGCAGAAGGGGGTTCCGGCGAACATCGTTACGACGGAGTGGATTTACGCGAACTACACCGGCTCGAACGTCGCCCAGATCCGCGCGTTCGTTCAGGATGCCTACACGCAGTGGGGCACGACGTTCTTCCTGCTGGGCGGCGACACGGCGTACGTGCCCTGTAACACACGGACGTTCGCCAGCGTCGATCCGGACCCCGTGCCGAACGACACGTACTACGCTGATTTCGACGACGATTGGACGTGCGAGGTCCACGTGGGGCGCGCGTCCGTGATCAGCACCGGCACCGGCGCCGGCGGCATCGGGGCGTTTATCAACAAGGTCCTCACGTACGAGAAGAACCCGCCGTCGACCAATTATGCCCGCAAGGCGGCGTTCTTCGGCTTCAATCTCGACGCCAGCACGCCCGCGGAGCAGTGCAAGATCGCGATCCGGAATAACTATGTCCCATTCTCGTGGGCGATGACCACGGTGTACGACAGCCAGACTGGGGATCACAAGACGAACGTCATTGCGGCCGTAAACGCCGGGCAGATGATCATCAACCACGCCGACCATTCCAACCAGGACTCGATGGGGGTCGGTTACGTCAACCACGGTTCGCTGCTGTCGTCGAGCGACGTGGACGCATTCACCAACGGGAGTCGGCAATCGATCTGGTACTCGATGGGTTGCGACCCGGCGGCGTTCGACGCCAGCAACTGCATCGCCGAGCACTTCGTGCGCAACGTCAACGGCGGCGGGCTGGCGTTCATCGGCAACTCGCGCTATGGCTGGTACAACTCCGAAAGCTACGATACGTATTCGATGCGTTACGATCAGTACTTCTTCCGGTCGTTGTTCCCGGAGAACTACTACAGGTTGGGGACGGCCTTTTCAGATCACAAGAACGATTCCTCTCCCAGTGACGACTACTACCAGTACATCTTCACGGAGTTGACGCTGCTGGGCGATCCGGAGTTGCCGGTCTGGACGGGCTCGATTCAAACGGCGACCGTGACGCATCCCACGTCCGTCAGCGCGGGCGTGCCGGCGACCTTCCCGGTCCAGGTTTCCAGCGGCAGTACGCCGGTGTCCGGCGCGACCGTGTGCCTATGGAAGGCGGGCGACGTCTACCTCGTGCAGCAGACCAACGCCGCCGGATCGGCCAGCTTTGTCTTTACGCCGCAATCGACCGGCACCCTGAACGTGACCGTGACGAACGAGAATTACCTGCCGTACACGGGGACGGCGACGGTCGTAGTGGCGACGTACACGCTGACGACCGGCGTGACCGGCTCGGGCAGTATCGCGCTCAATCCGCCGGGCGGGACGTACTTGTCCGGAACATCGGTGCAAGTCACGGCGAACGCCGCGACCGGCTGGCATTTCGATCATTGGATGGGCGACCTGACGGGCACGACCAATCCCGGCACTATCGTGATGAACGGCAACAAATCCGTCACGGCGGTGTTCGTGCAGAACCCGGCCGGCTGCCCCGGCGACATGAACTGCGACGGGCGGATCACGTTCGCGGACATCGACTTCTTCGTTGAGGCCCTGAGCGGGCAATCGAGTTGGACGCACGCCCCCTGTCTGTGGCTGAACGCAGACTGCAACCACGACGTGGACGTGACCTTCGCGGATATCGATCCGTTTGTGTCCCTGATCGGCACGACCTGCCCGTAATGCCGCGTGGCTGAGAGCACGGCGGATGGCCCCGCACCGAAACCCCGTGGGACCGGTTTCAGGCCGGTCCCCCCCGGTCACGGCTGCCCGGCCCCCTCGTTCGCTGACTTGGCGCTGGTGGGCGGCGGGCTCGACGTGTGGCCGCGCAGCTCCAGGTGGCGCGGGTGGTTCTCCTGCACGTCGACCAGATTGATGGAGCGGATGACAAGCGGCGAAACAGGGCGATCGCGTTTGTCAGTCGCGACGCTCGCCAGTTGCTGAAGCGTCCGCAGGCTCTCCTCGTCGCGTGCCTGGCCGATCACGGTGTACTTGCCGTCCAGCTCGGGCACGTGGGCCAGCGCGATGAAGAACTGGCAGCTCCCGGAGTTCACGTCGCTGGGCTTATGGGCCATGAGCAACGTGCCGGACTCGACGGGCCTGTCCCGCAACTCCGCCGGAATCAGCTTTCCGTCGGGACGCACGCCCGTGCCGTCGCCCTTCGGGCAGCCGCCCTGGAGGACGAAGCTGGGAACCACGCGGTGAAACGTCTTGCCGTTGTAGAACCCGGAGCCGGCCAGATCGAGGAAGTTCTCGACGTTGTGCGGGGCCTCGTCATAGGCCAGGTTGAACGTGATCTTCCCCTGGTCCGTGACCAGGATGGCGTCCTTGCGCGGTTCGACGCGAAACTGCGCGGTAAGCGCCCCCAGCCGCCCGTTGAGCGGCCGCCATTCGATCCGGTACGTGCCTGAATAGCGGCTGGCCTGCCAGCACGTCCGCAAATCAAGCTCTGTGCCCACCGAGCCATGGGGGCCCAACCGCAACTCACGCACGTCATCCCCGGCCGGCGGCGGCGCGTCGGACGGCGGTGCCGGCGGCTGGAGCGGCTTCGACTCCTCGCCTTCGAAGACGAGCGACAGCCAACGCTGCTCGCCGCTGCCGAAAACGAACTCCGGCGGGAGGATAATGCCGTCTCCGGCGCGAATCGGCACCTCGAGCGGAATGGTGACCGGATCATCCGTCGTGTTGACCAGGGTGAAGCGCAACCGCAACGGCCCGGTCGTGCGGAACAGGGTTCCCTCCGCCTGCATCTCGGCCCGCAGGGCCTCGGGGCGGCTCTCGGACGGGCGTGACGTCGGCTCGCTGAGCGCGCACGCACAGCCGACCAGCAGTACGCCGCCGAGCGCAGCACATCTTGACGCTCTGCTCATCGTCTGATCGTCCATCCTGCGTCCCTGCGCTTATACACGCCGGCCCGCCGCGGGTTGCGCCCACACGCCAAATTCCGCCGGTGCGCGAAAGCCTATCAGACTACCGCGTGAAGTTCCAGGTGGAGCACGTCCGACAGGCCGCCGATGGTGTCGAGGGCCTCGGTGCTGGGGCGTTCGTCGAGCGCGATCGTGATCCAGGCGGCCCGCGCCCCGGTAAACACGCGGCACGCCACTTCTTCGGCATTTACGCCATCGGCTCGGACGGCCTCGAGAATCGCGGCCAGCACGCCCACCTGGTCGCGGACGCGCAGGGCCAGTTGCCAGGTGGCCGGGCTCCGGTCGCACAAGTTCAGACAGCGCGGCACTTCGCCGGAGACGATGAAGGCGCGGACGATGCGCACGACCTCGTCCGCCGTCGCCTGCCGGGCCTGCTCCGTCAATGGCCCAATGTGCTGCGTGCCGATGACGACGCCCGGCACGTCGCAGAGCCGGCAGCGAAAACGGCCCTGGTCGCCGGCCGGCTCGTTCGCAAACACGTCCAGCGCAACCCGCAGGTGGCGCCGCGGGATGGCTTCGGCCAGGGCTACCTCGTCCACGGCCCCGGGATGACCCACGTGCACGAGGTAGGCCCCCTCCGGCAGACTCTGCAGAAACTCCGCGTCCACGAGCGTCGCCGGCTCCTCGTCGTCCACCGCGTGCACCACGACGATGTCACTCTTCCGGGCCAGCTCGCGGGGCCAGTTGCACAGCTCGATCCCCGGCTCGACGGTCCCCGCCGGCGCCAGGGTCGGCGACCACGCGACGACGTGCATGTCAAAAGCCGCCGCCCGCCGCGCGACCAGTCGCCCGACGCTGCCATATCCCAGAATTCCCAGCGTGCGGCCCTTCAGGCCGCGCGCATCGGCAAACTCGCTGCGATTCCAACGCCCGTCGCGCAACGCCAGCGTATTGTCCACGATGCGGCGGTCGAGCGCCAGGATCAGGGCCAACGCGAGTTCCGCGATTGCCGCCGCGTGTTGGTCCGGGCAATCCGTGACGAGAATTCCCTGCGCGGAGGCCTCTTCGACCGCCAGGTCGCCCGGCCCGGGCCCCGCGTGCACGATCATCTGCAGGGCCGGCGCCCGGCTGATCGTCTCCGCCGAAACCCGCGTGCTCCCCACGATCAGGATTCCCGCGTCGGATACGAGTTCGCGCAGGCCCGTTGCTGTCGCCTCCGGCCGGTAGACGACCTCCGCCGCCAGGGCACCCAGCGAATCGAGCGCGGCCTGCGGCAGCTCGCAGGCAACCAGGATCTTCATCGCAGCCGTCTCCTCGCGTGGCGGGGCCGAGCCCCGCGCCGCGCGCCAATTCGTCTCATTAGAAGCGGAACGCCAGGGTTTCTCAATCAGCCCTGCCGGGCCGGCAGACCGCGAAACAGCACCGCCGCACGCGGCGCTGTTACACAGCCGGTACCCGGACCCGACTCAACGGCCCGGCGGCCCGAAGGTCCGCTCGATGAAGTTCGTGTCGACGTGGCCCTTGACGAACTCGGCCCGCTCCATGATCGCCCGGTGCAGCGGAATGGTCGTCTTGAGCGGCCGCACGACGAACTCGTCGAGGGCCCGCGCCATCGCGTGAATCGCCTCCGCCCGCGTGGGCCGGTGCACCAGCAGCTTCGCAATCAGCGAGTCGTAATGCGGGCTCACCACGTAGCCCGCGTACGCATGGGTGTCCAGCCGCACGCCCGGCCCGCCCGGCGGAATGAACTCGTGGATCGGCCCCGGGCACGGGCGGAATCCGTCCTCAGAATCCTCGGCGTTGATGCGACACTCGACCGCACAGCCGTTCTGTGGGATCTGCTCCTGCCGGAGCTTGAGCGTCTCGCCGGCGGCAATGCGGATCTGCCATTGCACCAGATCTTGCCCTGTCACCAGTTCCGTCACCGGGTGCTCGACCTGCACGCGGGCATTCACTTCGATGAAGTGGAAGCTCTCGTCCTCGTCCACCAGAAACTCGCATGTCCCGGCCGAGTAATAGCCGGCCGCCTGGGCCAGCCGCACCGCTGCCTCGCACAGCTTCCGCCGCGTCCGTCCACTGATGTGCGGCGAAGGGGATTCCTCAATCAGCTTCTGATGGCGGCGTTGCAGCGTGCAGTCGCGCTCCCACAGGTGGATGACGTTGCCCTTACGGTCGCCCAGCAGTTGCACCTCGACGTGCCGCGGCCGCTCGATGAGCTTCTCGACGTACAGGCTGCCGTCCTTGAACGCCCCTTCCGCCTCCGCCCGCGCGTGCCGGAAGTTGGAACGCAGCGTCGCCTCGTTGTGCGCCGGCCGCATCCCGCGCCCGCCGCCCCCCGCGGCCGCCTTGATCATCACCGGATACCCCAGCTTGGATGCGATCGCGACCGCTTCGTCTTCGTTCTCGACCGCAGCTTGACTGCCGGGGACGATGGGGACTTTCGCCTGCCGCGCCAGCTTGCGGGCGGCGACCTTGTCACCCAGCGCCTGCATCGCCTCGACACTGGGTCCGATAAACTCGATCTTGCAGTCCCGGCACATCTGCGCGAAGCGCGCATTCTCGGCCAGGAATCCGTACCCCGGATGGATCGCCTGCACATCGGTCAGCTCGGCCGCCGACAGAATCGCCGCCGCATTCAGATACGACTGCGCCGGCGCCTCCGGCCCGATGCAGATCGCATCGTGCGCGAGATTCAGGTACGCCGCATCCCGGTCCGCCCGTGAGTAAACCGCGATGGCCTCGATGCCCATGTCCCGGCAGGCGCGGATCACCCGCAGCGCGATTTCCCCGCGATTGGCGACCAGAATCCGCGTGAACATCGGCACCCCGTTCTCGCCTAGGCCGGCGCGACCGCGAACAACGGCTGATCGAACTCCACCGCCTCGGCGTTCTTCACCAGCACCTTCGTGATTTGCCCCGCGACCTCGGCCTTGATCTCGTTGAAGACCTTCATGGCTTCGATGAGGCACACGACCGTCGCCGGCGTGACCGTCGAACCGACGGCCACCAGCGGCGGGGCCTCCGGCTCGGCCGCGGCATAGAAAGTGCCGACCATCGGCGAGCGAATCAGAACCTCGTTCTCCGCTGCCGGACCGGCCGGCGCGGCCGCCACGCCCGGTGGTGCTGCCGTCGTCGCTGGCACACCGGCGACGATCGGCTGCCCGCGGCGCAGGAGGACGCGTCGGTCGCCCTCGCGCACCTCCAGGCGGCTGAGGTCGTTTTCGACCATCAGGGCCACCAGGTTCTTGAGGTGCTTGATGTCGACAGAAAGCTCCGTCGGGGCGCTGCCGCCGTTCCGCTCTTTCTTTTGCTCGCTCATGAGAATTCAACCGGTAGGGACGAGAGCACTTCGTATCCGGTCTCGGTGACCAGCACGTCGTCTTCGAGCCGTACGCCGCCGACGCCCGGCAAGTACACGCCGGGCTCGATCGTGATGACCATCCCGGGCTGGAGCACGTCGGCCGATGTCTTGGCGACCCGCGGCGATTCGTGGGCGACGATCCCCAGGCCGTGCCCCAGGCCGTGATTAAACTGCTTGCCATACCCGGCCTTGTGGATGATCTCGCGGGCGACCTTGTCGACGGCCTTCGCCTTGATCCCGGGCCGCACAGCTTCGAGCGCCCGGTCGTGCGCCGCGCGCACCACGTCGAACACCGCACGCATTTGCGCCGAAAGCGTGCCCAGCCACACGACCCGCGTCAGGTCGCTGCCGTACCAGTCGACGCGGGCGCCCCAGTCGATCAGCAGCAACTGGTTCTCCGCCAGCTTGACGTCGCCGGGCTCGTAGTGCGGGAGCGAGGAATTGGCGCCGACGGCGACGATCGCGGGGAATGTCTCGCCCTGGGCGCCGAGCTTCTGCATCTCGTACGCGAGCTGGGCGGCGATCTCACGCTCCGTCTGCCCCGGCCGCAGCCACGCCCGCACGCTCTGGAACGCCTGTTCCGCAACACGGATCGCCGCCCGCAGCTTCTCGACCTCGTCGGCGTCCTTGCGCGCCCGATGCGGCGTCACCAGGCTTTCCGTGGGCACGAGCTTGATCGGGCCGGCCAGTTTCCTGAGCGCGTCGTAATCGCCGACGGTCATGTGGTCGCGGTTGAAGCCGACCCGCTTGGCTTTGGCCCGTTTCAGCTCCTTGACTGTCTCCTCTGGCTTGCGCTTCTTGCGCAGGACCTTGCGAGCGAACGGGGCCTCGCGGTCGGCCGCTTCGTCGAACCGGCCGTCGGTCAGCAGCACGACGGCCCGCGGCGTGAGCAGTACCGAGCCGTCCTCGCCCGTGAACCCGGTCAGCCAGTACTGGTCCATCCGGTCCTGGATGAGGTAGGCGTCCAGCTTACGCCCGGCCATCTCCTCGCGCAACTTCTTTATGCGTATGGAGTAATGTCCGGGTGCGGTCTTGGCGGTCTTGCTCATGGTTTCTCCGAACTCCACACGCTGCTGCCTGCCGCGCACTGTAGCCGGCCACTCTACCCACTTTCGTGCCGGGCCGCCAGAGCCGCCCAGCGGCAATGCCCCGCAGGCCGCGAACTGCGTCGTCAGCGCGGCCCCACCGCTACGCGAAACGTGCGTATCTCGTACGGCTTGAACTCGGCCGTCAGCGTGCGCCCGGCGATGGTCACCCGTCCGGCACCGGGCAGATCGCGCTCCAGCAGATCCGCTTCGCTGACACTCTGCCCCTCGAAGCCGAGCCGGAACGTGGCGGCGACCGGCTTGCCCGCACACTCGTAGGCGCGCAGAACGATGTCATCGCCGTCTTCCGCCCGCTTCATGGCCGTGACGATGACGTTGGTCGGCTCGACGGAGCAGCCCGACCACGCGCGGGCATGTTCGCGCTCATCCGCCGCGGTCAGCACCAGCGCCTGCATCGGCTCGTTGAATTCCCACGCCGCGCGGACAACCGCGGCCTTGTCGAGCGGGCCGTCGTGCGGGACGGCCGCGTAACGCATGTGATGCGTGCCGACGTCCGGCTCGGGATCGGGGTCGTAGCTGCTACGCAGGAGCGTCAGCCGGATCACGCCGTCCTTGACATCATGGCCGTGCTTGCAGTCGTTAAGCACGGCGACGCCGCGCTCGGGCGTGCTGAGGTCGCACCACTTGAGGGCGACATTCTCGTGCCCGTCATTCGGGCGAGACACGTCGCCGAAGGGAATCTCGTAGGTCGCGGTATCGGCGGAGAGGCCGATGGCGAACGCGGCCTTGAGCATGTCGCCGCCGTACTTGGCGTTGCCGACCTGCTTCCACTCGACGGTCGTTTCGTAATCGACGCGGCCGCGGCCCGGGTAGGTGAGCGCGTCCTGCGTGATGCGGGACTTGTCGAATTCGTAGACGGTACGCTCGCGGTGCCGCACGGGGCCGGTCTCGACCATCTCGGTGGAGACGGGCTGGTCGAGCGCGGTGGTCTTGTCGATCGGGCCGATTTGCCAGGCGCTCATACCCCGCGGCGTTTCGTGCAGGATTTGCAGGTGGGCCTGGAGGGGGGCGGGCGGCGGCATACTCGCGGGCCTGCGGACAGGCGGAGGCGACGGCAGCGCACGCACGCCGAAGACCTTGAAGCCGCAGCCGGGAACGCCGCGGGCGAGGAAGCAGACGCGCGCGGTCGTGGTGTCGCCGTCGGTATGCTTGGTCAGCACTTGTGTGGGCACGTCGCCGTCTGAATCTGTGAGCTGCGCGCCGGCGGTGCCGGCGGGCAGCGCGAGTGTCGCCTCGGCGGGCTCGGTGCGCGTCCAAGCCAGCGGATTGAACACGGCGATGCGAATCTCGGTCGCGCTGCCCGGCGCACGGCCGAGCAGGGCGCGCTGGCTCCGCTGCCGAATCTCCTGGCCGCGCTTCAATAGCTTCTCGTACATTTCGGCGCTGTAGAGCGACGAGGCGTGCACGAACGAGCCGCAGATCGTGTCGTGGTGGTGGTTCCACAGCAAGTCGTGCCAAAGCTGCTCGAGTTCGTCACGCGGGTACGCCCTGCCGTTCGCCGCGGCCAGGGCGGCAAAGACCTCCGCCGACACCAGCAGCGACTCGCTGTCGCGGTTGTACCGCTTGATCCGGCTGTGCGAGGTGTAGCAGCCCTCGAACTCGGGATTCAGCTCCTCGCGCACCGTCGGCACGTGCAGGCGATCGGCCTGCGCGTACAGCCGGTCAAAAAACGCTCCGAGCGTGGAGAACTTGATCTGCGGCCAAGGCTTGTAGTCGCGCATCGCGAGAGCGGCCTGAATGTTCTCGCGCGTCGGCCCGCCGCCGTGGTTGCCGACACCGTAGACCATCAGGTGATCGCGCGCGCCCGTCTTGGCCGCGAATTGCGCAACCTCGCGCACCTTGTCATCCGTGACGACATCGTTATACCACCCGCCGCTCGGCGTCTCGTTGAACGCCAGCACTTTCGACCCGTCCGGACCTTCCCACCAAAACAGCGGGTTCTGGTGGATTGGCCGGTCCACGCTGCCCCCGCCGCCGCGGCAGAAGTAGTAGGAGCGGATGCCGGCTTTCCGGAGAATCTGCGGCATGGTCCACGGATGCCCGAACGTGTCCGGCTCCCAGCCGTCGGTGCACATCCGGCCAAACTTCTGCTGGAAATAGCGCTGGGCATAGAGAAAGTGCCGCACGTGCGACTCGGGCGAGATCATGTTGAGGTCGCCCTCGCACCAGCGCCCGCCGACGATTTCCCACCGGCCTTCCTTGACGCGCTGTTGAATCTGCTTGAACAACTCCGGGTGATGCTGCTCCGTCGCCAGGTACAGCGCCGCAGTGCTCTGGGAGAAAGTGAAGTCGGGGTACTCGTCCATGAACTTGGTCGCCTGCCCGAACGTCTGCGGGATGATCTGGTTCACCGTCTCGTCCCAGCTCCACAGCCATTGCAGGTCGATATGGGCGTGCCCGACGAGGTGGCCGGTGAAACGCTGCCAATACTCGTGCAGCGGGGCCAGGCGCGCGTGCGCCCGCGCTAAGGAGGCGAGGTACTTGTCGGCGTCCTTCGCGGCGTACGCCGCGGAGTCCTCGTCGGCGGCCGCGGCGCCGAGATCGACCGCCGGCACATCGTCGGCCGCAGTGGCGAGCTTGGCGAAATCGCGGGCGAGGTCGAGCTGGAAGCGGAAGCGGTCATGCGCGGCCCGTAGCTCACTTTCGCGCTTCGCGCGGGCCAGGAATTCTGCGACCGCCTTGTCGGTTAGCGTCCCCTCGCGCGGCGTCGTCGAAATCCAGAGGTCGCGGCTGTATCCCTCGCATTGCCGCAGCGTGGGCTGCGGAGCCGGGCCGCGTTCGTAAACCGAGTGCACGGTCTGGCCGTCGCGTGTGACGCGGATGTTGGCGAGGAACTGGACGTACCGCCCGGGTTGGTCGCCCTCGAACACCACCGTCCAGCGCTGCACCGCGCAGCCCGCCAGCGGCGACAGGTCGAAACGGCGGTGATACCACTGGTCGCGGGCCGGATCGAGCGGCTCCGCGCCGTGCAGACGCAGGCCGTTCTGGTCCTTCAAGCCGCATTCGCGCAGTGCGGACTTCGCCGGATGCCCCGGCGGCGCCTCGCACGACGCTAGGTCCGCGTCCAACCCGCCGTTGAGCGACGGGTTCAGCGCCGGCAGCAGGATGTCATACTCAACCTGGTCGCCGGCGGCGATCGTGTATGCGGCGTCGGAAATCTGGACGTACGCGTACCAGTTGCCCGGGCCCGTGACGATGTTCTCCGCGGAGACCATCAGGCATGTGTCGTCCTGGCCGGCGCAAACCAACGCGGTATGGGCCAGCAGCAAGCAGCCGGCGAGCAGAGCGCGGCGTGCAGGCGCGGTCGACCTCATGGCGGACTCCAGCGTCGCAGCCCTAAAACGGCGGATACGCCGCGGGGAACCGGAGTAGCATCCAGCGCTCCTCGTACTGCTTCCACTGCGGCCAGCCCAAACGGTCGAGCAGCTTGATCCGCTTCTCGAACAGCTCCTTTTCCGGCTTGGAGTCGGCGATCTTCTTGTTAAGCAGCTTCAGCGCTCCGCCGAGCCGGCCGTGGTGCGCCTCCCGGTCGATGTGGAGCATCAGGTAATCGTCGGTCGTCGTATCGACCCATTTTTGCAGCTCGGCGAACGCCTGCTCGAACGCCCGCCAGTCGGCACTCTCGGCCTCGCCGTCCTCGTCCTCTTCCACAGAAGCCTCTACACCCGGCCGCTCGGCCGCGCCGGCTTTCTTCGCCATGTCGAATAGCGCCCGCGCCTTGCGGTGCAGCGCATCGACGAGTGCCGTCTTCTGCTTCTCCATCTCCTTGTGGACCTTGGCGGCTTCCTTGTCGTCCGGGTCGAGCTTGACGCCATAGTGGGCCGCGAGCTTCTCCTGGTCGATCTGGGCGATGACCTGGTCGGCGGCGGCGACGACGGCCGGCAGGTTTTCCAGCCGCTTTTTGCCGTCGGCACGCTTGAGCTGCTCGCTCAGCACCGGCAGGTAATCGGGGTAGTCGGCCAGCACCTCGGCCGCGATCTGGTCGAACAGCTCGCGGTGCTCCTCGGCGTGCAGCTTGGCAAGCCGGGCCACCTTCAGGTCGCGAATCGCCTCCGCGAGCTTCTCCGCTTCAGTTTTCTCATCCTTGTCCTTGTCGTCGTCCTTGTCCTTCTTCTTGCTCTCAGCCGCAGAGTCCTTGTCCTTTTCTTTCTTGTCCTTCTCCGCGAGCTTCGGCGGGACGACGTAGGTCACCGGGAACCCGCCCGGACGGTGGCCTTCGCCCAGCAGTTTGGTGTCGCCGGCTTCGAACGTCACCGTACCCAGCAGCAGGTCGCCGGCCTGGGCCGCCTTGGGCAGCTTGTCCGCCGGCGGGCCGGCGATGAAGAGGACGGCGCGGCCCCCCTTCTCCAGCGTCCGCGCGCTGAACTTCGGCTCGCCGGCAATTACGTCGTCGGGGTCGGCGAAGAAGCTCAGGTGGATCGCCGAGCCGAGCGCGTGATCCAGCATGAGCGGCATGTCCTTGAGCTTCTCGATGAGCGCCGGGTCGTCGTGCCGGACGTGGAACCGCAGCACGTAGTCGCCCTTGGCGAGCTTGAGCGGCTTCGGATCGCGGTTGCCGGTCGCGATGAGGCGTTTGGCCGAGTCGAAAAGCATCCAGTTCATCGACTCCCACGATTCGTCGTACTCTTCGATATTCATCAGCGGGACGTGCGGCGTGACCTTGCCTTCTTCTTCCATCTTGAAGTCGTAGGTCAGCACGAGCTCGTGGATCTGCCGGTCCTCGGGCAGCAGGTCGCGCTGCCCGTCCAGCGGACGAAGATCGGCCTTGGCGGGCCGCAGCATCTGGCGGAGCGTCTCGAATGAGCCCTTGGGGCCGACGCGCTCGCGGCCGAGCGGCGCGGCCACGTACATGCGCGTCGTCAGCTCGCCGCCCTCCAGCGTGAGCTGCTCGCGGTCGGGCACGAGGCCGTGGAACGTCAGCTCGACCTCCAGGTCGGTCGATCCGAGGCTGGACCAGAACTGGGCGAGGCACAGCTCGAGCGTGCGGTTGCCCGTCACCTTGAAGCTGCGGACTTCCTCGCCCTCCGGCCCGATCGTGACGCGCTGGTCCAGCTCGTTGTCCTTGTAGCTGGCGCCGGGCAGGAGTTGCACAGCCTGCAGCCAGAACAGCCGCGCGTTGTCGCTGTCGAGCCGGCGGAGATGCACGTCGGCCCAGGTAGCGCCGTCGGGCACCACGAAGAAGCGCCGCTCGATCTGCCCCGGCTCGTAACGCAGCGTTTCCTGCCACTTGTGCTCGTCGCCCTCCGGCAGCGCCTGGGGGCGGATCACCGTGATCGGCAACCGGAAAATCGGCCCGCGCTCGGGGCTGGCGGCGTCGTAGCCGTCGACCTCGGCATAGTGCACGCCGACGGGCAGCTTGGTGGGATCGACGCGGAGGTCGATGCGGCGTCCGCCGTGCATGAGCAGCAGGTGGTCGGCGCATTGGACCCATTCCGCCGTGCTTTCCAGCGTGCAGCGCAGCTCGAAGTCGACCTTCGCGCGGTTGTCGGCGTCCTCGTGAAAGACCGGCGTAACGGTTACACGCGCGTCGAGCGGGCGATCAACCTCGTACGGCTCGCGCAGGTAGATGCCGCGGGCGTTGTCGCGGCCGGGCACGCGGACCTCGAAGCGCAGGTCCTGGTCCGCATACTGGGCGAACTGCCTTGCGTATTCGTACGCCTTGTCGATCTGCACGAGCCCGCGCCCCAGCGCGAAGATCTCGGCGCCGGAAACGGGGGCGGCGGTGTTCTCGATCGCGCGGCGCACGCGGTGCGGCGTGTAGGCGACGCCCTCCGCCTTCAGGCCGGAAAGCAGCAGGGCGATGTTGCCGCAGGCGTTGGGCGAGGCCATCGAGGTGCCGTTCATCTGGGCGTTGCGCTGCAGGGACCAGTTGGGAACGGGGGCGATGGCGCCGCCCGGGGCGCTGAACTTGACGCCCAGGTCGCCGTCGTACGTCGGCCCGCGCGACGACCAGGTGTACTCCATGGGCGGCATGGACTTGCGCAGCGCGTACTGCATCGTCATCATCTCGGGCGAGAGGTAGGCACCGATGCCGAGCATCGCGCCCGTGGTGGCCCCCGGCGCGCCGGCCGTCGAGAGCGCCGGCCCCTCGTTGCCCGCGCTGCTGACGAAGATGACGCCGTGCTTGTTGACCAACTCGGAGTAGATTTTCGCCAGACGGCCGCGATCGGGGTCCGCCGGCGGGCCGCCGAAGCTCATGTTGATCAGGTCGCACTTGTCTTGCAGAACGGCGACGGCCCCGCGCACCTCGCCCGTGCCCGTCGAGGTCGAGCCGATCCGCGTGTCGCCGATCTTGACCGCGACAAGCTGGGCCCCGGGGGCGACGCCGTTCAGCTCCGGCTCGTCCGGGAAATACGCCGCGACGATGCCCGCCACGTGCGTGCCGTGCGAGCCCGCGTCGCAGACGACCGACAGCAGATTGCCATCGTCATAGACGTTGACCGCGTAGTTCATGAGGTCTTCGCGGCCAAACGTCGAATACTGGCGTTCGAGCCGGTAGTCGGTCATCAGCTTCTCGTCGGCGAAGTCGCCGTTCTCGTTCGTGTCGATCGCGGCTCGCCAGACGGTGCCATCCTGAAAGACGACGCAGTCGAAGATCGGGCCAGGATCGTCGTACTTCTCCTGCATGGCCTTGAGCTGCTCCAGGCGGGCCTCGATCTCGTCGCGCGCCTTCTTCTCGTCCTTCGAAGGTGTGGCGTGCGCGGTGTCCCACTCGCTCAGTTCGCGCTCGAGCGTGGTTGCCGCGGCCCGCTGCTCCTCGTCCCACTTCTTGCGCCGCTTCTCGACCAGCCGCTTGACCAGCTCGCCGGGATACAGCTCGTAGGCGCGCTTCAGGCCGAGGTGGTACAGGCCGGACGGATTGTTCCAGTCGGGATTGACCTTCAGCTTGCGGCCCGACAGGCCGACCAGCATGCCGTCGCTGGCTTCCTTGACGGTCGACGTGTCGACATCCCCGCTACCGGAGCCGTCGACGATGTCGACGATCTTGGGCTGGCCGTCGCTCGTGACCTGGAGGCCGGGGGCGCCGGGGTCCACGCCCGTGTCGAAGATCGCAACCACCACGCCGCGGCCGTCGTAGGCGGGATGGTCGTGCAGGAACCGGGCCGCCCCGGTTTCCTCCTTGGGCAGGATGCCGTAGCCGGGGAAGTCGGCGCGTGGCGGGGTTTGGGCGAGCGCGCTGAGGGCGGCCGCGCTGAGCACAGTGAGGATGAGCAGGCTTTTCATATGAACCTCGTTTGGGAAGGACGCTCGCGCCGGCCGGGTCTCCGTTTGGTCGGCGCAACAACCGATGTTACCATTGTGGCTGTCCCTTTCCACGGCGTTGTACGCCGCGGCCGACAACATTAGACAGGAAGGGCGAAGCTCCCGCTGAGCCGCGCGGAGGACAGGACGGCTCGGCCGGAGCCTCGCCCTCCCGCACTGCGGACCGGCGAGTAATGGCGTAGGAGCATGTTGTGAAGGTCATCAACGTCTGCGGGGCGCGCCCCAACTTCATGAAGATCGCGCCGCTGATGCGCGCCTTCCGGGCTCGCCCCGGGATCGAGCCCTGCCTCGTGCATACCGGGCAACACTATGACGACACGATGAGCAAGGCGTTTTTCGACGACCTGCACATCCCCCGGCCCGACATCAACCTCGAGGTCGGCAGCGCCTCGCACGCGATCCAGACCGCCCACATCATGGAGCGTTTCGAGCCCGTCGTGCTGGCTCAAAAGCCCGACGCCGTCCTGGTCGTCGGCGACGTCAATTCGACCATCGCCTGCGGGCTCGTCGCCGCCAAGCTGCTCGTGCCCCTGGTCCACGTCGAGGCCGGCCTGCGGAGCTTCGACCGCACGATGCCGGAGGAGGTCAACCGCGTCCTGACCGATGCAATCAGCGAGCTGCTCTTTGTGACCGAGCCGGCCGGCGTCCGCAACCTCGAACGCGAGGGCATCGACCCCTCGAAAATCCACGTCGTCGGAAACGTGATGATCGACACCCTCCTGGCCCACCGCGAATTGGCCGAGAAATCCGACGTGCTCGAACGCCTCAAGCTGACGCCGCAGACCTACGGCGTCCTGACTCTGCACCGTCCGGCCAACGTCGACGACCCGCGGGTACTGGCCGGCATTTTGGACGCACTCGAAGAGATCCAGCGCACGACGCCGCTCGTGTTCCCCGTGCATCCCCGCACGCGCGGCAACCTGGAGCGGACGGGACTGGCGGCGCGCCTGCAGGCCATGCCGCACATGATCCTGACCGAGCCGCTCGGCTATCTCGACTTCCTCAAGCTCATGAGCCGCGCCGCGGTCGTGCTCACCGACTCCGGCGGCATACAGGAAGAGACCACCGTGCTCGGCGTGCCGTGCCTGACGCTGCGCGCCAACACCGAGCGGCCCATCACCGTCGAGCAGGGCACCAACCAGGTCGTCGGCATGTCCCCCATCGAGATCCTCAAAGCGTATCGGCGGATTCGCGCCGGCCGCATCCAGCCGCGCGTCCCCAACCTGTGGGACGGCAAAGCCGCCGAGCGCATCGCGGAAATCCTGCTCCGCTGGCACGCCCAGCGCGGCAGCTAGCGCCAGTCCGGCCTGCGGTAACGGGGTGTGACTTTTCTTTGTGGGTGCGGAGAGGTCTGCGGGCGCGCAGCGGGGGCGCGGAAGGCGGCCAGAACCCGCAATTCCGGCGAGAAGCGCGGTGCGGATCGCGGCCGCGCGAGGGCGCGGGCCGCTACGTGGTGGGCGCCGTGCGGGTCCGGAATCGGAATGT
>PMMM01000183.1 GCA_003162245.1 Phycisphaerales bacterium
AAACACATTCCGATTACGGACCCAAGGCGCGCTCATCGCCGGAATACCCGGTTCTGGCCGCCTCTCGCGCCCCCGCTGCGCGCCCCGCGCCCTTTCCCGGCTCGCCACGGCCCGCCTTCGTACGCCACGACGGACTTCGCCCGACCGGGCCACCCGCCGCCCCCACAAAGAGTAGTCACACTCTAAGGGCCGCGCAGGTATTGCCGCAGCCCGCCAGCGGCCCGAGAATTCACGTTGTGAAGGACGCTATTCACTTCCGGATCGAGGTCAGCCGGAAACTGCTGCACGTGAGCTCGATCGCCATCCCGGCGTCGTATTGGTTCATCAGCCGGGAACTGGCGCTGTGGGTGCTACTCGGGTGCCTGCTCATCGCGGTCGCGGTGGAGTTGCTGCGCTACCATCACGCCGGCTTTCGGGCATGGTTCCGGTACTGGTTTGGGTTCATGGTGCGGCCGGCGGAATGGCGTCGGATCACGGGCGCGACGTACGTCCTGCTGGGAGCACTGCTTACCGTCTGGATTTTTCCGAAACCGATCGCGATCTCGGCCCTGCTGGTGGCCCACTTGGCGGACGCCGTCGCGTCCCTGGCCGGGCAGCGCTTCGGCCGTAAGCGGTTTCTGGGCAAGACGCTGGAAGGCAGCCTGGCCTTCTTCCTGACGGCGTTTGCCGTCATCTGGCTCACGACGCGTGGCCCGGGAGGGATTTCGTTTACCGCGGCCCTGCTGGCAGCGATCGTGGAGGCGTGCCCGACGCCGAAATTCGGGCGGTATGAGTTAAACGACAACCTCACGGTCCCGCTTTTGACCGGGGCGGCCGTGTGGGCGCTTCAGGCCCTTGCGCAGGTCTCGTAGCCGCCGGCACTGTCGCCCAGTGAGGGCGCAACTACCCACGCGCCGTAGCTGTCGTCCGGGTTCGCGCCTCACGACCGGGCGGGGGCGATCCCCGAGGGCACAGTCGGCACGCCGTGCTGCCGATAGGAAGTAGGGAGTCGTAACGGATCGTGGTTTGCGCCGCCCGGCAGACGAAGCAGGCTGGGCGCCACTCCGCCGCGCTGCCTTGGGACTGGAGGCGACCCATGCGAGCAGGCCCGATCGTCCTCGTCGTTGAAGATAGTCCCGAAGTCGCCGAGACGTTGCGCGAGCTGCTCGAACGGGAAGGCTACGCGTACGAGCACGCCGCCGACGGCAAGCAGGCGCTGGCCGCCGTCCGTCGGCGACCGCCGGACCTGATCCTGCTGGACCGCGTGTTGCCGCAGGTGAGCGGCGATGAAGTGCTACGACGACTGCGCAGCGATGCGCGCTGCCGCCACATACCGATTATCATGCTGACGGGCAAGTCGGACGAGGACGACCAGTTGGTCGGTTTCGCGCTGGGGGCGGACGATTACGTGAGCAAGCCGTTCTCGAGCAAAGTCCTGCTGGCCCGCGTTGCCGCCCGGTTGCGGGGCACGGCGCCGGCGGACGAGGAATCGGAGGCCGCGGTGCTCGGATCCGTGGAGTTGGATCGCCGGCAGCCGCGCGTCTTCGTGAACAAGGCGGCCATCCCGCTGACGACGGTGGAGTACCGCTTGCTGGCGGCGCTGATCGCCGCGGGCGGCCATGTTCTCCACCGCAGCCAACTGGCGGCGATGGTCTATGGGAAGAGCACGCGGCCAGACACCCGGTTCCTGGAGCGAGAGGTGGGCGGCCTGCGTCGCAAGATGGGCGGAGCCGCCGGCTGCATTCAGGTGATCGGCGAAGGCCGTTACGCATTCTGCCCGCCACACTCCGCGCGCCCATCCGCCTGAGAAGGACGGCGAGCGCGCGCCAGAGTCGGGGAGCACCCATAATCGGGAGCTGGGAACGCCCGTACTCTCCCTTGAGATGGGAGGTCCGGGAACGTGGGGTGCCGGCCGCGGTGCCGGCATGTAACGCCCGCCTGTCAATTGCACGATGTACTTGATGAGTATCGTCCCCGCGTCGCGCGACGTCGCCGGTCGCCTCGGGCAGACGGTGCTGATGGTCCGGCAGCGTTCCGCACACACCCGGAACCCTCACACCCGCGTGGACGGCGCAAGCCGATCGCGCAGCCACGACGTGGAAGCGTCCGAACCGCCTGGGCAGGCCCAGGCCGGGTGACCGTGGGAGCGCCGGATGACCTTGCGCCGCAAAACCGTGCTGGCGATCGGCACGGCCCTGGTGGGCCTGGTCGGCATCCTCTACCTGGTCTCCTGCGGAATCCTGCTACGCAGTTTCGAGCGCCTGGAGGAGGAGACGGCGTACAGCAACGCACAAAAGGCGCTGGGCGCGCTGGCCAACGACACGCAAGAGCTGGACAACTTGGCCGCGAGCCTGGCGTCCTGGGATGAGACGTACGATTACATCCAGAACGCGACTCCCGAATACGTCGCCGCCACACTCACGGACGAATCCCGGACCAGCGATCGCGTCGATCTGATCGTGTTCCTGCACAGCTCCGGCCGCATCGCGGCCAGCAAGGCCGTTGATTCCCGCACCAAGAGAGAACGTCCGGCGCCGGCCGCGTTTCTACGCTCGCTCGCGCCGACGCACCCGCTCGTGCAGCGCGCCCGCGAGGCCGGCAGTGGCGTGAAGGGATTGTGGCCAACGCCGGACGGCCCGCTGCTAGTAGCAGCCCGTCCGGTTCTGAACAGCGACGGTGCCGGGCCGCAGCGCGGGACCGTGATTGTCGCGCGTTACCTGGACGAGCGTGCGGTGGAGCAAATCTCGGCCCTGCCGCGGGTGACGTGGCGCTTGATGCCGTATGCGAGCGCGGACCGCGAGCGCGACTGCGACCGAGCGTTGCGTGCGGATCCGGGCGGGCCCGCGATACACATCGGTCACACTGACCCCGACACGATCATAGCTCGCGCGCTGCTGCGCGACGCGGTTGGAGATCCCTGCCTGGTGCTCGAGGGGACGATGCCGCGGAGCATCTACCGATATGGGCAGCTCAGCACGCGGTCGGTCGTCATTTCGGCCGTGGCCGTGGGGCTGCTCTTTGGCGTGCTGGCCCTGCTTTTGCTGGAGAAGCTGGTCCTGGCGCCGGTGGCCCGCCTGAGCCGGGCGGTGCGCGCGATCGGAGTCGGGGGCGACTTTACGGCTCGTCTGGCGTCCGCCGGCCGGNNACCTGCCGGGCATGGTCTATCGCCGCGCTAACGACCGCGCGTTCACGATGGAGTTCATCAGTCAGGGCTGCGTCGAGCTAACGGGCTATGCACCGTCCGCCCTGACCGCGAGCCGGGAGCGCTCCTACGCGGAGGTGGTTCATCCGGACGACCGGGACCGCGTCCACGGCGAGGTCCAGGCGGCCGTGGCGACGCGGAGCGTCTATCAGTTGATCTATCGGATCGTCCGACCTGACGGCCGCGAACGCTGGGCGTCGGAGCAAGGGCGGGGCGTGTTCGCGGGCGACGGCCGGCTGGTGGCGCTCGAGGGCTTCGTCACTGACATCACGGCCCGAAAGGACGCGGAGGAAGCGCTTCACAACAGCAACGCGATGCTCAAGGCCGCCGTGGAACGGGAGAAGCGGGCGGCGATCCAGCTTGAGGCCGCCATGCAGCAGTTGCGGGCAGCGACGCACGAGGCGCAGGCCGCCAGCCAGTCCAAGAGCGAGTTTCTGGCCAACATGAGCCATGAGATTCGCACGCCGATGACCGCGATCCTGGGCTACGCCGACCTGCTGCTGGAGGAGGGCGACCTGCAGCGGGCTCCGGCCACGCGGGTGCAGGCCATCAAAACGATCCGCCGCAACGGCGAACACCTGCTGAGCATCATCAACGACATTCTGGATCTCTCGAAGATCGAGGCGGGCAAGCTGCAGGTTGAGACGATCTCGTGCTCGCCGATGCAGGTGCTCGCGGACGTAGAGTCCATGATGCGGGTGCGCGCCGCGGCCAAGGGGCTGGAATTCACGGTTACGTGTCCAGCACCGGTGCCGGAGCGGATTCGGACCGACCCGACGCGTCTGCGGCAAATCCTGCTTAACCTGACGAGCAACGCGGTCAAATTCACGGACAGGGGGAGCGTGCGCATCGCGGTCCGGTTGATCCAGCGCGAGGCGTGTCCCGGGGCCCCGCCGGAGCCGCTCATGCAGTTCGAGGTGGCCGACACGGGCATCGGCATGAACACGCTGCAACTGAGCGAGCTCTTCGAGCCGTTTTCACAGGCCGATACGTCGACCACGCGCCGGTTCGGCGGCACGGGGCTGGGCCTGACGATCAGCCGGCGTCTGGCCCACATGCTCGGGGGCCGCATCGAGGTCGAGAGCGATCCGGGCGTGGGCAGCACGTTCCGAGTCCTGATCGCGACCGGACCACTGGAGGGCGTCCCGCTCGTCGCGCCCGATCTCGCCCTGATCCGGGCGGCGTCAACGTCGCCCGAGAGCCCACCGCGGCGCGACACGCTGGGCGGGCGCATCCTGCTGGCCGAGGACGGCCCGGACAACCAGCGGCTGGTGACGCATCTGCTGCGCAAAGCCGGGGCCGACGTGGACGTGGCGGAAAACGGGCGTGTGGCGGTCGAGAAAGCGCTCGGAGCGCTGCAGGCCGGCCGGCCGTTCAACGTGATTCTGATGGACATGCAAATGCCGGAGGTCGACGGGTACGAGGCCACGCGTCAGCTCCGGCGCGCCGGGTACCGGGGAGCGATCGTGGCTCTGACGGCGCACGCGATGTCCGCCGACCGCGAGCGATGTTTGCACGCGGGCTGCGACGACTTCATCAGCAAGCCGATCGACCGGAGACACTTTCTTGACACAGTGGCGCGGTACGCCGGCGACACGACGCCGCCACGGATGGCGCGCGCGGGCCAAGGACAATCGTGCCACTGGCCGGCTCCGGCGCTGCGGGCGACGGCACCGACCGCGGGCGGGGCACCAGACGCCACAGCGGACATTGCATGAGCTCTGATCGTCGCGCTACCGGACCAGTTGGCGGCGCTGCGCGCCAGCCTGCTGGCCGGCGAACTGACCGCGGTGAAGACGCTCACCAGCGCGGTGCACGACGTCGCCCGCCGTTGCGGCCTGGAGGGAATCGCCGCGCGGGCCAACCGCCTGACGCAGGCCCTCCAGGATGGCGACGACCTGGACGCGTTGGCGGCGCTGGTCGCAGAAGTGGCCGAACTTTGCCAGCGGACGATTCTGCCGGAGCCCGTGCCGCCGCTTTGAGTCGCCGTCCCAACGTCGCCACGTCAGGCGGGGGTCGCGCGCAGGCACGGTAGCTCGATGCGGACGATGAGGCCGCCGTCCGGCGCGTTGGCCGCGCGCACCGTGCCACCGTGCAGGCGGATGGCGCGCTCGGTGATCGCCAGACCGAGGCCGACGCCGCCGGTCTTGCGGTCGCGGGCATCGGCGATGCGGTAAAACGGGCGGAAGATGTTCTGGAGCGCCGCCTCGGGGACGCCCGGGCCGTGGTCGCGGACCTCAATCACGGCCGTGGCCGGCGCGGCCGCCGGCTCGGCCCGCAGCGTCACGGTCACTTCGGTGCCGTCCGCCGTGTGTTGCACCGCGTTGCGTACGACATTCTCGAGCGCGCTGCGTAAGAGGTCGGCGGTGCCGTGAGTGACACAGTCGTGGGCGCAGAGCGCGCGGACGTGACCGTTGCGGGTGGCGGCCTCGAACTCGCCGTCCGCGGCGACCTCGGCCACGAGCTCGCCGAGCTGCACCTCGACCGCGTCGGAGGTTTGAGCAGCGCTCTCGAGGCGTGTGAGCGTCAGCAACTGGCCGATGAGCTCGTTGAGCCGCTCGGCCTCACGTTCGATGCGGTCCAGCGCAGGGGCGGCCGCCGGGGCGGCATTCTGCCGGGCGAGTCCCAACGCCACGTTGAGGCGTGCGAGCGGCGAGCGCAGCTCGTGGGAGACGATCCCCACNNCCAGGTCGCCGATCTCGTCGCGCCGGCGGCCGGCCTGTGCGCCGGCGCGCGCGGTCAGGTCGCCGCGCGCCAGTTGGCCGGCGGCAGTCCGCAGGCGCCGGATGGGCGCGGTCAGGTACCGGGCCAAGCCGTAGCACACGATGCCGCCGGTCACAATCACGGCGAGAAGGCGCCACATCCACGTCGTGGGGTTGCCGAACACGTCCCGCAGGGGGCTGCGCGTAATCTCGGTCACGAAAACGTAGGGCTGCTCATTCGCGCCGGTCACGCGGGTACCGACGAGCAGACCGGTGGCGGTGTGGTCCACTTGCAGCTCGCCCGTGGCCTGCACGCGGGCGGCGAGCTCCGCGGCCCCAGCCGGAGGCGTCTGCTCAGCGAGGTCGGTGCCGTGCTCGTCGAGCAGCACGGCGTGCATCTCGGCCGTCTGACCTAACCGCTCGCAGTACGCGCGCAGCGCGGCGCTGCCGCCGCGTTCCCACTTCTGAAGGGCCCGATCGCCGTAGAGCGAGACGATGTTGCCGAGTACGGCGCGGCGGTGGGAGGGCCCGTGCTCGCGGCGGTTCCACTGGTCGAAGGCGACGAATTCGGCGGCGAGGAGGATCGTGGCCAGCCAGAAGCACAGGAAGATCTTGAGAAACAAGCTTCGCATTCGGTCGCAACCTCGCAGTTTGTCGCCCGGGTCACGTCGGGCCGGGAGCGTCGCCGGCGGCGGCGTCCCGGCGCCCCATCCCGGACACCACGTAGAGATAACCCAGGCTGCGGACCGTCTTGATGCGCTCGGCCTGATCCGAGCCGGGGCCGAGCTTGCGGCGCAGGTTGCTGACGTGCATGTCGATGCTCCGGTCGAACGGCATCAGCCGCCGGCCCAACACCGTGCGTGAGAGCTCGTCGCGCGGCACGACCCGACCAGCTTCGCGCAGGAGCAACTCCAGCAACGCGAACTCCGCACTGGTCAGTTCCACGGGCCGGCCCGCGCAATGCACGACCCGCGCGCCGGGATCGAGTTCGACATCGTCGACCGCCACCCGCACGGCCGGCTCATGCGCGTCCGCGGGCGGGTGCGCCCCGGCGCGGCGCAGGATCGCGTGAATGCGGGCGACCAACTCGCGCGGGTTGAACGGCTTGGGCAGATAGTCGTCCGCCCCGATCTCGAGGCCGACGATGCGGTCCACGTCGTCGCCGCGGGCCGTCAGCATCAGCACCGGCAGCGCCGAGCGTGCCCGGATGCGGCGCAGCACCTCGAACCCGTCGATGCCCGGCATCATGACGTCGAGCACAGCCAGCGCAAAGACGCCGCCCAGCGCCCGCTCGACACCGGTCGCGGCGTCCTGGATGGCTTCGACCTCGAACCCTTCGGAGCCGAGGTACTGCGTCAGCAACTCGCACAGCTCCACGTCGTCGTCGACCAGAAGCAAGCGGGTCTTGGGATGGTTGGTTTTCTCCGGCAAGGTTGGCCTTCTCCCGCGTAGCCGCCAGGGGCCTGATTGTACCCGGAGCCGGCGATGCCGCAGGCCGCGCGTGCGTAAAGAAATGTCAAGACCGTCTTTACCAAGGTTTGCGCACCGCGGACGAATTCCTGACGGGCGTCCACGTATTATCTCTGAGACGAAGGATGCAGACGGCAGCGACGATCGGTGCCGGAGCCGAATTCCAAAAGCAGTAAAGGAGAAAGCGATGCGTACTCTCAAGAACCAGATCGTATGGGCGGCAGTTCCGGCGCTCCTGGGTCTGGCGCTGGCGGTCTACGCCGCCGGGCAAGTGCTGAGCCAGAGCACGCCGGCGGCCCCTGCGCAGGCGAGCGCGACGGCGGTGCAGCCGCCAGCCGGCGGCGGCCCGTGGCTGGGGCGGCTGGGCCACAAGCTGGGACTCACGGCGGACCAGCAGACACAGGCACAGGCGATCTTCGCCCAGGCGCGGGCCGACACGCAGGCGCAGTTCAGCCAGGTGCGCGATCAGATCCGCAACGTGCTGACCGATGACCAGAAGGCAAAGTTTGACAGCCTGCCGCACCCATTCGCCGGCCGGGGGCCGGGCGCGTGGGGCGGACCGCACGCTGAGCGCGGCTTGGGCCGCGGGCATCCGTTGCAGCTCGACCGGCTGACGAGCGAGTTAGGGCTGAGCAACGACCAGGCCACCGGCGCCAAGACCATTCTCGATGACCTGCACACGAACGCGACGACGTTGCGAGACCAGGCGCGCCAGCAGATTCGCGGCCTGCTAACGGACGACCAGAAGGCGAAGTTCGACAGTCTGCCGCAGACTTCCGGCAAGGATGCGTCCGCGGGCGGAACGTGTGGCAAAGCGTTCGGCCGCCACGCGGGTTGGGGTGGGATGCGGCCCGGCGGCGCGGCAGGTCGGCTGTCGCCCGACGAACGTCAGCAGCGTCTCGTGCAGCATCTGACCGACAAGCTCGGGCTCGACGATACCCAGCGCGCCAGCGTCACGACGATCCTGGAGAATCAGCGGCCGACGATCAAGGCGCGGCGGGAAGCCGCCCGCACGCAATTCCGCGCCCTGCTGACCCCCGAGCAGGCGGCGACCCTGGACCAGATGAAGGCGCAGAAGGCCCCGCGTACCCCGACATAGGGTGTTGCGGTTGCGCGAAACGCACGGAACAGCGACAGTCACAGCCCCCGGACCGCGCCGCGGCGTTCAGCCAGGCCCGGTCCGGCGTGTTGGTGGCGCGCGAAATGGCCGCTGCGAGCGCCCGCGAGACATAAGGTGCCTACAGATCGGTGTCACAGCAATGTAAAGAAATGTCAGCCGGGCTTTGCGCAACTTTACCCGGGGGTGACTGCACAATGACGCAATACCGGCGATAATATCCCCGTAGTACAGCCGCACGGGCCGCCGGAGCATTGGACGGCGGCCGCGGCGGCGACATGTGAGAGGAGCAGGGTTGCGCGTGGTTTGGAAACGGGCCTTCACGCTAATTGAGTTGCTGGTGGTCGTGGCGATCATCGGGCTGCTGGTTTCGATCGCCGTCCCCAGCCTGGGGCGAGCGCGCGCCAGCGGCAAACGGGCGGCGTGTGCCTCGAATCTGCGGCAGATCGGTATCGCCATGCGGAGCTACCTGGGGGCCGCGAACGACCGGTTGCCCTACGCATCGTACATGCCCTCGGTCAGTCCAGCGCCGCTGGACGGCCCGGACCCGATCTACATCGCGGACGTGCTGGCCAACGACACGGGGCACCAGGAGAACGTGTTTCGGTGCCCGAATGACATCTCGAGCTACAGCGACGACCCGAACAAGGAACGGCTGCCGCCCAATGTGAATAAGACCTACTTCGAGACGGAGCGTTCGAGCTACGAGTACCGAGACAGGCTTGCTGGACAGACGCTCGAAGAGTACGTGGCGCGGATCCGGGACCGTACAGGGCAAGTCATCGCGCCGAGCTCGGTTTGGATCTTCCGCGATTTCAATAACTTCCATGCGCCAGCCGGAGCGCTCGGTTCGCGGCGCTACGTGTACATCGACGGACATGTGACCGACTTCGAAAACTAGGAGTGGCACGCCATGTTGACTTGGATGAGCTCGCGACGCGTCTGGCTGGTGGCTGGCAGCGGCCTGCTTGTCGCCGCCGCCGCCGGGGCTTGGGGGTGGTCGAGCCGCCGTGGGCCCGCGCCAGACCCGACGGGGTTGCCGTCCGAGCTGTCCAGGGAAAGCCTGAAAACGCAGGCGGCGGACCCGGAGAAGCTCCGAGACACGATGCGCGAGACCATGCAGCGGACGGACCTCACCGAGGAACAACGGCGTGAAGTCATGCAGCGGATGCGGGAAATTCGGGAGGCGGAGTTCGACAAGCACATCAAGGAGTACATGGACGCCCCGGCCGACCAGAAGAACGCCATCCTCGACAAGCACCTGGACGAGATGCAAAAGCGGATGAAAGAGGAACAGGCCCGGCGCCAGCAGGAGCGCGCGCAGCGCCCGCCGACGACCCAGCCGAATCAGCGCAGGCCGGATTTCGGTTCCATGACACAGCAGGAACGCAAGACGCGGGCCGAGTCACGGAACCCCGACCAAGCGGCTCAGCACATGGCCTACTTCTCGGCCCTCCGGGCGCGGGCTACCGCACGCGGCATCCAAATGCCCTTTGGCGGCGGGCCCGGAGGCGGGGGTGGCGGCGGCCGCGGCCGCGGGTAGTGGCCGTAGCAGCAACATTGAGCGACACGGACTTTCGCGGCGAGCGCGCTCGCCGCGGGACCACAGAGGCGGGTGGGGCTAGAAACTCTGCGTATCGTCGTCCGAGGTCACGCACACCTCCGGCGGCACCTTGGACGCACTCGGCCGCGGCGTCGCGGGCCGTGTGCGTGTGGCCTGCAAGCGGGGCGCGACCCGGGTCGCTTCCGGGGCGGGCTCGGCACTCGGGGAAGGCTCCGCCCCAGCACACTGGCGCCTCGCGCCGCTAACCAGGTTTCCGAGCGTTGCGACCGTGCCCTTGATGGCCTGAGCCTCCTGGCTCACGCGGCCGGCGGAGGCCGACGAGTCGGCCGCACCCGCCGCATTCTGCTGCGTCAGCTTGTCCATCTGCGAGACGGCGCTGTTGACCTGCTCGGCCCCCTGCGCCTGTTCCTGAGACGCCTTCGTGATGGTGCTGATCAGCTCGGAGACGCGTGTCGACTTGCCGGCGATTCCGCTGAGCACGTCGGCCACTTCGCAGGCGACCTCGGACCCGTCGCGTGCCCGGCCAATCGCGTTCTCGATGAGCTGGGTCGTCTGCTGGGCCGCTTCGGCGGCGCGGCGGGCGAGGTTGCGAACCTCCTCGGCGACGACCGCGAAGCCCTTGCCGTGCTCGCCGGCCCGGGCGGCCTCGACGGCGGCATTGAGCGCCAGCAAGTTGGTCTGGAAGGCGATTTCCTCGATGACCTTGATGATCTTGCCGATCTGGCCGGCCGACTCGTTGATGGCCGTCATCGCCTGCGTGAGCCGGCCCATCGTTTGGGTGCCGCCCTCGGCGGCGTGCTGGGCTCCAGCGGCGAGCCCGTCGGCCTGCCTGGCGTTCTCGGCGTTCGCCCGGGTCATCGCGGCCATCTCTTCGAGGGCGCTGCTGGTTTCCTCCAAGGACGAGGCCTGCTCGGAGGCCGAGCTGGCGAGGTCCTCGCTGGCTTTGGCGAGCTGTTCGGAGACGCCGGCGAGGGCGTCCGATTGGCCGGTCAGGTTCGCGATGATGCCATTCAACGCCCGCACGAGCGGCCGCACGACGACCGGCAAGAGCGTCGCCGCCATAACCAGCAGGGCGGCCACGCCCAGGCCCACCGAGAGCCCGAGGGCCGAGCGCACGCTTTGCTGGAACCGTCCGCGGGCCGCGCCCACCATCGCATTGAGTTGGTCCTTGCTGAAGCGCAAGTGCAGCAGGCCGTACAGGTTGTTCACCTCCATGCTGGGCTGCAGGCGGTGCATATCCGGGTCGACGCGCAGCGGGTAGTACAGCGAGTAGAAGGCGTCACTCTCGACCAGAACGATGTCGTTAGCATCCTGTGCCTTCTTCCAGAGCTCCGGCTCGACCGGCTGGCCGACGCGCTCGGGCGGCGACGATAATTGCACCTTCGCATCGCTGCCGACGAATGAGAACTCGTCCATGGCGATGTGCTTGCGTTGCTGCTCGGCGAACTCCTGGAACTGCTTGTACTCGCCGGTCTGCAGCATGCGCTCCGTGGCCAGGCGCACGCTGTGCATGAGGCCCTTGGCCGCGGCGCGGTTCATGTCGAGCGAGCCGTCCTGGACGGCCGTGAGCATCTTCTCGAAGCTGTTGACGTACAGCTTGTGTTGCACCGTCAGGACAGCGGCGATGGAGAGCACGAACAGGCCGAGCGTGGGCAGGAAGATCCGTTTGGCCAAGCTGGCGCGGCGCAGCATCATGACTTATCACCTTTGCGGTCCTTTTCCTGGTACGCGACGGCGTGGTACGCCTCGCCCTTGCGATAGAAGGGGAAGGCGCGCCGCTTGACGAAGTCCGGGCTGGTGCAGGCGATGCACGGGGCGCCGGCGCGGATGCACCAGTTCACGCCGCCGTTCCATTGCCGCTGCGGGCAATTCGTGTGGCTCAGCGGCCCGAGGCAGCCGAGCTTGAACAGGCAGCCCTCGTCGCCGAACTGCTCGGCGAAGGCATTCTTCTGCCAGTAGTGGAAACGTGGGCAGTCGTCGTGCACGGAGTGCTTGTACATCATGTCCGGCGTGAGCAGCTCAGGGTTGACGCTCGGGTAGCCCTTGCCGGCCACGTACGCGAGCGTGCCGACGAGCGAGTCCGGATGCACGGGGCAGCCGGGGCAGTTGAGCAGCCGCTTCTCGGTCGGAATGTTCTTGGAGCGCATGAACTCGGCCAGGCCGACGGCGCCGGTCGCGTTGCCCTCGCCCGCGGGTATCCCGCCGAACGCGGCGCAGGAGCCGGCCGCGACCACGGCGTCGGCGCGTTGCAGGACATCCACGAGCAGGTCGTTGAGCGGCCGGCCGCCCAGCAGGCACGCTTCGGGCATACCCGGAGCCACGGCGCCCTCGAAGACCAGGTAGTAGCCGCCCTCGGAGACCAGCTTCTGAATCGTCTCGATCGCCTGCGCCCCCTGCGTCGCGGAGATGTTGGGGTGGAAGACGAGGGAGATCATGCGCGTGAGGATGTCCAGCGGCCCGGGCTCGTTACAGTTCAAGAACGAAACCGAGCAGCCGCTGCACGACAATCCTTGCAGCCACAGCACGCGTTTCTGCCGCTCAAACAGGCGTTGCAGACCCTGGGCGAAGACGGAGGCGACGCCCTGGCTCAGCCCCAACCCGGCCGCCAGTAACGTCCCCGCTCGCAAGAATTCGCGTCGTGAACACGGGATCATGGCCGTATCTCCCGCTGCCAGTTCGCTAAGGTCCTCCGCCCGGCCGAGCACTTAGTGCACGGCGCAGGCGATGCACGGGTCGAACGAACGCACCACGCGACCAATCTCGATCGGCTGCGTGGCATCCTTGATTTCGAGCCCCTCCAAGGCCGTCTCCACGGGGCCCGGCCGGCCGCGGCTGTCGCGCGGCGAGCAATTCCAGGTCGTGGGAACTACGCACTGGTAGTTGCTGATGCGGTACTCGTCGATTGAGATCCAGTGCCCAAGCGCCCCCCGCGGCGCCTCGGTCAATCCGTGGCCGCTGCCCGTCTTCGGCAGCTCGAACGGCGTCGTGGCGGGGCCGTCAATCTCGATCTCGTCGAGCCATTTCTGGGCCTCGCGCGCGACCCACCGCGCCTCCAGGGCGCGTGCCGCGTGGCGGCCCAGCACCGAGAAGAGCCTCTCGACCGGCAGGTTCAAGGGCTGGAGGAAGGCATCCACCTCGCGCTTGATCCAGGATTCGCCGGGCTTGAGATAGCCGGCGACGACCCGCGCGAGGGCCCCCACCTCCATCGGGTTCTCCTTGTAGCGCGGCGCCTTGAGCCAACTGTACGCCCCGCTGCGCTGCGGCTCAGGCTTGGTCTCGCCCTGCTTGGGATGCCGGGGCGCCCCGCTGGCGTAGCGTGAGCAGCCGACGTCCTCCGCGATCTGCTCGGGATCCAGCGTCTCCCACTTGCCGTCGATGACGACACCGGGCGGAATGAGCTTCTCGCCGCCATCGTTCGTCTCGAACACGCCATAGCACAGGAAGTTGCCGGCAGCGCGGCCAACGTCAAAGTAGCTGGGGAACGCCTGGGCCACCGTGACCACGTCGGGGATGTAGACCTCGTCGATGAAGCTCCGCACCTTCTGCAGCCGGCCAGCGTAGCTCAAGACCCGCTCGGCCGTCGGCACCTGCGTGACGCCCCCGGGGATCAGGGCCGTACTGTGCGGCAGCCGCGCGCCGAAGATGGCGCCCATCTCGTCGCAGATCTTCCGCAGCTCGAGGGCTTCGGCGTAGTGGGCGATGACGGCGATGTTGGTGTCCACGTCGGTCAGGTACTCGCCCTCGTAGCGCGGCAGCAGAGGCGCCGCCGCGAAGAGGTCCTTGCGGTTCAGCGCCTCCTCCACCCAGGACTTGACGGCTTTCAGCGCCCGGTCGGCGCCGGAGTATTTCAGGATGGCGGTGACGTCGACGAAGTCGAGCCCGGCCAGGTGGTAGAAGTGCAGGATGTGCGAGTGCAGGTAGTTCGCCGCGAGGATCAGGTTCTGCAGCAGCCGGCCGTTGCGGCCCGGGCGAATGCCGTAGGCCATCTCCTGGGCCCGGACCGACGCAATGCCGTGCGAGATCGGGCACACGCCGCAGATTCGCTGGGTGATCTGCTGGGCGTCCATGGGGTCGCGTCCGCGCAGGATTTGCTCGAAGCCGCGATACATCTCGCCCTCGCAGCGCGCGCTTTTGACGCGGTGTCGTTCCGCGCTGCCGGATTGAAACGGCTCCGTCTCGGTGTGCACCGCGAGATGTCCTTCGATCCGGGTCAGCGGGCTGACAGTCACCGTCTGGCTCATGAACTGCCTCCTCGTCGGACGGCCCCGGCACAGCGTTCGACGGCGAGCGGCGCGCCGGCCCAAAGCCCCGCTTTCCGGCGGCGTCGTTGCGTCTGGCGGGTGAAAAGCCCCGGTGCGCCGCGACAGTGCGGGGGCCGGCGTTGCGCGCACCGACCCTGTTCCCTCCGCCAGCAAGACGCACAGCTAGCGCGGAGGCGCCCCTGCTATTGTGGGCAATCCAGCGCCATGCCAAACAGCCAATCCTCTTTTGGCGTATCGGCAAATTGCGGAAGAAACTGAGCGGGAATCGCGCGGCCGCGGCATCGGGCCGGACGGGACAACTGCGCAAACCCGGCGCTGACACGCGGCCAGGCCGCCCCCAGGCGAATGGCGCCGCCCGCGCCGAGTCCGGTGCGTACCCCCGGCAACCGGGCTCGTCGCTCGCGCCGCCGGTACGCAACTGCGGTGGATCAACAGCTGCGCCGATCGGAAGGTGCGGTCACCATCCGGCGCTGACCGCTCACGGCGTGTCGCTCGCCAGCGTCACGGTCGTCGGCGTGTCCATATCCGCCAGCGGGGCGGCGCGGACGCCGTCCGACGTGACGGCGTATGCCGTTTGTCCGATGAACGCCGCCCGGCGCCACTGCACGTAGGTCATTCCGTACGCGTCCGTGTACACGACGGATGAGACGCGCCCTTTCGCCGCGAACCCGGTCGGGCTGACCTGGTACACGAGCGCGCCGTCGAAACTGGGCCCAACGTAAACCGAGTCGATGTACGGATCGTAGCCCGTCGGATACAGGACGGCCGGAATCGCGAGGAGGCCCTGGTCCGGCAGGAACGTGAAGGCCTTGTGCGTCACGCTGACGTCGGACTCGCTGCCATAGCCGCCGAGATCGAGCTGCTGGACCAGCGTCGGGTTGGTCCAGTCGCTGACATCGAAGAGCGAGAGCTGCAGGCCGTTGCGCACGACGCCGCCCCAGGGCGACGTTTCAGTCGAGCGCCCGACGCCGATCAGGAGGTTGTCGCCGTAGGGGTGCAGGTAGTCGCTGTAGCCGGGGATCGTCAGCTCGCCGACGCTCTTGGGGCTGTTCGGGTCGGTCAGGTCGAGGACGAAGAGCGGATCGATCTGGCGGAACGTGACGAGGAACGCGTGCTTGTCGAGGAACCGGGCCGCGTAGAGCTGCTCGCCGGGCGCGATGTTCTCGAGCCGGCCGACCACGTCGAGCTTGTCGGCGTTCGGCGCCACCACGTATACGGCGTTATACGGTCCAGTCGGAACATCGGCGGCCGTCTGCGCGGTCTGCGTCGTGACGGCATCGCTGCTCGACATGCTCGCCTCGGCGACGGCAATCCCGACCGCCCCTTCGCCGAACAGAATCGGGCCGCCGAAGAACCGCACGTCGTCGACCTGCGTAGCGACGCGCAGGTTGCCGCCGAACTCGCTAAGCGAGAACTGGTTCAGCAGCCGCCCGGGAACCGAGCCGCTGGCCACGTACTCCGCAACCCCCTGCTCGTTGTACGCCAGCTTGTGAATCGCGGTCGTCTCGCGGAAGGAGTTGTTCTCGTCGTAGGTCGTGTCCGTCAGGTACAGGGCTTCGGTCGAGGAGTAGATCGTCCCCGCGCCGGCCATCACCGCCGTCGAGCCGACCACCGTGGTCACGTCGGCAGCATCCAGCGTGACGACCATCGTCGCGAAATAACCGTCGGGCGAAAGCGGGTGGTACCAATCCTCCGGCGGGACGAGCACCGCGGGGCCCTGCCCGACATCCATCTTCGGGAGCACGTCCGTCAACGACATGGTCGCGATCGACAGCGGAGCCACGACCGTGGGCAGGGACGGCTCGTACGTCAGCACGAGAACCAGGTGCCCGTTCGTCAGCCGCGACGACACCAGCACGCCGTCCAGGTCGTTTCGCGCCGCGACGGCCGGATTCGCCGGATCGCTCACATCCACGGCGGCGACGCTCACCGTGGCCCGAACGTCGTAGGGCGGCCACATCATGGGCGACGCGATGTCGGCGGTGGCCTCGGCCCCCGCGGTCGTGGGCGTGACGCCGGCCATGAGGACGAAGTTGTTCTTTTCAAGCAGGACAATGACCTTGCCGCCAAACAGGTAGAGCGAGTCGATGCGGTCGCCGAACTTCAGTTGGCCCAGCTCGCGCATCTCGGACGTGGGCGTTGCCCGCACGATCCGCAAGGTATCGCCCTGGGCGATGTAGAAGTTCGTGCCGTCGGACTTGAACACGTCGCTTTCGTCGACGCCGGTTTCCTGCAGGTTGGTGGTGGAAAACGCGGTCGTTTGGTCGCCGCTCGCGCCGCTGTTGCTCGTCTCAATCCCCGCATCCGCGCCGGCGGCGGCGGGCGCGAGCAGATCCAGGAAGCCCCCCGGCCCGCTGATACCACGGCTTATGCTAGCGGTCGCCTGCTGCTTGAAGTAGTTCAGCAGTTCGTCGCCGGACGTAAAGCGCTGCAGGCCGGCGTCGCCGGTCGTTGATGGGCTCGCAGGCTGGAAAAACGGCCATCCCGGGCAGCCGCCGACGGTCGCCAAGCCGAGTACGCCCAGGATCAACCACGCCGCCGTTGCGCGCAGGCTCGCCTTCATCGGATGGTCTCCTCACGGTGCCCCGTGGCACAATTCCCCGAACGGTTCGTGTCGCCACCTGACCCATTCTTCGCGCTTGGTCCCGCGCGCCCGAAGCTGGCCGACTTGGCGTTTCAGGGCAGCGGGCCGTATACGCTATCGGTTCTGACGGAGTGTACGCCGACGGCGCGTGTCCGGGGAAGGCGGTCGTTGACCGTGGGCCCTGATAGTCCCATAATATCATGCATGTGGCATCGACAGCTGGTTTTGCACGGTCTGCAAGGTCCGATTTGCCGGGTCTCGAAAGTTGACGCAGAATTGTTGTTGGTGGTCCTTGCCACGGCCGCGGGAAACGGTAGTATACGGGGCCCCGCGGTCGAGCGGGCCTGATCTTTGACAAGTGAACAGTGGACGAAGCCGAGAGAGTGTGACGGCGCGGCGTCTCCTGCGATATGGGGCGGCGCGTCGAAAGCAGCCAAGCTCGCCGGGCGGCACGGTGTGTCGGCCGGACGGGCTGGTTCAGCACTCTCGTACGCAGCGAAGTGTTGAGCTCACTTTAAGGTTAAGGAAGATCGCAGCCTTCGGGCTGAGATCGTCAATTTTCCTTGAAGAGTTTGATCCTGGCTCAGAACGAACGCTGGCGGCATGGCTAAGACATGCAAGTCGTACGGACCAGAGTAGCAATATTCTGGTTAGTGGCGGAAGGGTGAGTAATGCATGGGTAACGTACCCTGAACTCGGGAATAACAGCGGGCCGCAAGGCCCTTTGCGAAAGTGCTGCTAATACCCGATGAAATCGCGGGACCACATGGTTCTGCGCTCAAAGCCGGGGACCGCAAGGCCTGGCGGTTTGGGAGCGGCCCATGTCCTATCAGCTTGTTGGTGAGGTAACGGCTCACCAAGGCTGCGACGGGTAGCCGGACTGAGAGGTCGGCCGGCCACATCGGGACTGAGACACTGCCCGGACACCTACGGGTGGCTGCAGTAACGAATCTTGGGCAATGGGCGCAAGCCTGACCCAGCAATGCCGCGTGCAGGAGGAAGTCCTTCGGGATGTAAACTGCTGTCAGGGGTTCGCAAGCAAAGGGCGTTAACAGCGCCCGGCGTTGAGCAGCTCCAAAGGAAGCCTCGACTAACTCTGTGCCAGCAGTCGCGGTAAGACAGAGGAGGCAAGCGTTGTTCGGAATCACTGGGCTTAAAGCGCGTGTAGGCGGCCGGGAAAGTGTCATGTGAAATCCCACGGCTCAACCGTGGAACTGCACGGCATACTACCCGGCTCGAGGTCGGTAGAGGTGCCTGGAACTCTAGGTGGAGCGGTGAAATGCGTAGATATCTAGAGGAACGCCGGAGGCGAAAGCGGGGCACTGGGCCGAATCTGACGCTGAGACGCGAAAGCGTGGGGAGCAAACNNCCTTACCCAGGTTTGACATGCACGGATGCAAACCGGTTACGCGGGGCGCTACCCTTCGGGGTGAAACGTGCACAGGTGTTGCATGGCTGTCGTCAGCTCGTGCTGTGAAGTGTCGGGTTAAGTCCCTTAACGAGCGAAACCCCTGTCGCTAGTTGCCAGCGGGTCATGCCGGGGACTCTAGCGAGACTGCCGGCGTTAAGCCGGAGGAAGGTGGGGACGACGTNNCAAGTCATCATGGCCTTTATGCCTGGGGATGCACACGTGCTACAATGGGCGGGACAGAGCGACGCAAGACCGCAAGGTGGAGCAAATCGCAAAAACCCGTCCTCAGTTCAGATTGGAGTCTGCAACTCGACTCCATGAAGCTGGAATCGCTAGTAATCGCGCATCAGCTACGGCGCGGTGAATGTGTTCCTGAGCCTTGTACACACCGCCCGTCAAGTCATGGGAGCTGGTAGTACCCGAAGTCCGCTCAGCCAACCGCAAGGAGGCGGCGGCCGACGGTAAGACCGGTGACTGGGACTAAGTCGTAACAAGGTAGCCGTAGGGGAACCTGCGGCTGGATCACCTCCTTTCTAGGGATTACTAGAACGGCAGGCTTCGGCTTGCCGATCTGGTCAGCACACTCTCGGAAGACCTTAACCGGTCATCTGCCCGGCGGAGCGATCCGCCGGCCGTCTTCGTCCACTGTTTCCTTTTTTATTGCGCACGGCCGCACGCCTGCGGCCTCGTTGCTATTCCCGCCACTCGTTTTTCCAGCCCCCCTACCACGACGCGCCTTCCTCTGCGCCCCGGCCATCACGCGGCCGCCCGGTGTAACATTTCCGTGAACTTTCCATTCCCGTCACGCGACGTGCTTGATAGAGAGGCACCGAGATGGATGAAGCGACAACCAGGCTCGAGACGCTCTACCGCGACGTCGGCCCCGGTCTGCTCGCGTATCTCCGCCGGTGCTGTCGCGAACCGCAGGCCGCCGAGGACCTGCTCCAGGAGACGTTTCTGGGTGCGGCCCGGCGGATCGAGCGGCTGCTGAAGGCCGTTTCCCCACGAGCCTGGCTGTACGCGATCGCGCGGAACGTGGCGGTGACGCACCTGCGGCGAAGACGGCCGACGCGGCCGATGCCCGCCGACATCGCCGCCACCGCGCCGACGGCGGCTTCCGATGAGCTGGAGCCCGTTCGCAGGGCCATTGCGGAGCTGCCCGAGCCGTTACGTGAGACGCTGGAGCTGCGGCTGGGTGCAGATTTGTCGTACGCGGAGATCGCCGAGGTGTTGGAGATCCCCGTGGGTACGGTGCGATCGCGGCTGCACCACGCGCTGCAACGCGTGCGCGCCGCCGCCGTGACCGACCCGGAATAGCGAGGTGTGCGATGGAAACCGAAATACTGAAGCGGTTGCTGATGGACAGAGCGCTGGGTGGCTTGTCGCCGGACGTCGAGGCGCTGCTTGCAGCCTACCTCGAACGTGATGCGGCGCCGGCGGCGCGGGGGCGAGAGTTCGAGTTGGCAGCCAACCGCACGCGGCAGGTGCTGCGTCAGGCACAGCCGATGACGTTGCCGCCGTTTCCCGCGGCCCGCGTACAGGCCCTGGACCGCGGCCGGCGGCGGCTGATTCTGTTGCGAAACGTGGCGGGTATCGCGGCTGCGCTGGTGCTCGGCGTCGGGTTGGGCGCGGGGCTCGATCAGCGTCTGGCCGCGCACCGGACGACCAGCGCGAGCGCGCTGTCCCCGCCCGTCCTGGTCGTGGCACGGACGGGAGCCGAAGCGACCGATTCCGCGGGCTTCTGGTCCGCGCAACGTTTGTACGAGCAGGCGTGCGACACGAAGGGCACGCACGCCGCGCAGTTGATCTGGGATTCACCGGTTAAGGCACCGAGGCTGGGAGGTAAGTCATGAAACGCAAGAACGCAGCGATTGCTCTGCTCATTGTGGCCGCGGCGGTCACGTGCGGCTGCCTGCCGGAAAAACGCGTCGTGTGGTCGCCCGATGGCCGTTGGGCCGCAATCCGTGGCTCGGACGGGCTCTATCTGTGCGATCCGTCCGGGAAACTCTCCGAGCGCAAGCCCATGGTCGAGGGGGTCACATCGCTGGCATGGCTGCCGGATTCGAAGGGGCTGATTCTCTCGTACGTCGATGCGCACGCAGACACGTGGGACGCGCTGGCCGCCCGGCTGAGCGCCGAGCAGCGCCGGAAGGTGGAATCGGTGGGGCCGCAACTTCGCAACGAAATCCTGGCACACGAAGGCGACTGGAAGAACTTCGAGCCCAAGACCTTGGGCGACTTCACGCCGGGTGAGACCGGCGCGGCGCTGCTCTATGTCCGCGACAAGCTGAACGAGGGTTTGCCCGAGAAACTCGGGGAGGAGTGGAAGAAGGCGCAGGAGCTTCGCGTCGATGAGCACGTGCTCGCACGCGCCCGGGGCAGCGAGACCGGAAAACTCGAACTGGACGGCGCGCTCGCGCGGGCGCTCGACCCCTTCGACGAGCTGTGCGTTTCGCCCGATGGCCGCACGGTGGCGTATCGCAGGCCGGCCCCGGGGGACGAACAAACAAGGCCGTTGCTCGTCGTCGCGATTGAGAAACCGGCGACGCCGACACTCGTCGCCGAGCACACGGCGATGTTCTACGATTGGTCGGCCGACGGCCGATATCTCGTGTACGCCGCGTGCCATACTGCGCTGCCGGAGAAGAGCAAGGAGCTGCGGTTGGGCGTGGTGGCGCGGCGGCAGGTTTGCGGCGACGACGGGGCGGTGCTCGGCACGCTGCCGGAGCCGGAGGAGCTGGCCGGCATCCTCTTTCAGGAGGAGGTGCGGGTACGGTGCTTGCGCGACGGGCGCGTGCTGTTCGCGACGGCCGAGCTCGAAGTGCCGTGCACGTCAGCCGACATGCCGCAGCGTGCCGGTCTGTTCTCCGTCGACCCCGGCCGGCAACCGGGCGTCACGCGGGTGATTCCGCGCCCAACCGTCTACATGTTGCCGGACGCGGCGTTTCTGTTCGCGGTCAGCCCCGACGAGCGGCACGTCTGCATCCCAGGCAGCAACGGCCGAATCGTGGTGCTCACGCTGGCGACGGGGAGCTTCTGGGAAGTAGCCGGCGAGGACAAGGGCAACCAACTGCGGATGCAGCCGACCTGGCGCAGCTCGGACGAGTTGTGCTTTGCCGTCACGCCGGACCTCGAAAAGCCGGCGCAGGTGGTGCTGGCGAAGCTGAACTGGAACGCGCAGACTGCCGAGCGCCGCGTCCTCAGTGCGGACTGGCCGGAGGCGGTGGGCAAAGATTTCCTGGCGGCCCAGGAGGCCGCGCCGACGTCGCAACCCTGAGCGCTCACCCGGCGGAGCTTCCCCGCCACCGTACGGTGACTTCCCAGCCCAGGTCGCGGTGAAACGCCGCGAGCAATTGCTCGACGCGTTGTTTGGCCTGGCCGACGAAGTCGCCGTCCTGAACGACCTTCTCGACGGCGGCCTGGGCGGCCCTCATGCAGTCCTCCAGCAGCACAGGGCGCGGGTCGGCGAACGGGTTGAACGCCGCCAGCCCCGTTTTCCGCAGTTCGTAGACGCGGGTGCGGGCCTGATCCACGCGCGGCCGGTCGGGGCGCGGCGACGGGAGCAGCAGCGTGATCCGCTTCGCAGCGTCGTCGCGCTCCGCGATCTCGATCTGCTCAAGATCAATCGTCAAATCGGCGTCGCCCTTCACGAGCACGAGCGCCTTGGCACCCGCCGTGGTCCCTTCGATGACGTCCGCGGCCTCGACCCGGAGCACGGCCAGCCTCGCGATCCGCCGGACATCCTCGATGCGCGGGGCGGTCGAGAGCGTTGTTGGCGGCGGCACAGATTGGCCGAAGCGGTATGCCGCCCACGCGAGAAACGCGCAGACGGGCACCATTAGAACTGCTCTTGCAGCCGCAGACAGGCTTGGAACCCAGCGTGAGAGCGGTATGGCGGCCATGGAACGACCTCCGCAAGTCACCCGCCGGTGGTCCGGTAAACCGAGTGCCACACAGGCGGTCCGCCAGTGCATGCACAGGCGTGAATTTCAGCCAGCAGGACGAGCAGTAGCGCAGCGCCGACAAGGGCGATGCCGGTCCACAGCTTCAACTTACCGACGGGCAGGCGAAACATGCCGACTTTCCCGTGCTGGCGCCGCGCCCCCGCCGTTTCTTCCTACGGAGGTCGCCCTCGTCCGATGCACGCGGGCGACAACATTCGACACGCGGCCTGCGTGGGGCGCGGCTGCGAGGACAAAACGACTCAGCCGTGTCAAAGACCTGGCCGGCGGCGCTATGTGAATATGTACCGGGGCAACGTACTCCCACTGCGCCGGTGGGCGGCGTCCCCACTTCGTCGACCGCACGGAGGACAGGAGCATGACACGCATCTGGAACAGGTTGGCCAGCCTGGGAGTAATCGCCGCGACCGGCACGCTGGCGCTTGGCACCACGATCACGCTGCAACAGGGCCTCAACGGCTACGGCGGCACCACCGACACCTGGTTGGACGAGAGCGCCAAGCTGGACAACAACGGAGGCAGCAACGAACTGCGCGTGCAGTGGTACAACGGCCGCAGCGACGCGACCGTAATCAAGTTCGACCTGACGGGGCAGATTCCGCCCTACCAGGAGATCACGTCCGCGACGCTCCGGTTGTACTACTTCTACGCGGGCAGCTTCACGAACAGCAACACGATGACGGTCACGGCGTTCCGGCTGGCGCCCGGCGCGTGGTGGGACGAGAACGTCTACGGCGGCGTGAGCGGTTACGGTGCCAACTACACGTATCGGGACGCCGGCCAGACGCTGCAATGGACCGGTGGGGCTGAAGGCGGCTGGTGGGACAAGATCGACGACGGCAACGGAGTCGCACTCCTCAAGAAGACCGGCGGCACGGACCCCAACGCGATCGATCCGAACCACTGGGTACCCTTCAGCGTGACGCCGAGCGTGACGCTATGGTATCGCGGGTTTGCCAACAATGGGTTCCTGCTGGACGCGACGAACTTCGCCGGCAGCGGCACGACGGTCTACAGTAAGTTCTTCGCACGGAACGAAGGCGGGAGCAGCTACCGGCCCCAGTTGGTGATCAACTACGAGCTCGCTCCGACGCCGACGATCTGCCGGGGCGACTGCAACTGCGACGGGGCGATCAACTTCGCAGACATCGACTGGTTCGTGCTGGCCCTGGGCAACAATGTCGCGGGCTGGACTCAGCACTATCGGGACACGCACGGCGGGACCGCGCCGCCGTGCAGCTTCGTCAACTGCGACGTCAACGGCGACGGGTCGGTGACGTTCGCGGACATTGACCCATTTGTGGCCCGGCTGGGTATGACGTGTCAATGGTGAGGGCGAGCGGCGCAGCCGAGCGCGCGCCCAGGGGAGGTCACGGGTGCGTCGCAACCCGGCGGACAACGGCGAGTGACGCCGAAAGGTGTCAGCGCAAAGGACGAGGCCGGCCCGGTCCCGGATCGTGACGACGGAACGCCCATTCGAACCCTGCGGGCAACTTCGTCCCGCGACGAGGCGTCAGCCGTCGGCCCGGTCCTAGAAGCAACCGGCCCGGCCTCGCGACGACAATTAACGCGGGCTCTCCGCGCCGAAGGCGCAGCGCCCACGCCTCTCTCCCCTCAGAGTATGGATGCTCACTATACGTACGATGCAGCTTTCGCTGCACGCCCACGGAATGCGGGTACCAGGACGTGCCCGTCGGCAACCCGCTCCTTACAACACAATCATTCACCACGTTTTTCGGGTAGTCAAATTCAATCCGCAATTTCGCGCGCGCCGCGGCCGCGGCGGGCACGGGCTGCATCCGCCTGCGCTCGCACGCACCGCGCGAGGTCTTCGGGCACCGTAAGTTCGCGCCAGGGCACCGCGATGGCGGATTCGGGCGCTGTGCGCAGCAACAAGTGATGGACCAACCACGTTTGCTCCATGCGTACCGTGTCCGCGAGCTTTTCCGCCGGACATGCCAGCGCAACGGGCAGCCACGCAGCCGCCTCGGCGTCGACGCGGCGATGCGGGGCCACCGGGCCTTCCGCCAGGTGGCCGCCGCGAAACAAGAACAGTTTCCAGGCCTGCCGGCGCGTCACGGGCAACCCGAGCAGCCAGGTCACGCGCTCGATCGGATACAAGTGCGGGGCCGTCTCCGATGCCCAGCGGCGTGCAAACTCGAGCTGCTGCTTGATCTGCGCCGCCAACTCGTACTTCTGCAGCGCGGCGGCAGCAATCATGCGGTCCGTCGCGGCCGCGATCCAATCCTGCGTAACGCCGCCCGCGAACCGCCAGGCGTCGCGGCAGCGCGCGGCGTACACGGGCACCGGAGCCCCTCCGTCGCAGGGGGCGTCGCAGCGCCCCATATCGGCGTAGGCGCAACGTGTGCCGTGGGGCGCTTTCTGGACCTGCTCCGGATAGCGGCACAGGTCGAACAGGTCCCACAATCCGGCGAGCGCCTCCTGACACGGCTTATGTGTCGGCCAGGGACCGAGGAATTCCCCCGGCGTGCGCCAGATGCGTTCCGTCACCGCGATTTCGGGGATCGCCCGCGCCCAATCGACGTGCAGAAACCAGGCGGGGCCGAATGAGACGAGCTTGCGATAATCCTGCGGGTGGAGTTGGCGCGCCAGGCGATAGTACCACCAGCGCGCCTCAAACGGGCAACTGATCGGCCGCCAGCGCACGCCCCGCACGATCTCGGCCAGATCGGCACGCCCGCGCCGCGGCTCCGGCGGCGCGGTCAGGCGCGCCAGCGCCGCACGCCGCAGTTGCTGTGCCGTGAGGAGCTGCACGGGTGCCCCGCCCTCGGTCACAAACAGGGCCACGGCGGGCCCACTGGGCAGCGGAGCGAGCTGCTCGGCACACGGGCGCCCGGACCACGAGCAGAGCTGCGGCAGCGCTGCAGCCAACCAGTCAGCCGCGGAGTCGGTAGTCGACATGGCAAACCGCCGGCGAGGGAGCGGAGCCCGCAGCGCGCTCACACGGCCATGCCGGTGATTTCGGCTTCGAATACCATCGTCGCGCCGACAAAGCCCTGTGCCTCGCAAGTCATGCGCCGCGGCCGGATCTGCCGAGCACGCTCAACAACCAGGAGACGGCATGGCGGCTCGACCGGGCCGCGGAACTTGACGTGATCGACGCCCACGAACCCGATGAAGCCAGCGTCGGGAAAAAGCCGCGTGTGTACGTAGCTGGCGAGCTGCGCCGCCGCTTCGATCATGAGCACGCCCGGAAACAGAGGGCGGCCCGGGATGTGGCCGCGCACCCAGAAGGCGTCCGCGCGAACGTCGTGGTAACCGGCACAGACCCCGCGGTCCATGTCGAGCAGCAGGATGCCATCGAGCAGGGCGAATTCATGGCGCTGCGGCAACGCTTGCTCAATCTCGGCGCGGCCGGCGAGCAGGTTGGTACAGTCCAACTGTGCCGGATCCAGGATCGGGGGTGGAGGCATACGCGCGCCGTAAGCAATCTGTGGGCGATTCGACGGAAGGCAGCCCTAGGCCGGCGGCTGGGGCGGTCCCTCTTCGCCGCGCATATTGAGGACCTTCTTCCGCACTTCTTGGGCGACGTTCTTGATGTCCTGCATGATCTTGCGTACGCGCGTGCCGGCCGCTTTATTCCCCCCCTGGGCCTTGTACACGTCGTCGGCCACTTCCTCGACGAGCTGCTTGAGCTTGAGGTACTCCTCCATCGTTTTCTCCGTGCTCCGGCGAGTGCGGGAGTCCGAATCGGGCATCGCCGACACCTGCCGGTCGGCGTCGGCAGCACGAACTCGAACCGTCGGTCAGTAGCCGCGAGCGCTACCAGGAGTGGAGGTTCTAGCACTGGCGACGCTGGTTTGCAAGTGGGGCGATAATAAGAGCGTGCGCGGGTTCGGCCACGCGAAACGTCTCCGGGAGCGGTTACGGAGACTTCGTACGGACTTCGGCGTGCGGGCCCGAGGTGAAGGGTGCGGCCTCGCCGAACCTGCTCTGCTCGTCGTGTGATGCGCCCGCTCTGCCGGCCGGGCCACGCTCTTCCTTCGGGCCGTTTTCCCCGGTAGAATGGACGCTGTGCGGCCGGAGGGCTTCGACGGGCCCCGGCACCTTTCGAGACGGTTGGGCAACGTTGCCACGGAGCGTGCGGCGCCCCCGCCGCGTCTGCGGGCGGCCCGCAAGGAGCAGGGAGAAGCATGCCAGCGCGGCGGATGAGCGGCCTGATCACCGTGCTCGGTGCCCTAGCTTCCTTTTGCGCAGCGGAAAACACGGGGATCGTCTCGGTGGAGGGCCAGCACTTCACGCTCGCTGGCCGGCCGTACTATTTCGCCGGCACGAACTGCTACTATCTCATGGTCTTTGCCGCCGATCCAGGCCTGCGGCCCGACGTGGACGAGGTGTTGGAGGACGCCGCCGCGCTCGGTCTGACCACCGTTCGGACCTGGGCGTTTAACGACGGTCCGTCGCAGTGGAACGCTCTGCAACTCAGCCCGGGAGTGTACCAAGAGTACGTCTTTCAGGGCCTGGACTACGTGTTGTACCGGGCCGACCAGCTCGGGCTGCGCGTCATCCTGCCGCTGGTTGACAACTGGGATGACTACGGGGGCATGAACCAATACGTCGCCTGGAGCCCGGCGGCCGCGCAGCATGACGAGTTCTACACCGACAGCGCGTGCCGGCAATGGTACAAAAACCACGTGGCCGCCGTGCTGGGCCGCGTAAACACGTTCAACGGCCGGACGTACCGGCAGGACCCGACGGTTCTTGCCTGGGAGCTGGCGAACGAGCCGCGCCAGCAATCGAACTCGGCCGGGAACCAGTTACAGGCCTGGATCGAGGAAATGAGCGCGTACATCAAGTCGCTCGATCCCGACCACTTAGTCACGACCGGATCGGAGGGGTTTTACGGGCCAACGGGGCCGAACCATAACCCCGTCTCCTGGTTCGGTTCGATGGGCGTGGACTACGTGCGGAACCATTCGCCGGCCACGATTGACTTCTGCTGCTTTCACGCGTTTCCGGACCAGTGGGGATTGAGCTACAACGCTTCGATGATGTGGGTCCGAAACCACGGCACCGATACCGACGGGCTGCTCGGCAAACCGGTCATATTCGAGGAATTCGGCAAGCAGCGCCCCCTGACGACGCGCGACACCTATTTCCAGGGCTGGTACGACGAAATCTACGCTTCCGCCGCCGCAGGCCACAGTCTCGCCGGGTCGTGCTTCTGGATTCTGTACCACGACAGTTACACCGACTACGACGGGTACGGCGTGTACTGGCCGGCCGACGCCAGCACCGGCCAGATCATCAGTACGGAGGCCGCCCGTATCAAAGCGCTCATCCCGCTCGCGGGCGACCTGGACGGCGACGGCGACATCGACGCCGCCGATTTCGCTACGTTTACGACCTGTCTGGCGGGCCCGGATGTCACCACGCCACCCCCGGGATGCGATCCGATGGACTTTGCCGGGGCAGACCTCGGCGGCGATCTGGATGTGGACCTGGCGGACACCGCCCTCTTCCAACGGGCCTTCGGCAGCAGAGGGTGACCATCCCGAAGCGTCCCGCCTGCTCCGGCGGGCGCTACGAAAGTACGCGCTGGGTCATGCGTCGCAGGGCCAGCACGTGACAAACCACGATGTACGCCGTCAGCGCGGCAACGTGCGCGAGCGTTGCGGGCGTGAAATGGGCCTCGAACAGCGCCCGAGAGATTTCGATCGGGTGCGTCAGCGGCAGCACGTTCGAGACCACGTCGAGCCACACATAATGCCCTTTGATCGGGAAAAACGTGCCGGAGAAAAAGAACAGCGGCGTAATCACGCCCGTCGTGAAGAACGAGAAGTTGTTGATCATCTTCACGTAGCTGGTGACGATCAGGCCGATCGAGGCGAAGAGATAGGACGTCAACATGCCGACCACCGGCACGAGCACGCACCAGACGTTCGGGCGGGCGCCGAACGCCATCGTCACGAGCAGCACGACCGTCGAGAAGACCGCGCCCTTCGTGGCGGCAAACAGCATCTCGCCGACGAAGATCTCCGACACGCGCAGGTGGGTGCCGAGCATCGCGTCGTAGGTCTTCTGAAACACGAGCCGGACGAACGTGCCGAAGGTCGTCTCGAAGATCGCCGTAAACATCGCCGAGCTGATGACGAGGCCGCTGGCGACGAATGTGCGGTAGCTCAGGCCCTCGAAACCGCCCGGCTGCACGTAATTCCCGAGCCCGATGGCAACCGCGGTGAAGAAGAACAGCGGCTCGAGCAGCGGCGGCGTGGCGTTCGCCAGGAACGTCTTCGTGTAAACGCGGAAATGGCGGTACCAGACGCCGTAAAGGCTCCAAAACAGGCTCGTGCGCAGCCGGATCGGTTGATGCAACTCGCTTAACCCGTTTGCCGGAGACGAGCTCATTCGTTGAACCCCCGCCCAGTGAACTTCAGAAAGACATCCTCCAGGTTCGCGTGCCGCAGGATGGCGTATTTCGCGGCGAGCCGCTCGTGCAACGCTTGCAGCGGCTGCTCGGCGGCGGCGTAGAAGTAATCCGCGTCGCCGGCGTGCTCGTGACGGATGCCGCCGTCGAGCGGCGGAACGGTGGGCACGCCGGAGACCTGGAGTACGTAACGCTCCAAGTGGGCTTCGACCAGGTCGTTCGGGGGTCCGCTGAGGATGATCCGGCCGCGATCCATGATCAGGACGCGGTCGCTGAGCTGCTGGGCCTCGTCCATGTAGTGCGTGGTGAGCAGGATCGTCATGCCCTGGCGCTTGAGGTCGCGTAGGGCGGCCCAGATCGCGTGCCGCACCTGCGGGTCGAGGCCGGTCGTCGGCTCGTCCAGGATCAGCAGCTTCGGGCTGTTCAGCAGGGCGCGGGCGATCATCAGCCGACGGACCATGCCGCCCGAGAGCGCCCGGATGCGGCTGTCGGCCTTCGCGGTGAGCGACAGCCAGTCGAGCAAGGCGGCGATCCGGCGGCGGGCGGTCCGGTGATCAAGCCCGCAATACAGCGCGTGCACGAGCAGGCACTCGGCGGCGTTCAGCTCCTCGTCGAGGTTGTTGTCCTGGAACACGACGCCGATGTGGGCGTTGATCTGTTTGCGCTGCTCCATCGGCGTGAGGCCGAAGACGGTCAGCTCGCCGGCAGTTTTCGCGATGGCACTGAAGACGAGGCGCATGAGGGTGGTCTTGCCGGCGCCGTTGGGGCCGAGGAAGCCGACGCACTCGTTCGGAGCGATATCGAGGTCGACGCCGTCGACGGCCTTCAGCTCGCCGAACTGCTTGGTCAGGCCGCGGGCGATGATGAGCGGAGCGGAATGCGTGGCTGAGTCTTCCATGGGCAGCGAATTGAGAATGATGAATTAGGAATTAAGAATGCCACAAACGGTCATCAGCCTTCGCTATTCTTAATTCTGAATTCCTAATTCTTAGTTCTTATCTTGATGTTCCGGAACCACACCTTGTCGCCGTGATCCTGGAGGTCGATCTTGCCCTTCGGGCGCGTGCCGTAGTCGGGCATCTTGCTGAACTTGCTCGCCTTGACGAGCGCGTCCCACTCGGGGCTGTGCAGCTCGTACTCGACGACCTTCACGCCGCTGAGCCAGTGCTCGACGTGGTTGCCCTGCACGACGATGCGGGCCTTGTTGAAAAACCCGACGGGCACGGTCACGTCGCGCGGCGGAGCGTACAACGCGTAACACGACGCCGCCGAGGTCAGCGGGTCACGGCCGTCGGGGTGCTCGCCGTTGTCGAGAATCTGGTACTCGGGGCCGGTCTCGTACGGCGCCCCGTGGTCCTCGGTGACGCGATACATGACGCCGCTGTTGCCGCCGGGCGAGATGCGCCATTCGAGGCTCAGCTCGAAATCCTGGAAGTCCTCGTCGGTGGCGATGTCGCCGGCGGGCGCGGCGCGGACGAGGCAGCCATCCTTGACCTGCCAGCCGGCCGGCGACACGTCCTTCTTGTAGACGTGCCAGCCGCGCGGCGTCTGCCCGTCGAACAGCAGCTTCCAGCCTTGCTGCTTCTCCTCGTCGGTCAGGAAGTTCTGCTTCTCCGGCGCCGGTGGCGTCAGCACTTCGCCCTTCCGGTCCGTCGGGATCGCGTTGAGCGTGTACCACGCCTCCGTGCTCCACGGCAGCTCGCCATCCTCCGAAATGCACGGCGGCAGGAGGCGGATGTACACGACGTGGCTGATCTTCAGGTCGGGGATTTCGAGGAAAACCTTCTTGCGGTCCGGCGAGACGCTGGCGGATTTCACGGGGTAGACGACGCCGTCGCGGTGCGGCCCGACGCTCTTCGCCACATCAAACGGCCACTGCTCGATGTAGTACGACTCCGGGTCCCAGCCCACGCGCTTGTCGAGCGGCTTGGTGAATTCGATCTCGAAGCCGTTGGACATGGCGCGGACGGCGAGCATCTCGAAGATGATGGTTCCGGTTTCGCGCAGGGCTTGCGCGCTCTCGCGTCCCAGGCGAAATGCACATGCGCGAATACCATAAGAGCCACCGTCCAAGTAAACACGCATGGCCTCACCACCGGCGCCGCCTTGGACCAGAACGCCCGCTCCTCTCTCAGGCGCGCCGGCCCAGTTCGCTACGGCTGGGTTGATCAGTTTCCCCACATCGGCGGGCAACCAGCCTAGGAAGTTGGCGTTGGTGGGCGTGAGGGGCTCGCCAATCACCCGTAGCCGGCCGTCGGTCGGCCAACTGTTTAGATTCTCGTCTCCGAATGGCGCGCTACCCGCGGGGGCATAGCCAGGATGCGATTTGCCGACCGGCAGCCCGTCCCCCGGCTTTCCGCGGCGCAGGGGCGGGATGATCTTCTTCTGGCCGGACGCGGTTTCTTTCGACGCGTCGGCGGCGTGGCTCAGGAGCGCGGCGGGGATGGCGTCCCACTTGTCGCCGGCCGCACCTGGCGCCTGCCATTGCAACGTTAGCTGCGCCCCACCGCCGGCTTGGAGGTGCCAGACGTGCAGCTTGTGCGGGCCGGCAATCAGGTCGATCGGCTCGCTGTCCTTTGGCGTGGGGCCGTGGAGGCCGTCGTTGTCGATTAGCAGCTTGCGGTCCAGCCAGAGCTTACTGCCGTCGTCGCTGAGCAGGCGGAAGCGGTATGTGCCCGCCTTGTCGACTGTCAGCACACCGACGACCTCGGTCAGAAAGCGGTTTTCGAGCGGCTCGAAGTCCCTCCGGTCGCTCCGCAGGTCGAGCGTGGGCACGACCAGCACCACGTTCGGTTTCTGGTCCGGCGCCAGCTCCGGCAGCGAGGGCACGTCCACGCCGATGTCGTAGAGCCGGACGAGCAGGCCGGGGGTCATGTCGGCGGCGGAAGCAGTTGCGGCGACCATCAATAGGACGAGCAGCGATGAAGCCAGTGTTCGAGCACTCACGATCGATCCTCTTCCCGCGTGTTGGTCTTCTGCGGCCGACACGGGGGTCGGCCGCTACATTTCCTACAGGCACGGCTGCTAGGTCTCCCTTCGTGGCTTCGTGCCTACGCCGTGATCCTCTCCACCCCGCCCATGTACTTCCGCAGCGCCGCCGGCACCGTCACGCTGCCATCGGCGTTCTGGTTCAGCTCCAGCAGCGGAATCAGAATCCGCGGGCTGGCGATCACCGTGTTGTTCAGCGTGTGGCAGAAGTCCGGCTTGCCGGTGTCGCTCCGGCGATACCGCAGATTGAGCCGCCGGGCCTGGAAATCGTGGAAGCGGCTGGCGCTGTGGGTCTCGCCGTAGTCCTCGCGGCTGGGCATCCACGTCTCGATGTCGAACATGCGGACCTTGCCCTGGCCCATATCGCCGGTGCAGACCTCCATGAGGCGGTACGGCAAGCCGAGCGCCTGCAAGACCGCCTCGGAGTTCGCGATGATCGTCTCGTGCCACTTTCTCGACTCGGCTGCGTCCGCCTTGCAGAGCACGACCTGCTCGACCTTGTCGAAATAGTGGATGCGGTACAGCCCGCGCGTATCCTTGCCCGCGGCCCCTGCCTCCCGGCGAAAACACGTGGTGCGGGCGAAGTACAGCTTCGGCAGCTCCGCCTCGTCGAGAATCTCGTCGCAGTGATAGCCGGTGACCGGCACCTCCGCGGTGCCGACGAGGCTCTGGCCGTCGCGCTCGCAGAGGTAGACTTCTTCGCGGTGCAGCGGGAAGAAGCCCGTGCCGTACATGAGCGCGTCGTTGACCAGCACGGGCACGGTCATCGGCAAGAACCCACGCTCGGTCATCATGTCGAACGCGAGCCGCAGTACGGCTTCGTGCAGTAGCGCCCCCGCCCCACGCAGGACGTAATTCCGCGTGCCGGCGATCTTCACGCCGCGATCCATGTCGATGATGCCCAGTGACGTACCCAGCTCCAGATGATCTTTAAACGGAAAACCGAAGTCGGCCTTTTTCTTCGGCGTGCCGACGCGGCGGGCTTCCTTGTTGGACGATGCGTCCGGCCCCACGGGCACGCCCTCGTCATACGCGGGGATCTGCGGCACGAGCAGCAATAGCTCGCGCAGCTCGGCCTCGACCTTCTCGCGCTCGGCGTCGATCTCCTTGAGCCGGGCCTTGATCGTGCCCATCGCCTTCGACAGCTCGGTCTTCTGCTCCTTGGGGGCTTTGGCGATCTGCTCGCCGGCCTGGTTTTGCTGGTGCCGCAGCTCGTTGAACTCGGTTTCGAGCGTGCGGCGCCGCTGATCGACCGCGACGATGTGGTCGATGTCGACCTTCATGTTCTTGTCGGCCGCGGCCTTCTTGACCAGGTCGGGGTTCTCGCGAATGAGCTTGATGTCGATCATGCGACCTTCCAAAGCGAAACCGCAGAGGCGCTGAGACCGCGGAGAACGCAGAGAGCATTCAGCATTAGGTCAGGTATTATAGAGTGGTGCGCGGCTATGGCGAGCGGGGCTGGTCGCGGTCGTCGGGGACAGTCTCGAAGCGCTTGAGGTCTGCGGCATGGTCCTCGGGGCCGCTGCCGACGATTGAGCGCTCGCGCACGGAATACGCCTGGGCCACCAGCTCCGCGAAATCGGCCGCACGCCGGCTGTCCAACACGTCCCACGGGTTCGAGACGCCGCGCTCGATGAGTTCGGCAATGGCCGCGGAGCCGTCGAGCGCGA
>PMMM01000039.1 GCA_003162245.1 Phycisphaerales bacterium
GTCCGGTTCCTGGCCGATGCGGGCGCCCGGGTCACGATCTACGACGGCCAGCCCGCCGCGGCGCTCGAATCCCGCGCCGGCGCCGCGCCCATCGGGCGGTGGCAGCCCGGGCGGTGGCGCCCGGGCGCCCGCGGACGTGGACGGAACGCTCTTCGGTCACGCCGCAGTGCCGCCGGATACCTTGCTCGTGCAGCCGGCAGCGTGGATCGCGCCGTACGTCGCGGCCGCGCCGATTTCGCCGTTGCTGGACGTGCTCTTGGCGCGGCAACTGACGGGCGGCGCCCCGCCGGTTGACGCGGCGGCCCCACCACAGCCGACGACGACCCGACCCGCCACGAAACCGGCGACGAAACCGGCCGCGAAGACCGAAACCAAACCGGTCGCCAAGCCGGACACGAAACCCGCCAGTCAGCCGGCGCCGAAGGCCGAGAGCAAACCGCTGCTGAAGCCCGCGCCAAAGGCGGAAGAGGGATTCAAACCGTTGCTCCCGCCGCGCGCCGATCTGCTCAAGAAGGCCGAGAAGGACGTGATCGGCGAGCCGGCGACCAGCGAACCGGCCGAATTGGTCGAAGGCCTGAGCGGCGTGAGCGGCGCGCTCCGCGGCGAGGTCATGGCCAGCGCCATCGACGACCGCAAGATCATCATTACCGGCGACGCGTCGGACGTGGAGTTCATCCAGCGCATCCTGCGCATGATGGATGCGACCAAGGGACCGGCCTTGATCGACGTTTTCTCGCTGAAGCAGGGCAAGGCGGCCGTGCTGGCCCCGATCATCGACAAGGCGATCAAGGCCCGGCTGGACGCCGCCGGCCGCAAAGACCGCTTCAGCGTCAACGCGGAGGCGCGCAGCAACTCCCTCATCGTCTCCGCGCCCCAGGACATCATGGCGGAGATTGACGAGCTGGTGCAGCGGCTGGACGTGGAGAAGCCTGGCGGCGGCAACGTCGTGCGCACCGTCGAACTCAAGCACGTCCGCGCGGCGGACGCGGTCGCGATCCTGCGCCCGACGATCGAGCGGTATAACACGCTCAACGAGATTCCCAAGGACGCGCAGTCTTCGGTCGAGCCCATCGACCGCAACAACAGCATCATGATCATCGGTACGCCGGCGGACATTGACCAGATCCAAAGTTGGTTCGAGGCGATCGACGTCGAGATCACCGCGGACAAGGAGAAGAAGAGCTTTGTCCGCGTCGATGCGATCCTGATCCAGCTCAAGAACGGCCAGGCCGAGGACGTGGCCAAGGTCATCAACGACATGATCAAAGCCGAGCAGGACGCCGGCCAAAAGACCGCCGGCGACACGAAGACGGCCGGCAAAGCCGCCGTCAAGTCGATCAAGCTGCACATGCCGGATGGGCGCGAGCTGCCCGAGTTGCAGCTCGAATACCCGATCCGTTTGATCCCCGAGAAGGGCACGAACTCGCTGATCATCTTCTCGACGCCTGACAACAACGAGTCGCTGAAGGCGATCGTGGACGTGTTCGACACGCTGCCGGTCGGCGCCGACACCGATGTTAAGGCATTCGTTCTGCAGTACGCGAACGCGGACGACGTCAGCAAGCTGCTGACGGACATCTTCAAGGACAAGAGCCCCCTGACCCGTCCCGTTGACGGCGACGTTAAGACCCTCCAGAAGGGCGTCCTGCCGCCTGTGCCCCCGGGCGTCGCGGCCAAGGGCCTGCCGTACCCGCTCGTGGTGCAGAGCGACCCCCGCTCGAACACGGTCGTCATCGTCGGGCGCACCGACGCGGTGCTGCTGGCCGCCGGGCTCATCCGCGAGCTGGACCGCCCGACGATGGAACTGGGGCTGAAGGCGTACGTGCTGGAGTTGAAGCACACGCAGGCGGCGCAACTGGCGGACAAGCTGAAGAAGCTGCTCGACGACCGCTCCAAGGCGGTCAAGGGCGACAAGAACGCTGCCCGCGACAGCGCCGTGATCCAGGCCGAGGAGCGTTCCAACGCCCTGATCGTGCTGGCGACGCCGGAGGTCTACGAGATGGTCGAGGACCTCGTGCTCCAGCTCGACGCGGCCAGCAAGTACAGCGTGGTGGATATCCGCTATCGCCAGCTCAAGTTCGGCGACGCCGTCAAGCTTCAGAGCATCCTCGACGAGATGTTCAAGGCCAAGAAGGACGCCGAGAAGGCGATGAACAAGGACGCGACGGACACGTTGACCTCGATGGCCGACGCGCGCAGCAACTCGCTGGTCCTGGCGGGCACACGCGACTACCTGGATGAAGCCGAACGGCTCGTGGGCGAGCTCGATCAGCAGTTCGAGGGCACGGTTATTTTTCGGGCCCTCAAGGTCAAGCTGAACAGCGCCGCGAACATCGCCTCGCTGCTCAAGGACATGATCGACAAGGCCCTCAAGCAAACCGACTCGAAGCTCAAGGGCACGCCGATCAACGTCTCGGCCGACCCCGTGTCCGACACGCTGCTGTTGGCGGCGTCGCGTGAAGACATGGACGTGCTCGAGCGCTGGGTCGAGATCCTGGACCGCCCGAGCGAGGTTGGCCGGATGACGCGGATCATCCCGCTCCAACGCGCCGTCGCCGAGGACGTCGCCAAGGCCGTCACCGACATCTACAAGAAACAGGGCGGCGGCAGCAAGACCGGCGAGATCGACATCACCGTCAGTTCCGACAAGACCAGCAACTCCGTCGTCGCCTTCGGCTCGCCGGCGCTGGTCGCGGACATTGAGGGCTTTGTCCGGCAGTACGACACCGTCGAGGCGCAGAAGGGCGCCATCATTCGCATCTTCAAGCTCAGCCAGGCCGACGCCCAGGAGGCCGGCGATCTGCTTGGCCGCATCCTTGACCTGCGCAGCGGCTCGGTCGGCGGCACCGGCGGCGGGGGGGGCAGCAGCGGCACGTCGAAGCAGGAGTCCGCCAAGCAGGTGCTGCTCATCTTCCAGCGTCTACACCCGGAAATCGGCATGGAGACGCTCAAGGCGGTGCGCTCCGACATCGTCGTGATCTCCGACCTGCGGACGAATTCGCTGATCGTCGCGGCTCCGCCCGACAGCATGCCGCTGATGGAATCCCTCGTGGCCGCGGTCGACGTGCCGCCCGAGGCCGCCCGCATCCGCGTTTTCCGCCTGCGCAACAGCGACGCCGAGCAGATGGTGAAGATGCTGGGCGACTTGTTTGCGCAGAAGAGCGCGACGACCACCAGTGGTGGGCGCACCGGCGGCGCCGCGGGCGAGGCCGAGCGCGTGCTCACGCTCGGCGAAGGCGGCGAAGGCGGTGGACGGCAGGAGATTGCGTTCGCCACGGACGTCCGCACCAATTCCGTCATCGCAGCCGGAACGCCGGGCTACCTCGACCTGGTCGAGCAGATGGTGCTGGAGCTGGACACCGTCCCGATTCAGGACCGCGAGGTGCTCGTCTACTCCCCGAAGAACAACAAGGCCGACATCATGGTGCCTTCAATCAAGGAGTTTAGCGACGCCGAGCAGAAGCGGCTGACCGACATCGGCAAGGACGTGTCGATGGGGGTCAAGCAGGAGCGCCAGATCACAGCGATCGCGAACAAGGATGCCAACCGCATCATCCTGTCCGTCGATCCGCGCTTCAAGGACACGGTCATGAGGGTCGTCAACGACCTCGATCAGCCGCCGCCGCAGGTGCTGATCCAGGTCCTCATCGTCGAGGTGACGATGGATAACGAGCTCGACCTGGGCATCGAATTCGCGTTCCAGGACCTGCAATGGGCCAAGGCCGGGGCCAGCAGCACGAGCAACTTCGACTACGTCGGCGGCACGGACATCGGCGCCGCCGGCAGCGGGCTCGGCGGGTTCACGTTCACGATCACCGGCGCGGACTTCAACTTCCTATTCCGCACGCTCCAGAACGAAGGCAACCTGAACGTGCTCAGCCGCCCGCAGATCGTCGCGATGGACAACCAAAAAGCCAAGATCGACATCAGCGACGACGTGCCGTACGTGACCGGAACGCAGACCTCGATCACCGGGCAGATCAGCACCAGCGTCAACCGGACCAAGGTCGGCATCACGCTCGAAGTCACGCCGCAGATCAACCCCGACGGCTTCGTCCGCCTGGAGATCGATCAGAAGGTCTCGGACCGCACCGGGTCGACGGTCGACGTCGGGCCGGGCGTCACCTCGCCGATCTTCTTCACGCGCGAGGCCCAGACGACCGTGATGGTCGAGGACAACGAAACCGTCCTGCTGGGCGGGCTCATCACCTCGCGTGCCGAGAACCGCGAGCAGAAGGTCCCGCTGGTCGGCGACATTCCCGCCCTCGGCCTGCTGTTCCGCAATCAAAGCGACACGACGCGGCGCACCGAGCTGCTGCTCGTGCTCACGCCGCACGTCATCCGCAGCCCGGAGGAATACCACGAGCACTCGATCGTCGAGCGTGACAACCATCGGCTGCTGCCGGAAGACGTGTTACGCGACTCCCTGATGCAGGGTCTGCGGCTTGAGCCGGAAACCCCGATGAAGGCGGAAGGGGCGCCGGTGAAACCGGTGTCCGACGAGAACGTCGCACCCGTGCAGGAGTCCCTGGAGCCCAAGGAAGAGGAGTACGGCCCGGTGCGTCCGGCGTTGCGCGTGCCGCCGCCGGGAAACCCTGACTCGTACGACGTGCCGGTGACGGCGCGCGTGCCGGCTCAACCCTAATGTGGTCTGCGGTGCATACGCTTCGCGCCAGCTTCGCTGCTCTGTGCCATGCTCGGCGCCGGCGCACGCCGTGGATGCGGGCAGCCACCCTGGCCGGGCTCGCCTTGCTCTGCGGCTGCGAGGGCGCGGGCTGGATGGGCCCTTGGCCCGCAGCGACCGGGGAGGACATCGTTGCGATTACGCCGTACTACGTGCCGCTGATGTGGCTGCACGACGCGGATCGTCGCGTCATGGGCTTCCGCACGCGTGTCTATCTGGTTTCTGCCCGGACCGGCAAGGGCGTGTTCGTGAAAGGCCCGATCACGGTCGCGATGAACCGGCTGCGGCCGCGCGAGAGCGGCGGCTTTGATCGCGAGTTCCTGTATGAGTGGGACCTCGACGAGCAGGCGGCCGAGGGCTTTCGGGTGACGAAAACGTCGAAGATAGGCGACTCGTACGGCTTTGTGCTGCGCTGGCCAACCGAAGTAAACCCGATGGGCCGCCGGATCGAGATCACCTTTCAGTACCAGCGCGCCGACGGACGCGTGATTCGCGCGACACCGCGACAGTTTATCGTGCCCGTGCCGGCCGGGTACCCCATGCCGTCCGAGCGGGAGCTCGTGCCGGAGCGCTGGGAGGCCACGTCGCGCCCCAGCCCGGCGACGCAGCGCGGAACACGTCCGCCATGATGCCCTGGGGGCTCTTCAGCCTGGCGCTGGTGCTCGTACTGGTACTCCAGACGAGCGTGCTGCCGTTCTGCGCGCCGCCGGCGGTGGACCTCCTGCTGGCGCTGGCCCTCGTGTGCGGACTGACGGCGCCGGCCGTGGACGCCCGGCTGGCCGCGTGCCTGGTCGGCTTCGCCCAGGATCTCGACACCGCGGGGCCGTTCGGCTTGCACGCGCTGCTGCTCGGTCTGGCAGTGACCGTGCTCACGCACTTGCGCGAGTGGGTGAACCGGCATCTGTGGTGGGCCCGCTGGCTGGTTGGATTCGTCGCGGCGCTGCCGGCTCAGTTCGTGCTGGAGCTTCACCCGCGCTACGGGCGTGGCGAGTGGGGCCGGATGCTCCTGGATGCCGCCCTCACGGCGCTCGTGGCAGCTCTGCTCGCGGCGCTCGTTACCGCGCTGCCGACGCTGCTGAAGCGGCGCGGGCGGCTGCGCTTCGCGCCGCGCTGACAAGGCCGCGCCGCCCGGCCGCCGTCCCATCGCACGCTCTACTTGCGCACGAACAGCGTCTGTCCGCTGGCAGGGGCCAGGCGCGGGTCGCACGCCGACTCGATCACGGCGGCGACGTCGTCCGGGGCCAAGGCCTGGTCGGCCGGATAGTCCGGGAAGTTGGACCGCAGGAGTTTCGTGTCGACCGCGCCGGGCGCGACGGCGAACACGCGGATGCCGAACGGCTTGCCTTCGCCGGCCAGGGCCTGCGAGAAGAGATTGACCCACGCCTTGCTCGCGCCGTAGACCGCGAAGCCCGGGTACGGGTCGACCGAGGCCACGGAGGAGACGTTGACGATCACGCCGCCGTTCTGCCGCCGCATGATGGGCCAGACGGCTTGCGTCGTGTAAAAGACGGCGGCCATGTTGACGGCGACGACGCGCTCGAAATCCGCGCGCGTAAACTGCTCGATCGGGGCGAGCGGTGCGGCACCGGCGTTATTGACCAGGATGTCAACCTGGCCGAAGTGCTCTGCGGCGAGCGCGATCGCTTCGTGGGCCCCCGCCGGATCGGCCACGTCGCGCACGATCGCCTCGCAGGCCCCCCCCAGCGCCCGCACCTGCTTGGCGGCGGCGGTCAGATCCGCCCCATTCCGTGCGACGGCCGCCACATTGCAGCCCTGGCGGGCGAAGCGCAGGGCCGTGGCCAACCCGATCCCCCGACTCGCACCAGTGATGACACAGGTTTTCACAGACATGCGTCGTTCCTCCGGTTGGCCTCGCCGGCTCCGGCGATGCCTGATGATAGCGGGTCTGTTTTCACTTTATCGCTTTAGCACTTCATCGACTGTTGCGGCCCACCCGCGGGTGTTCGCATACAATCAACCGCGATGATCCGGCTGACGCGCGAGGTCCGCTTCTCCGTAGACCGCGACTGGGCCGGGCACGTCGAGTTTTCGCGCCCGGTCACGAACTCATGGGCCGGCTGGCCCAGCGCCGTCGGCATCGTGCCCTACCTGCGGCTGCGGGCCACCATCGTCGGCGAGCCCGACCGCGTCACCGGTTATCTCTGCAACATCACGGTGATCGACGACCTGCTCCGGCGGCACGCCATCCCGTTTGCGGCCGACGCCCTGCGCGAGCACGGTTGGCACATGCCCGCGGAGCACCTGCTCGAGCACATCTGGGAGCACGTGCTGCCCGAGACGCCGTCCGGCACCGCGCTCGCTGAGCTGGAGCTTTGCGTCACGCCCTGCCTGCGGTACGCGATTCAACGGGAGAGCCCCGCGATGATCCTCCTGACCCAGCAATTCGAGTTCGCCGCTTCGCACCGCCTGCACGTCCCGCAGCTTTCCGACGATGAGAACCGCCGCACGTTCGGCAAGTGCAACAACCCGCGCGGCCACGGGCACAATTACCTCGTCGAGGTAACCGTAGCCGGCTCGCCGGACGCGAAGACCGGCGCCGTCGTGCCGCTGCCGCAGTTCGAGCAACTCGTGCGGGAGCGCGTGGTCGAGCGCTTCGACCACCGGCACCTGAACGAGGACACGGCCGAGTTTCGCGATGTGAATCCGACGGTGGAGAACATTGCGCGCGTGATCTGGCGCCTGCTCGCAGACCAGTTCGCCCCTGCGCACCTGCACCACGTGCGGGTCTGGGAGACGGCCAAAACGTGCGCCGAGTACGCCGGCGGGTAGGCCGCCCGAGCCCACGTGGTCTTGTCGGCGCCCGAAGGCGGGGCTACGTTGTGCGACGGTGATCGGTCTGGCGCCAACGCCGTCCATTCGGGACTCCACTGTGGGCGCTCCACGCACACAATGCCTGGCCACGCTTGCGATCGTGCTCTCCGCACTCCTGGCCGGCTGCACGCGCACGCCCGTCCCCGACAGCCCGGCGACGACGCGGCCCGCGCTCGGGCCGCGGCAGACGCTGCTGCGCCTGATGGCGCTGCGCGGACAGCGCCTGTACACGGACCTGCGGCTGCTGGTGGTCCCCGACCGCGGGGCGGAGGTCGTGGCCACCCTGCTGGCCGTCGATGACTTCCTGGACGCGAATCGGCGTCTGTGCGAGTGGATCCGCGACAACGCCGGCGTTGGTCTGGCCGAGACGATCGACCAGTCCGATCTGGGCGACGCGCTCGGCCTGTTCGCGCGTCACGTTGAGCTGCTCGACGAGTCCCAGGATGGCGAAGAGGCCGCCGTCTCGTACGTCGTGGACACGCGCGTTCCGGCCGGCCGGGCGCGTCTGCGGCTGATTAACTACACCTGGCGATACGACCCCGAAGGCGGATACTCCGACGAGCTTCCTGCGGCGTTCCACGAGCTGGCCCGCGGTCTGGACCACGTGGTTGCCGAGCTGCGCACGGGCGTGCTGCCCACGGAGGGGCTGCACGACGACCCGGCACGTCTCGTCGAGCGTGTGCGCGGCCACCTCGCCCCCGGTGTGAAGCTGCTCTCGCGGGCGCGCCTGGCGGCCGAGAGCGGTGGCCGCGAACGCAAATGACCACCTTTCTGGCCGTGCAGCATCCGCTTGGCGGACTGGGGCACGGAGCGGCGTACGCATCGGGTATCATGCACGACAATGGACAACGTCTTCCCACTGCCGCGTGACCTGCCCGCCGCCGCCGAGCCGGCCACAGAGATCGTCCGGCAGCTCCGGGCCGCCGGCCACCAGACGCTGCTGGCGGGCGGCTGCGTGCGCGACCTGTTGCTCGGGCAGACGCCGGAGGATTTCGACGTCGCCACCGCGGCCCTGCCTGAGCAGGTCAGCGCGCTCTTCCGGCCCACCCGGCAGGTCGGCGCACAGTTCGGCGTCGTGCTCGTGAAACGACGCCGCCGGTGGATCGAAGTCGCCACCTTCCGCACTGACGGGCCGTACCTGGACGGTCGCCGGCCGGTGCAGGTCACGCCGACCGACGCCCGGCACGACGCGCTGCGGCGGGATTTCACAGTCAACGGCATGTTCCTCGACCCACTGGCGCGGCAGGTCATCGACTATGTCGGCGGCCGGGCCGACCTCGAAGCGCGGGTCATCCGGGCCATCGGCGAGCCCGTCGCCCGCTTCGACGAGGACTACCTGCGGCTGTTGCGGGCCGTGCGCTTCGCGGCCCGCCTCGGTTTTCCGATCGAGCCGGCGACGCTGGCGGCGATCCGGAGCCACGCGCCGACGCTGGCGCAGGTGGCCGCCGAGCGTGTCCGCGAGGAGTTGGAGCGGATGTTCCTGCATCCTGCGCGGCAGCGAGCGTGGGGCTGGTTGGGCGATTGTGGCTTGCTGCCGTACCTTTGGCCCGGCGCCGGTTGGCAGGCGGCCCAGATCCAGCGTATCGACACGCTGCTGGGGCGGCTGCCCGCGGAAGCGCCCTTCGAACTAACGATGGCCATTCTGCTCGCCGACCGCACGCCCGACGATATCGAGCGCATTGCCCGCGACCTGACGTTGTCGAATGAGCAGCGCGAGATGACGATGTGGCTCGTTGCGCACCAAGTCGACCTCGACGAGCCCGCCCGGCCCTCGCTGGCCGAGCTGAAGCGCCTGATGGCCCAGCCGGCGTTCGCCGCGCTGCATCGGCTGACCGCGGCACGCTACGAAGACCGGCCGGATGCAGACGTGCGGCGAAACGGGCTGGACGCCCGGCTCCGCAGCATCGCTCCCGACACCGTTCAGCCCGAGCCGTTCGTCCGCGGGGACGATCTGCTGCAACGCGGCGTGGCCCCCGGCCCGGCGTACAAGGAGATCCTCGACGCGCTGTACACGCGGCAGCTCGATGAAGTCATCCGCTCGCGCGACGAGGCCCTGGCCGCTCTGGAAGCTCTGCTCAAGGAGCGCAACCCATGAATGCCCCCCTCGATGTGAACCGGCGTGACGCGACACTCGAACTGACGCTCAATCGTCCCGAGTGCCGCAACGCGCTCTCGCAAGAGCTTATCACGCGGCTGAAAGACGCGTTTCATGCTGCCGAGGCGGACGTTGACGTGCGCAGCGTGATTCTGACGGGAGCGCCGCCCTCGTTTTGTGCCGGGCTCGATCTGCGCGAGGTCGCCGCCGACGGCGCGGCCGTACACGATACCACGCCCTTGCTGGAACTGTTCGAGACGATCGACCGGCTGCCCAAGCCGGTCCTGGCGGCGGTGAACGGCCCGGCCGTTGCGGGCGGCGCGGGGCTGGTGTCGGTCTGTGACATCGTGGTGTGCGGCGAAACGGCGCGGATCGGCTACCCCGGCATCCACCACGGACTCGTCGCCCCAGTTCTCATGCCGTACCTCCTCCGTCTCGTGGGCGAACGGCGGGCACGACACCTGTTGCTGGTGGGGGACCTGCTCACCGCGCCGCAGGCGGTGGCGTACGGCCTTGCCAACGAGGTTGTCTCCGATCACGAGTTGCTGTGGCGGGTTCGCGAGTTGGCCACCGCCCTTGCGCAGCATCCGCCGCAGGCCGTGGCGGAGACGAAGGCCGCCCTGCGGGCGCTGCGTGATGGGGGTGGGGCGGACCAAGCCGCGCGACTGCGGGAGCTGGCTGGCTCCGTGCGCTGGACCGACGAGGCGAAGCGCGGCATGGCGCGATTTCTGGAGCTATGATCGCGCTCCGCGCGCGGTATAATCAATGTGCTTTGCGCTGGTCCTTGCTCGCAGGAGAGGTCACCGCATGTGGAACCAGATCCGACAGATTAGCGCCCTCGGCCAGGCGATCTGGCTGGACTTCATCAGTCGCGACCTGCTGCAGTCCGGCGCCCTCTCCAAGCTGGTCGACGAGGGCATCACGGGGGTGACGTCCAACCCCACGATCTTCCAGAAATCCATCGCCGGCAGCGCGACGTACGACGACGACATCCGCCGCCTGGCACGGCAGGGGCAAAGCACGGCGCAGGTCTACGAGGCCCTGGCAGTGGCCGACGTCGGCGCCGCGGCGGACATTCTGCGGCCGGTCTACAACGAAACGCACGGCCGCGACGGCTTCGTCAGCATTGAGGTGAATCCGAAGCTTGCCCTCGATACGCCGGCCACCATCGCCGAAGCCCGCCACCTGTACCGCACGCTCAACCGGCCCAACGTGATGATCAAGGTGCCGGGGACCGAAGCCGGGCTGCCGGCGATCTCGACGCTGATTGGCGAGGGGATCAACGTCAACGTCACGCTGATCTTCGCGATCCGCATGTATGAGAAGGTGATCGAGGCGTACCTGGAAGGGTTGCAGCGTTTCCGCCAGACCGGCCGGCCGCTCGGGCTGGTCTCGTCGGTGGCGTCTTTCTTCGTCAGCCGCGTGGACACGTTGGCCGACAAGGTGCTCGAGCATCGCATCAAGCACGGCGAGCAGCACCTCGAGCCGCTGTACGGGCTCGCGGCGGTCGCCAACGCCAAGATCGCCTACGCCCGTTACAAAGCGGTGTTCGAGGGCCCGCGTTTCGAGGAGTTCCGCGCCGAGGGTGCCCGGCCGCAACGACCTTTGTGGGCCAGCACCAGCACGAAGAACCCGAGTTACTCGCCGACCAAGTACATCGACCCGCTCATCGGCGTGAACACGGTGAATACCGTCCCGCCGCAGACGCTCGACGCGATCCGCGAGCACGCGGTTGCCGCGCAGACGATCGAGGACGGGCTGGAGCAGGCCGAGGCGTTGATGACGCAGTTCGCCGGCCTGCAGATCGACATGGACTGGATCACCGCCTGCCTGCTCGAGGAGGGCGTCCAGGCCTTCACCGACTCCTTCGACAAGCTCCTCGCCGACATCGACGCCAAACGCGCGAAGCTCCAGCAAATGGCCGGCGTGTAGCGGCTGGACGCGTAAGGCGGCGCAAGAACGAGGGGCAGACGCCGGGTTGCCACCCGTGGCCACCTCGCCCTCCCGACTGGCGCCGCGCCTTTTCTGAGTGCGCTCTACTCTCTCGCCGGTACGGGGCCGGCGAGAAGGTCGTACTCTTCGAGCGGGGTGCGGTCGCCGGCACAAATCAACTCGCAGTTGAAATGGGCCTTGCGCACCTCCGTGTCGATGAACCGGCGGGCGACACGCTTCTTGCGGTCGCGGGCCGTGGCAACCGGCTGAAGACCGGTCCCACACGGGCTGGACTGGGAACCACCCGGCTCCGCTTGGCGCAGGAACAGGTGGCCGATGTACACCGCCGTCGCCGCATCCACGAGCCGTCGGCCCGCGAGGTCCAGGTAATCGCTGTTGTGGCTCTTCACGAACGCGATCGCCTTGAGCACCTGCTCCCGCCCCGCGACGAGCGTCGCCTTCAGTTCCGCCAGTAGCGGGTCGGCGAACTGGACTTCTTCAAACTCGGCGATGCGCTTCTCGAACGCACCCGAGCACACGCCCCGGACCGCCGCGACGATCTGAAGTTGGCTCGTGCCCTCGTAGATCGTCGTGATGCGCGCATCGCGAAGGTAGCGTTCGGCGGGATAATCCTGCATGTACCCCGACCCGCCGAGCACCTGAAGCGTCGTGTCCGCCACGCGGACGCACATCTCCGACGCATAGTACTTGCTCATCGGCGTGAGCATGCCGTTGAGCCGCTTGAACGTACGGGCCATTTCCTTGCGGCGCTTGGTCTCCTCGGCGGCGAGCGCCCGGCCAAAGTTCAGCACACGCTCATTGTTGTGCTCGAGGTCGCACACGCGGCTGGTCTCGTAAGTCAGCGCGCGGGCCGCCTCGATCGCAATCTTCATGTCGGTGACCATCTCGGCCACGGCCGGCAGCCGCTCGATCGGCCCGCCGAACTGCTTCCGCGTGTGCGCGTAGGTCCGCGCGAGCCGGTACGCCGCCTCGGCGATACCCAGCGACTGGGCCGCGATGCCGACGCGGGCGCCGTTCATCAGGGCCATGACGTAGGTGATCAGGCCGCGCTGCCGCTGGCCGACGAGCTTCGCCGGCGCGTCGTCGTACACCAGCTCGCACGTCGGCGACCCGTGGATGCCGAGCTTGTGCTCCAGGTGCCGCACGCGGATGCGCGGGCTGCGCTCGGAGATAAACAGGCTCAGGCCGCGGCCGTCGGAGACCTCCGGCTCGCTGCGGGCGAGCGTGAGCAGCACCTCGCCGCAGCCGTTGGTGATGAAACGCTTGACGCCGCGGAGGTACCAGTTGCCGTCGTCGTCCTGGAGGGCGCGGAGGCGGACGGCCTGGAGGTCGCTGCCGGCGTCGGGCTCGGTGAGGACCATGGCCCCGGTGACCTCGCCGCGGGCGAATCTTGGCAAATATTCGTCCTTGAGCGCGTCGTCGGCGAAGGCGTTGATGGTCTCGGCGATGCCCTGGAGGCCGAAGATATTCATCAGCGAGCCGTCGGCGCGGCTGACCATCTCGATGGCCATGGTGTAAACCAGGCTGGGGCAATTCAGTCCGCCGTACCGGCGCGGCAGGGTGAAGCCCATCAGGTCGGCCTGGCCTAGTCGACGGATGTTGTCGGCGACCAGCGCGTGCAGCGTGACCGTGCCGTCCTCGTTGAGCGTGTGCCCGTCGCGATCGACCGCCTCGGCGCGCGGGGCGATGACGTCGCCGGCGACGTCCCCGACGATCTCAAGCACGCGGCGGTAGTTGTCCACGGCGTCGCGCTCGTCGATGGGGGCGTAGTCGACGCCGGCTTGCGCGTCGGCGAAGTCGTCCTCCTGGACCCGCGCGAGGTCGCCCAGGTCGAGGTGGTCGAAAAGGAAGCGGATGTCATCGTTGTCGGTGAAGAAATTCGGCATTGGAGATTCTCAAGTTTGGTCAAGGCGCGGTCTGCGTTGGGGCTTGGCCACCGCCCACTGGTTTTGGTGGAAGCGTCAACGCGAGAACTTCCATGACCATTGGGGCAACCGAATCTAGCCATTCGTTCGAGATCAGCGTCTCCCCCTCGTCGTTGATGCGTTCAGCTCTCAAATCGGGATTCCGGCCGTATGCCCTGATATTCGCAAGCCAGACACTTGCCATAGTCAGCGCGTCTTTGAGTGTAGTAACGGGCACGACCCCGATCTTCTGACCCGGTCCAGCGGCGTGGGTCGTGATTGCGCGAAAGCCGCAGTCGATCGCGTAGGTCGTGTTAAGGTTGTTCAGCTCGCACATCTTGCCCCACCACTCGGCCCACTGCACCATCGTCAGCAGCGGAACCAGCAGGTCAAGTATGTCGAGTGAGAGTTCCTTCCGCGCGACGAAGCTGAACCCGTGTTTCTCAAGGACTTGACGTACGTCTTCACGGCTAATCTCGCTGGGCGCGGGTAACTTGCCACTCATTTGCAGATCCTCTCTGCGCCTGCGATCCTCATTCCTTCGGCCTTTCCTTGATCGCCTTGACCATCATCGGGATCACCTGGTTGAGGTCGCCGACGATGCCGTAGTGGGCGACGCCGAAGATCGGGGCCTCCTTGTCCCAGTTGATCGCGACGATCTTGGCGGATTCCTCCATGCCGGCGCGGTGCTGGATGGCGCCGCTGATGCCGCAGGCGATGTAGAGGGCCGGGCGGACGGTCGTGCCGGTCTGGCCGACCTGGTGCTCGCGCCCGATCATGCCCGCGTCCACCGCGGCCCGGGACGCCCCGACCTCTCCGCCCAGAAGGTTGGCCAGGTCGCGGAGCAGGGCGAAGTCCTCGGCGCTGCCGATACCGGCACCGCCGGAGACGACCACGGGGGCTTCCTTGAGCTGAACGGTGGAGCGGCGCGTCTGGCGGCTCAACACCTCCAGGGCGAAGTCGCCCGGCTCGAATGCGGGGACGACCTTCTCGATCGTGCCCGTGCGACCTGGCTGGGCGGCCGGCATGCGCATGACGCCTTCCCGCACCGTCGCCATCTGCGGCCGGGTGTGCGGGTTGACGATCGTGGCGATCAGGTTGCCGCCGAAGGCGGGCCGGATNNCCGGTCTGGCCGACCTGGTGCTCCTTGCTGATGAAGCCGCCGTCGACCGCGGCCCGCGACGCGCCGACCGCGCCGCCGATGGCGCCGGCCAGGTCGTGGATGACCTTGAAATTGGTCTTGCTGCCGACGCCGCCGCCGCCGGCGACGATCGTGCGGGCACCTTTCAGATTGACCTTGCGCGGCTCGCGATGGCGCTCAATGAGCCGGACCGCGAAGTCGTGTTCGTCGAACTTGATCTTCTCGGCGACGATCTCGCCTTTACGCTGCATGTCCGGGTCGCGGAGCGGCATGACGCCCTCGCGGACGGTCGCCATCTGCGGCCAGCGGTCGGGGTTAACGATGGTCGCGATGATGTTGCCGCCAAACGCGGGCCGGATTTGCAGCAGCAGGTTCTTGTGCGTCTTCTTGGCGGACGGGTCGTCGACGTCGGCGATGTCAAGGTCCGTGCAGTCGGCCGTGAGCCCGCAACGCATCTGGGAGGCGACCCGCGGGGCCAGATCGCGGCCCAGGGGCGTCGCGCCGAAGAGCACGATCTGCGGCTTGTGCTTCTCGATCAGCGTGCAGACGACGCGGGCGTAAGGCTGCGTCTGGAAGTGCTCGAGCTTGCGGTCCTCGACCAGGTAGACGCGGTCGGCGCCGTGGTGGAACAGGCGGTACGTCAATTCGCGGACGTTCCAGCCGGCCAACACGACGCCGGCCTGCACGCCGAGGCGGTCGGCCAGCTCGCGGGCCTTGCCGCACAGTTCCAGCGCGACGTCGTGCAGGGCGCCGTCTTCCTGCTCCGCGTATACCCAAACTTCGCCGTTGCGATTCGGTTCGATCATCAAGAACTCTCAGCCATCAGCCGTCAGCAATCAGCTAATGAAAGTGCTCAGGGGCGCGCCCTACGCTTCTTCCCTTTTCCACGTTGGCCACGGGGAGCCAGCGCTACGTTAGCCGAGCGTGTGATCGACGACGAGTTCGCGGACCAGCCGCCGGACGCCGTCCTCCGTCGCCGGGATCTCCGTGTAGCCCTGTTTCGTCAGGACGATCGCCTGGACGCGGTGCACTTTCGTCGGCGAGCCGGCCAGGCCGCACCACGACAGGTCGGCCTTGATGTCGTCCAGGTTCCATTGCTCGATCATCAGGCCGCGGGCGCGCAGGGGCTCAGCCCGCCGCTCGACCTCGGCTTCCATCTCGGCTGCCGTAGCGCCGGGTTGCTCGGCTTTGACCGCCGCCTCCAACTCCGCCCGCACGACCGCCCGCTTGTATTTCATCACCCGTCGGGCGGCCGGCGGCCGCGGCTCCGCCGCCGTATCGAGCACCGTGACGAGGACGGGCAGCCCGACCTCGACGATCTCCCATCCGTTGCCGACGTTGCGGCGGATGCGGGCGGTGCGGTCGCGTAGCTCGACCAGCTTCTCCAGGTATGTAACCTGCGGAATGCCGAGCTTTTCGGCGCACTGCGGGCCGACCTGGGCGGTATCGCCGTCGATCGCCTGGCGGCCGCAGAACACGAAGTCGTAGCGCCCGACCGTCTTGATGGCCCGGGCGAGGATATAGCTGGTCGCCAGGGTGTCGCTCGCGGCGGCCCGGCGATCGGTCAGCAGGACGACGCGGTCCGCCCCGCGGTATAGGCACTCACGCAGCGCGTCGGCGGCCTTCGGCGGCCCCATGCTGATGACCGTGACCGTCCCGCCGTGCTGGTCGCGGACCTGGAGGGCGATTTCGAGGGCGCGCAGGTCGTCGGGGTTGAAGATCGTGGGCAGGGCCGCGCGGTTCACGGTCCCGTCGGCCTTCATCGCGTCCGCGGTGACATTGGCGGTGTCCGGGACCTGCTTGATGCACACAATGCTGTCGTACGGCACGTTCAACTCCCAGTTTCTCGGCGGGGAGAATCCCAAAAAGTAGCCGCGGCCCTGCACAGCGTCAAGAGCGGCGTCGGCGGCTTGCTTTCGCCGCTTCGGCGTCTAAGCTCCCCGGGAGCGGCGCGGTCGCACGCGGGTCGCCTGAGTCGAGGAGATCACCGTGAAGGACATCTCGTTGGGGCTGATGAACGGCAAGCGGGGGATGATCTTCGGGGTTGCCAACGACCGCTCGCTGGCCTGGCACATCGCCGAGCGGCTGCACGCCGAGGGAGCCGAGCTGGCCTTCACGCACCTGCCGCCGCCGAAGATGGAGCGGCGCGTGCGGCTGCTGGCGGAGCCGCTGGGGGCGACGTGCATTGTGCCGTGCGACGTGACGGACGATACGCAGATCAGGCGGGCATTCCAGGAGGCGAACCGGCAGATCGGGCCGCTGGACTTCATCGTGCACGCGATCGCGTACGCCAACCGGGCGGCGTTGCACAACCCGTTTCACACGACCAGCCGGGCGGATTTCGCGCAGGCGATGGACATCAGCGTCTACTCGCTCGTCGCGCTTTGCCAGCATGGGCTGCGCTACATGAACGAGGGCGGGAGCGTGCTGACGCTGACGTACCTCGGCGCGGTCAAGATGCTCCCCAACTACAACGTCATGGGCGTGTGTAAGGCCGCACTCGAGTCCGCCGTTCGTTACCTCGCCGCCGAGCTCGGCCGCGACAAGAACATCCGCGTCAACGCGCTCTCCGCGGGGCCGGTGCAGACGCTTTCCGCCGCCGGCGTCGAGGACTTCGACAGGATTCTCCGCCATTACCCGCAGAAGGCCCCGCTGCACCGCAACATCCGCCCCGATGAGATCGGCACCAGCGGGCTGTACCTGCTCAGCGACCTGTCCAGCGGCGTCACGGGCGAGATCCACTACGTGGATTGCGGATACAGCACGGTGGGGTGGTGACAAGGTAACAAAGTAACAACGTGACAAAGGGAGCCGTGGGCGACAGGGGCTGCGGCCTTGGCCAGCGCACCCGTTGCTACCTTGTCACCGTGTCATTTTGTTACCCTGCTTCCCGGCAGCGTTTCAATCTCCACGCCGCGCCGCCGGAGGGTGAGCTGCACGGGGCGGTTCAGGAGCACGGGCAGGTTTGGCCAGAGGTGGCCGAAGGAATGCGTGGCGACGACCGGGATGTTGCGGCCGGGGGGCAGATGGTACGGCAGCAGCTCCAGCACCGCGGGCTGCGTATCGGTGTGCGTCATGCGGAAGTCGCCGACCAGGACGCCGGCGACGCGCTCGAACCAGCCGGCCACCTTGAGCGCCGCGAGGAAGCGATCGACGCGGTAGGGGGTCTCCTTGACGTCCTCGATAATCAGCCACTTGCCGTCGGGGCGGAGTCGACGCCCGATCGGCCCGCCGACGAGCGCGGATAGCACCGACAAGCACCCGCCGACGAGCCGCACGCGTCCGCTTGCTAAGCGGCCCGAATGCAGCTCGCCGCGCAACGGGCCGAACGCGAAGTGGGGTGTGTCGGGCGCGCCGCGGCCCGTGCAGAGCTGCGGCAGAATGCGCCAGAACTCGGCGAACGCGGCGCGGGCCGCGTCCAGCGGCCGCACGTGCCAGCCGAGGAAGTTCGGACACAGCCAGTACACGCCGCGCCCGCCGCGATAGCTCGCCACGAGGTTCACCAGCCCGGTCAGCTCGCTGAAGCCGAACGCCCACAGCGGCGTGCGGCGCTGGGCGAGCGGCGAGAAGTCGATGTGCGGCAGGATGCGCGAAAGATACGCGCCGCCGTTCGTGGCGACGATCGCGAGCGTCGCGGGGTCGTTCAGCGCACCCTGCAGGTCGCGCACGCGGGCCGCGTCATCCGTCCGGCCGCCGTGCTGCTCCTGTTCCTTTGCTTGGAGCACCTTGCGGTCGAACGTGAGGCGAAACGGCGCGGGCAGGCTTCGCCGCACGAAGGCGACGTAGTCGTCCACGTTGCGCACGCCGAGCTTGGCGGCGTCGGGCAGCAACGGATTGGCGGACGCGATGATGTGGATGCGGTTCGGTGTCATCGGCGGCAGACTATAATCGAAGCCATGTTGAAAATCGGCCCCTGGGAGTTCGACTTCCCCGTGACCCAGGCGGCGTTGTCGGGGTACAGCGACGCGCCGATGCGGCTGATCGCCCGGCGATTCGGGGCGCCTTACGCGCTGCACGAGGTCATGCTGGACAAGTCGATCGCGGAGTCCGCGAAGGCGCGGCAGAAGCTGCTGGGGGCGCTGCTGCCCGAGGACCATCCGGTTGGCGGCCAGCTCATGGGGGCCGAGCCGGGGCACTTCGCGCTCGCCGCGACGTTCCTCGTCGAGCGCGGCTACGACGTGGTGGACATCAACTTCGGCTGCCCGGTCAAGAAGGTGCTCGGGCGGCAGCGGGGCGGGTTCCTGATGTCCGACCCGGCGACGGCGATCGAGATCATGCGCGCCGTGCGCCGGGCCGTGCCGCCGCAGGTCCCGGTGACGCTCAAGCTGCGTCGCGGGATCGACGACTCGCCCGAGAGCGCGGCGAAGTTCTTCCGGATTTTCGACGCGGCGTGGGAGCTGGGGCTGGCGGCGGTCACGGTTCATCCGCGGACGGTCCAGCAGCGCTACATGGGTGTCAGCGACTGGAAGTTCCTCGCCCGCGTCAAGCGGTACGCCGGCGACAAGACGGTCATCGGCAGCGGCGATCTGTTTTCCGCCGACGCCGTCAAGCGGATGCTCGAACAGACCGGCGTGGACGGCGTGTCGCTGGCCCGCGGGTGCATCGGCAACCCGTGGATCTTCCGCGACGCCCGCGCGATTCTCAGCGGCCAGCCGCTGCCCGATCCGCCGAGCGTGCCGGAGCAGGGCCGCGTCATTCGCGAGCACCTGGCGCTGCTGGTCGCGGCCCACGGCGAGCGGCTGGCGGCCCGCGTGCTGCGCAAGTTCGGCATCAAGTACGCGGAGCTGCACGCGCAGCCGCGCGACGTGCGGGCCGCGTTCATCGGTGCGCTGAAGTACGAGGAGACGCTCGATGTGCTCGGAAGATGGTATGACCCGGGTTGCGACTGGCCGCCAGGCCGGCGGAAAACCGAGCCGGGCGGGCTGATCGCGGCGGGGGCGTGTCAGTGAACGGGGCGCCGATCGGCGCGGCGAGTTGACGGCGGCGGGCGGGGCGGCTACGCTGCCGATTCGTGCTGGGAACGCGCCCGCACGCGGCCCCCATCGTCTAGTGGCCTAGGATATCAGGTTCTCATCCTGGAGACCGGGGTTCGAGTCCCCGTGGGGGCGATTCGAGCGAGACCCCCTGAGCGATCAGGGGTTTCTCGCGCGCGCCGTCGTGCGGCCTCATCCGGTGCGGTACTATGCTCAGCGCAGGCAGCAGGAGCGTGGATCATGGAAGAGCGGGCAGTCAGGTCGGCCCTGGAGCGCATCGTGCAGGAAGCGGATGGGCAGGCACGGCTCACGGTGGATGTCGGGGGGAAAACGGAAGGTCCTGCAGGTCCTGGTCCCCGCGGGGGCGGTTCAACGGAAAGACGGAAGGATAGCGCTTGCCGTGTTGGGGCGGACCGAGGCTGCAGGCCGGGTCCGGAAGAGTGTTCCGGTGGGGTGGGAACCGCGCGAGTTTTCTATCGAGAGGATCGTTGCGCTTGAAGCGCACTGGTGTGCACGGAGCCGACCGAGTGGCTTGGAGCGTTGAACAACGGTCGGGCGGTGCGGTCTGGCGGGCACGTGGGAGGCAGGGTATGATGATCGGTGTGCAGCCCGCGCAAGTGAGACGGGGGCGCGGGAGAGCTGATAAAGGGGTACGGTATGACGCAATGGGACTACGCCGTTTATGTCATCGACGATGTGAATGATATCTTTCGGGAGCAGCTGCAAAACCTCGGCAACGACGGTTGGGAGTTAGTTTCCGTCGTTTCCGGCGCTATGGCAGGAGGGAAGCCTCGACTCGTCGTTTTCCTGAAGCGCCCGAGAAGGTAATGCGGACGGTTGCCGGGTGCGCGGGGACCCGACCGGCGTACTGCCCGCGCTGCTGTCGCTCCGCGACGGGGCAGGGAGCGAGTGCATAGGGGCAGATATGCTGACGGATAAGAGACTGGTCGGCATCCTGTTGGTCGCCCTGGTGTGGATATTCCTCATTTGGTTGGACAAGAAAAACCCTACCTATGCACTCTTGCTGGAGGTCGCGGCTATCGGGATTGGGGCGCTCTGTTTGATCGGGATTCTCCTGTATGCTCTCGGCAAAGCGCTCCTGTCGTAATCGACACTCGCCCTGACATCTAGGTGTCCAGAAAACCCCGCTGGAAGTATCAAGAATAGGGTCGGTCACAGATTCGAGTCCTGCCCCCGCTAATGTGAGCGCCTGTCGCGGTGAGAGTCACGGCGGGCATTCTCTTCGATTCTGGGAGGGGATCAGGACGGGCGGCGGTTGGTCCACCGATCCGGCTGGGGATATCAGGTCGGCAGCGAAACCGGCGCTTGCCGAACGTTGACCTAACCGCGTACTGGCGTTATGCTGCTGCCGGTTCAGCCCTTGGAGCCGAGCAATGTCCAGCATCAGGTTTGGCTTCCATGAGCGGGAGTTTCGCAAGGCGGTGATGGATGCCGGGCGGAAGGGCATCGAAGATCGGATACGGGGCATCCGCTGCCCGAAGCATCATCAATCCGCGCGTGTGCGCTTCAGCGGGTCGGGCGACAACCTGAAATCGTGCTGCCAGAAGCTCATCGACGCGGTGATGAGGATGTTTGCCTGACGCCCAGCGTCGCGGCGGCCGCCCCCGTGGTCCCGCCGGTCCCGTTGCGTGGAACAGCGGTCAACCGGCGTGGTCTAGCGTGGCTGTGGTGGAGGCCGGTAGGGCGATGAGCGTCGTAACGGTGACCTAAAGGCTGACCTAATCGCCGAAAAACCCTTGTTTTCAGCCCAAAAAACGCGATATCACACGATTCGAGTCCCCGTGGGGGCGATTCGATCCGAACCCCCTGAGCGATCAGGGGGGTTTTTCATGCGCGCGAGCAGCTACTGCCGAGTAAACGCGGTCTGGAACTGCGCGAAGTCCGCCAAGTCGACGTCTTCGTCGTCGTCCAGGTCGCCGCGCGAAAAGGCGAGCGGGTTACAGCCGGGCGGCGGCGTGGTGATGTCGGGGCCGCCCAGGGCGGGGGCAAGGAGCACGACATCCGCCGTGTTGTTGTGCCCGTCGTTGTTCAGGTCGCCGGCGATCAGTACTTGCAGGTAGAAATGCTCCTCGCCGTAGAAGAGCGAGCCGTCGTCCGCGAACTTGCCGCCCACAGCGAGCACCAGGTCGTAGTAGTCGCGGGCGGCGTTCGGCTCGACTTCGAGGTTGAACGTGAACGCCGTCGGCCCGGCGCCCCAGACGTACGAAATCACCGGGTCCGTGTAGTAGCCGGCGGGCTCGCCCCACTCCGGCCAACTGCAATCGGGGAAGTAAGCCAGCGTTCCGTTGGAGACGACGCCCCGATAGCGCAGGCGCGTCAGCTCGACGGCGTAGGTATCGTCCGGGACGAGGCCGGCGATCTGGGCCTGGAGGCGGTTAGTGCGCCCGCGGAACCCGTAGAAGACCTTCAACGTGCCCCGGTCCGGGGCCCCGGTGGCACTCTCGTTCGGGTCGGCCAGAAAGTCGTGGTGCGTGACGACCAACGGGCTCGGGTCCATCTGGGCGTGGCAGCTCAGGCAATTGCCGCCCCAGGCCGGTGCCGCCCAGGCGTCCTGCGTCGTGCACAGGAGCACCGCCAGGGCCACAGGCAGCGTCAGCAGTAACACGACCGGCAGAAAAGTCAGACGTCTCATGGTCGGTCTTCCAAGCAGGAGCTTTCCGCCACCAGCTTCCGGGCTATCGGGCGCGTTGCAGCGCAGCAGTCCGCCTCGGTGGGCGGCGTGCGCTCCAATTCCGCCCGCACCAGCTCGATGATCTGCGGGATCAGCCCGGCGATCTGGGGCGAAAGATCGAGCCCGCAGGCGACCGTTTGCGGCTGGACGCCCAGGATCACGACCTCGCGCGGCGCGAGGCCCAGCCGCTCGGCGGCCCGGAGCGTATCGGCCAAGCTGACCTCGTGCAGCGAGAGCTTGACCTCCGGCCGCTCCGCCAGGTCTCGCGGCTCAAGACGCAGCACGGTGCCGGGGGCGTGCCCGGCGTCAATCGCGTCGATCACGATGACCTTCGGCCGGTTGGCCAGCACGTCGAGCAGCGCGAAGCCGGCGGTGCCGCCGTCGTACAGTTCCACGCCGGACGGGAGGAGCATGTCCTGCATCGCTCGCACGACGTGGACGCCGATGCCCTCATCGCGTAGCAGGATGTTGCCCAGGCCCAACACCAGAACCGGGTGGGTGGGGTTACAAGTCGGTGCAAGTTGTGGTGACGCGTCTGTCAACATATTACTCGTAGCCGGGCCGGTGCAGACGGCCACTCGGCTGTGTCTACACCTTCTGCGCGCCCGTCACACCTCCGCGAATCAACACTCTTGACTCGCCGACACGCTCGCCGGGGCGAATGACGTGCACGGCGCAGGCCATACACGGGTCGAACGAGTGTACGACCCGAATCACCTCGATGGGCTGGGTCGTGTCGGCCACCGGGACGCCCATCAGACCCGCTTCGATCGGTCCCAATTGACTCAGATTGTCCTGGGGCGACGCATTCCAGGCGGAGGGCGTCACGACCTGATAGCGGCTGATATGCGAATTCGTAATGTCCATCCAGTGGCCCAAACCGCCGCGCGGCGCCTCGGTCAGTCCCATGGCGGTCGCCTGTTGCGGGATGCTGCTCGGCGCATAGCTGGCTGCGCCGGGCACCAGCCCGTTCAGCCACCCGTCCATCGCGTCCGCCAGCTTCTTCGCCTCGCGGGCGCGCGCCACGATGCGGTCCATCGCCGAGATGCCGTGGTTGTACTCGCCGCAGAGCCACATCCGCGCCAGCGGACCCAATTCGTGCGGCTTGTTCGCGTAGCGCGGGGCTTTGCACCAACTGTATCCGGCGGGCTTGTCGGCGTAGGGCTGGGTGACGCCCTGGGCGGGGTTCTTGTTGCCGCTGGCGTCGGTATACCAGGAATACGTGACCTGCTCGAGGATTTGGGCCGCGTCGAAGCTGCCGGAAGCGCTGTCCGTGTACCGCCCGGCCGGAAAGAGCTTGCTGGTCCCGCTCGCGTTCAGGTCGAACGCCCCGAATGCGAGCAGATTGCCGGGGCCGCGGCCGAGCTGGTAGTAGTTCGGGAACAGGCTTGCGAGCAGCAGTGCGTCCGGCAAGTACACATCCGTAATGAAATTGCGGATATCGGTCAGTAGACTCCGGAACGCGGTGATCTTCTCCGCCGTTGCGATCTCTGTGCAGCCGCCGACGACAAACGAGCCCACGTGCGGCAGCTTGCCGCCGAAGAGCGCGCCCATCTGGTGCGCCTTGCGCCGCATCTGGAGGGCGGACACGTAATGTTGGGCGAGCGTGTCCGCCGTCGGGCTGCCCACCATGTCCCCGACGTCGTAGCGGGGTAACCACGGTGGCCGATCCAGTGGCGGGCCGCTCGTACGAATGTAGTCGAGGACCGAGAGGTGATAGAAATGGAGCAGGTGTGAATCGATGTAGTTCGCGCCGAGCACCAGATTGCGGAGAATGCGCCCGTTATCCGGCGGCGTGACGCCGAAGGCGTGGTCCAGCGTCAAACAGGCCGCCATGGCATGAGGCACGGGGCACACGCCGCAGATCCGCTGCGTGTAGATGCCGGCGTCGCGCGGGTCGCGGCCGACCAGGATCAGCTCGAATCCGCGGAACATCGACCCGCCGCTCCTGGCGCTGACGACCTGCGGCTGGCCCTGCACCGTGTCGACGGTCACCTCAATGTCGAGATGACCCTCGATGCGGGTCAGCGGGTCGATCGTGATGGTCGTCGGCATGAACGGTTCCTCGCTCACTTCTCCGGCGGACGCTGATTAGGGTGTCGGCGAGTAGACATAGAACGGCGACATGCCGTCGGGGAACGTGGGATTCACGCAGCCGAGGCACGGACTCCGCGCGCCGATGCACCAGTTGACGCCGAACTGGCCCGGTCCGCTGCTGTTCCAGCGGCGCATGGGACAGTCGGAATAGGTCTTCTTGCCTTTACACCCGAGGTATTCCATACACCCATCGCTACTCAACTGGCCCGCCAGCACCGGCTGCCCGCACAACTTGTGGCGATTGAAGCAGTCGTCGTGCACGCGCCGCCCGAAGTACAGCAGCGGCCTGCGGTTGGCGTCCAGCGGCGGCACCTGGTTGTTCGTCAGCAGGTACGTGATGGTCCCGACGAGCCAGTCCGGGTTCGCCGGGCACCCGGGGACGTTAATCAGTCGCGGGTCGTTTCCGATGACCTGGCTGACGCCCTTCGCGGTCGTCGGGTTCGGCGCCCCGCCCGACACGCCGCCGTAGGAGGCACACGTCCCCAGGGCGATGATGTAGGCGGCGTTGGCCGCGTACAACGGCAGCCCGTCCGCCATACTCAGGCCGGGCCACAGACGGCAGTACTTCCCGCTGGCTCCGGTCGGGATCGCCCCTTCGACTACGAGGATATAGCCGGGCTGGACGCGGGCCGCCTCGGCCGCCCCGACGGCCAAGTCGCCGGCGGCCGCCATGACGTTGTTCTGGAACCGCACGTCGAGCGTGTTGACCAGCAGGTCGTCGACGCTCGCGTAGTTGATGCTGTTGAGGAGGCTGACCGCGCATCCGTCGCACCCGGCGCCTTGCAGCCAGATCACGCGCGGCGCGTCGCGCGCCTGCAACACGTCCTTCAGGGCGGCCAGCGCCGCCGGTGCCAGGCGGGCCGCCGCCGCGGCGGCGGCCGCCAGCTTCAGGAAGTCGCGTCGAAGGATTCTCATGGCTGTGCCTCCCGGCCGCCCAGGAGCACGGGCCGCGCCGGCCACGGCGGGATTCCCAGGAACGACTCGGCCTCGCCGAGCAAGGCCCGGCTGTAGCCTGGATTGTGCGAGCCGTAAGAGCGGTCGTGGCTGACGAACTCATAGTCGAACTTCGCCACCATGTACGGGCTTACGATGTACCAGGGCAGCGCATCCGGATCGATATACAGAGGGTCGTCCGCCGTGAAGTACGGTGCAATGGCCGCCAGGCGGATGGTGAACTCGTAGTGGATGCCGGCGACGAGGTTGGTCGCGGCCGCCTCCGTATGGCAGGGCAGGCAGGCCCGCATGTTCTCCAGGAACGTGTGCCCGCTGTTCACCGGCTGATTCGGCCCGCCGTAGGGCTCCTTGTACACGTGGCACGTGGCGCACTCGTCCGGGATGCCCCACCAGTGCTCTGTATACGGCGTCGTCATCGCCGACCCGTCCAGCCAATACCCGCCGGTGCTGTGCAGCACCTCGGACTGCGGCTGCTTCGGCGTGTCCGGCGGCAGGGCGCCCTGCATCGTGTGGCAGTCGGCGCACAGCAGGCGCGGCGGCAATCGCAACTGGCCGACGTTCGCGCTGCCCATCGGCGCGTGGCAGGCGACGCATTCGACGCTGTATTGCACGTCCCATATGCCGGGCTTCTGGCCGACCGGCGCGAGCCGATAGTCGGTCGCGTGGCATTGCAGGCAGTCATCAGCCGCATCGGGGTCGTTCCACAGGTCGTTCAGCGCAGCGGCGTGCTTGGACTCCTGCCACTGCTCGAACTGCGGGTGGTGGTCGGCGCCGCACAAGCCGTGGCACGACTGGTGGCATACGCCGCAGAAGGCCGAGTCGAATCGTTTGTCCAGCGAAGAGCCATTGGGGTCGGCCACGTGGTTGCTCCCCGGTCCGTGACAAACCTCGCACTGCACGCTGGTCAACTGCGGCGTGCTCGTCGCGCTGACGAAGCCGCTGGACGTTCCGTACCCGACCGTGTGGCAGGGGAAGCACAGCTCGTTGTTCTGATCGCCGCTGGCCACCAGCGTGTCGAACGCGCTGTGGTGCTTGGTGATAAGCCAACTGCCCTGCTGCGTGGCGTGGCAGGCGGTGCAGTTGGCGACTCCGACGTAAGTGGGCGGGCTGACGAGCGAACCTGTGTAGTTCAACTGGAAGATGGCAAAGTCCGCCAAGTCGGTGTCACCGTCGCCCGTCAGGTCCGCGCGGCCCGCATACTGCGGGTTGCAGGCGGTCGGTGACGGGGCGGACGGACCGCCCATGCACGCCCGGAACAGTAGGAAGTCGGAGAGATCCACGTCGCAATCCAAGTCCATGCAGCCGAGTGAACGGCCGAACGGATCGACGCCGCCGGGTGCGGGCACGTCGGGACAGGCATCGCACGAGTTCCCCACGCCGTCCCCATCGTTGTCGGCCTGATCGAGGCTGTGCAGCGTGGGGCAGTTGTCGCAGGCGTCCCCAAACGTGTCCTCGTCGGTATCGGTCTGATCGGGGTTGAATACGGTGGGGCAGTTATCGCACGCGTCGCCGACACCATCGCTGTCGGTGTCGGTCTGGTCCGGGTTGTATACGGTCGGGCAGTTGTCGATTGCATCGGGGACGCCGTCGCCGTCCTGGTCGCCGGGCGGTGACGCCAGCGGCCAGCCACGCACGGCCGCCTGGTAGATGTAGACGGGGTATCCAGAGCCCGGTGCCTGCGCCCACGCGACGATCTTGATGTTCTGCTGGCTGCTCCAGCTTTCCGCGTCGAACGTGAACACCTGCTCGACGGTCTGGAACTGGCCGCCCGCGAGCGTGATTTCGTGGACCGGTGCGGCCTGCTTGAAGCCGTTGCGGTGATAAGGCCTGGTCGGGGGCCAGTGATCGAGGACCTGTACGAGGTAGATCTCAAGTGTTCTGGGGGCGCCGCCGGCTTCGACGCCGACGACCGCGGAGATGCGGTACGTTTGTACGCCTAGGGGCGCGGCGGTCATATCAATGGTGACATCGGTTGCGATCGCGCGCTCGGGGAGAAAGTGGTTCGTCCGGTAACTAGTGTACTGCTGGGTCACTTCGGAAAGGGCCCCGATGACCCGGTCGGTCCCGTCGAACACTGTGGTCGGAGTGTACACGCTGGCGTAAAAGGCGTAGCGCGCATCGCTCCACGGCGTCGCGTTCTCGTCGTACACGTGGTACTGCACGAACGCGAACGAGTGGGGATAGACGCTCACCAAGGTGTCAAGCGCGGGACCCGCGACAGCGCAAGAACCTCACAACTTGTTGGTGAACTCTTCGCACAGCACCATCCGCGGGGCCGCCAGCATCGTCTGCGGGCCGCAGATCGCCAGTACGAGGAGTGCACCGAGCAGTGAGGGGAACGCTGCGCGCGCGGTCCCTCTGCGGTATACGCGCATGACCAGCCTCACAAGCCTGGCCTGAGCAGATTATGCCCAACCCGGCCTCTCACCTCTCGCGTAACGATCGCCACAACATACCTGTGGCTCGACATGTTTCATTAGAAGCGATTCCCCACCGCACAGTCAAGAGAATCCTCTGTTTTCGGACCTGCGCGGCCCCCCGGCCGACGTTTTACCGGCGCCTGCGCGTCGCGCCCACCCGGCCGAGACCGATCCCGGAGCCGGACCGTCCGAAGCCGCTAAGCGTTTTGGAAGTACTTCTCCAGCGCCGGCCACAACAGGCGCGCCAGTTGCGTCTGGACCAGGTCGAACAGGAAGTGCGCGAGGATCACCGCCGTCAGGCTGCGCGTCAGCACGAAGAACACGGCCAGCGCCAGGCCCACCGGGAAAATCTGGACGATGCCGAGCCAGCCCTGCGCGATGTGCAGGCTGGCGAATAGCGCGCTGGAAAGCAGGATCGCTCCCGTCCATCCGCAGCCCACGCGGCGCAGGTACGGGATCAGCAGCCCGCGAAACAGCAGCTCCTCGTGGATCGCGACGGGGATGAGCAACAGCACCATCTGCCCCAGGCTCTGCAGCGGGATTTGCTGCATGAACTCCCTGCGCCGCATCAGGTCCCCTTGGAGCTCGGGCCGGAGCATGACCAGCACCGTAATCGCGACGATCATCGGGATCATCGCGCCGTACATCGCGAGCAGCGTTGGCAGCGACCAGAGTACCTGCCGGCGCAGGCCGTCCGCCTGCAAGCCGAACGCCGCGCTCGTCAGGCGCTGCCGATACACGAAGTACGCGGCCAGCCAGACCACGAGTAGTGCGTCGAACCACTTCGCCAGCGCCAGCGACCCCGTTTCCAGCGGCCGCGCGGTTTCGCCGCCTTCGAGCAGGTACGCCGCCAAGTTCGCGCCGAACGGGAACACCAGGGCCGCCACGAGGACCAGCACCAGGTCGAGCGCCGCGTCACGCCGCGACAGGCTCGCCAGCTCCAGTGGGCGCGGCGCGGACTCGGCCACGGCGGCCGCGAGCGTCACCGGGCGCGCGGTGATGATCGGTGGGGGCCCAGGGTCGAGTCCGGGGGGTATGTCCGCCATGAGCTCCTCGCGATCGGTCGGACGCGCGCGCCGCGGCCGGGCCGGTCCCGTTCGCGGTTGCCACGGAGTTCGCGGCCACGATAATACCCGGGCCTCGTGGTTTTCGCAGGCCGTCGGAGGACGACCCGGCGTCGTGGCGCCGGGCCGATGCACGTATGTCGAAGCGTGACGCGGGCCCCGTTGGATTACGCCTGAGGTTGGACGACGCGCGGCGCGCCTGGACGCGCAGCGCCGGCGGCCTTACTTCGCGGCCGGTCCGCTGCCGGCAAGACGAATGGTACATCGTCCGCGCGCGGCTCGCCGACACCGCCTGTACCGGCCGCATGTCCGTGCTGGTGGAGTTCCGCCGCGCGGGCCGCGTGCTCGGCCAACGGCGCGTGTGCCTGTATGCACCCGGCGGCGCTGATGCCTGCGAGTTGCTGGGCTGGGTCCAGACGCCGCGGCGCGCGACCTGCCTCGCGCTGACGATTCCGGATCGGGCGGTGCCGGGCTGCGTTCAGGAGTTCGTGCTGCACGACGTGGCCGAGCGCGACCCGCGGTGTCATCCCGCCGCCAACGTGCCCCGCTGGAGCGCAGTGCAACCGCCGTTTGCGGTACGGCGGATCGTGCTGCCGGCCGCGCTGCACGAGCTGGCGACGCTCCTGCACGACGCCACGTTGGATTTCGCGGAAGCCCCCAGCACGCGCGCTGCGCTGCAGCGCCGAATTCGCGGGGCAGCGTGCGTGCTGGACCCGGCATGGGTCACGGCTTTGCGTCTGACGTGGGCCGATCTGGAGCGCCTGGCGGCGACGGCCTGGCTCGTCGTGGACCTGGCGACCACCGCCCGGCTGCTGCGCGACGCCGGCCTGGCCGGGACCGAGGCGCGCACCTGCGCGTCGGGGCACGGCTTGATGTCCGCGCGCGTCGAGTACTGCGACGTGCCCACGCGCGGGCTGGCCTTGCAGGACGTCGTGCCCTACGCGCTGCGCGACCCGCGCGGCGGCTTCGCCACGCGCGTGTTGTTGGCCAACCGCTCGTGGCAACGCTACGCCGACACGGTCGGGTTCGCATCCCTTCTGTCCAGCGAAACGCCGTGGGAGCGGCGCCACGGCGACGTGCTTTCCGCCGCGCGGCCCGTCGGACGCGGCGAGCTGTTGGCCACGGATCTGCCGTGGCTCGTGGCCGGCCGGCACGGGCCGCTCGTGGCGCCGTGCATCGCCGGACACCTGCTGCGGATGCACCTCGCCGCGCCGCTGCCGGACCACGTGCAGTACTGGAACCGCTGGGAGGACGGGACCGTCGTCGTGCGCGACCTCGCGGATTTCGCGGTGCGGCAGCCGGCGTTGCAGGCCGTGCGTTGGGCGTCGCCCGAGCCGGCGCTCGCGCACCTGGGGTTAACTCTCCGGCCCCCGAACGCGACGCGGCACACGCTGATCCGCACCGGCCGCATCGACAGCGTCGGGGTCCACGACGGTCTGCCGCCCGAGCCGATGACCATCTTCATGAAGTGCCTGGCGCGCGAGGCCGCCGAGCAGACGAGCTGGGCACGGCGTCACTTGGCCGGGCGGGCTGTCACCTGGCAGTTCGACTCCGCCGATGGTCTTAAGTACGCGTCCCAATTCGATTCGGCGGTGCCTCTGGCCCACCTGCCCGTGGAGTCGATCCGGGTCCGCCTGGACGATGCCGGGACGGCGGCGAGGGCGGCGCGGGCCGGCAAAGACGAGTTAATCCTGATGACGGAGGACGAGGGTCTGTACGGCGACGCCGCACTCGTCTTCCAAGACACGCTCACCCGACGGCTGCGGGCGGTCTTGGAGCGGGAGTAGCTCGATCCGGCTTCCGCGGCATCACCACGTTCGGTGCCGAGCGGCGAAGCCGCAGTGCAGCCCCGGAAGCGCCGCTGCCCCGACGACCCGGCACAGCGTGTGCGACGCGTAAGCGAGGCGTCCTGCCGCCGGGCCCCGCAGAGGTTGTCGCCATGAGGGGAATCGAAGTAACTGGACACGGTTAGAACTCTTCGTCGCTGGCTCCGCGAGCCCGAGTCGCGCGACCGTTGCTGCCTGGCGGGCGCCCTGACGGTACGAGTGGCGCTCTTGGCTGACCCACCGGGTACGGTGAGCCGCGCGGAGCACTTTTATTCGCCCTTCTCGAGGCTTCCCAATTCCGAGGATGACTTCGGGCCACGCGGGGCTCAACACAAGGCGAAACTCGGACGATACAGGATCAGACGATCTCTGGCTCGCGCAACACCATTTCCGAGCCACGTAAATCGGACGCTCTAGAACTGGTTCGCGGGACGTTGGCCAGCGCTGCCCGTCCCTACGGTGACGTAATGACACCTGTTTCTCTTCGCGCTCGCAGCGCGCGGGCATCGGCAGGGGGTCTACGCCGCTTCTTACCCTTCGGTTTGGCGGCAACTTTGGGGCTTGTTCTGTCACTGTGCGCCTTTCGCAGCGTGCGGGCGTGGGAAAAGGGCCGTTCACAGGCTGAATTCGAAGAACGCGTCACGGTCTTGGCACACGAAGTACGCCGCGACATCGAGGACATTGGCGAGATCCTGGATTCGGCCGCCGCGTTCTACGCGGCTACCCGCGAGGTGGAGCGGGATGAGTTCGCGACCTTCGCCAAGCCGTTGTTGCTGAACTGCCCGCAGGTTGAGTCTCTGGAATGGGTGCCGCGTGTCCCGGCGATGGCACGGCCCGCCATCGAGCAGTACGCGCAAGCCCAGGGATACCCAGCGTTTGAAATCACGGAATTGACGGCCCCAGGCAGGCTGGCGCCGGCTGCGCCGCGCTCGGAGTATTTCCCGGTCCTCTGGGTCGCGTCCAACGCCGGCCACGAGCACGCCGTGGGCTTCGACCTCGGCTCTGAGCCGGCCTGTCGGGCCCTGCTCGACAAGGCACTCGAAACCCAGGCAGCAACTGCCGCGTCGCGCGCGACCGCGATGCACCCGATCGATGGTGAGCCCGGCATGCGGATGGTGCAGCCGGTGTACGGATATGGGGCGCCGCCCGACTTCCAAAAACGCCCAGCGGAGTTGGGCGGCTTCGTGGTGGCTGCGTTTCACCTCCGCTGTCTCGTCGAACGCTGCCTGGTAAACTCGAAAACGGACGGGATTGACGTCCGCCTGTTCGACGGCGGCCGGCCAGACGAGCGGCGCCTGCTGTACGCGCACGCGGCCGGCGGCCCGAGCGCCCGCCCCAACGAGTGGGCTACACAGCCCATCCGCGCCAGCGCCCAGCCCGTCGCCTGGCGCGACCAAGCCGAAGACCCCTGGGTGCTGGAGTGCGCACCGGGGTTGGGGTATCGCGCCACGGTGGAAGCCTGGTCCGCCTGGGCGGTCTTGGCCGGCGGGCTGTTGCTCACGGCGTGGCTGAGCGCTTACCTGCTCCTCGCCCTGGCGCGGCACCGGCGGGTCGAGCAACTCATTACGTGCCGGACAGCCGAGCTATCGGCCGCGAACCGCCAACTACTAGGCGAGGTCGCGGAACGCACACAGGCCGACGAGGCGCTGCGGGAGCGGGAAGCCGTCTTGCACGGCATCACGGACTCGGCCCAGGACGCCATCCTGATGATGGACCCGCAGGGGTGCGTGTCCTTCTGGAATCCGGCGGCCGAGCGCCTGCTCGGATACGCGGCGGGCGAGGCGCTTGGGCAGAATCTGCACGAGCTTCTGGCACCGGAGCGCTATCGCCGCGCACACGACCAGGCGTTCCCGGAGTTCCAGCGCACCGGACGCGGCCAAGCGGTCGGCCAGACGTTGGAACTGCACGCCCTGCACAAGGATGGCCGGGAGGTCGCGGTGGCCGTGTCCCTCTCCGGTGTCCAGGTCGACAACGCGTGGCACGCCGTGGGCATCCTGCGTGACGTGACCGAGCGCAAGCGCGCCGAGGAAGCCCTGCGTCAGAGCGAGGAGCGCTTCCGTCTCGCCGCCCAGTCCATCACCAACATGGTGTGGGAATGGGATCTTGTCACCGGCACGCTCGACTGGTTCGGCGATATCGAGGGTCTCCTCGGCTACCCGCCGGGAGAGTTTCCGCACACCGTCGAAGCTTGGAAGGCGCTGGTAGATCCCGAAGACCACGACCGCGTCATGGCGGCTCTTGACCGCCACGGCAAGGGCGACGCTCCGTACGACGAGGAATACCGCGTCCGGCGCAAGGACGGCGGCGTTTGTCATTGGCGCGCCCGGGGCACCGCGATTCGCGACTCGCAGGGGAAAGCCATCCGCATGTTCGGAGCCATTGAGGACATCACCGAGCGCAAGCAATTGGAGGATGAGCGTAGGGAAACACGTCGGCGGCAGCAAGGCGTCAGCCACCTCCGGCAGTTGCTGCTGGCGCCGGCCCCGCTCGAAACCAAACTCAAGAGCGTCACCGACGGCATCGTCCACCTGTTCGAGGCCGATTTCTGCCGCATCTGGCTGATACGCCCCGGAGATAGGTGCGAACGGGACTGCATCCATGCCGAGGTGCACGAAGGCCCGCACGTCTGCCGCTACCGTGACCGGTGTCTGCACTTGCTGGCGAGTTCCGGTCGGTACACCCACATAGACGGCCCAGGCCACCGGCGCGTTCCGTTCGGGTGTTACAAAATTGGGCGCGTCGCATCGGACGAGGAGCGCGGGTTTCTCACCAACGACGTGCAGAATGATCCGCGCGTTCACAATCACGATTGGGCCCGCGAGCTGGGACTGGTGTCGTTCGCGGGCTACCGGCTTCGCGCGCCCGAGGGAGACACCCTGGGCGTTCTGGCCCTGTTCGCCAAACATCCGCTCTCCGCCGACGAAGACGCCATGCTGGACGGACTCGGGAGCACGGTGGCACTTGTCGTCCAGCAAGCCGCGGCGGAGGACGCGCTGCGCCTGTCGAAAGCCGGCTTGGAGCAAGTCAACGAGCAACTGCAACAAGTTAGCGCGCGGGCCGAACAGATGGCGGTGCAGGCCGAGGCCGCCACCCAAGCCAAGAGCGAGTTCCTGGCCAACATGAGCCACGAGATTCGCACGCCGATGAACGGCATCATCGGCCTGAGCCACCTGGCCCTGAAAACCGACCTGGACGCCAAGCAGCGCGATTACGTGACGAAGATCCAGTCCTCGGCGCACGCGCTGCTGGGCATCATCAACGACATCCTCGACTTGTCCAAGATGGAGGCCAGCAAGCTCAAACTGGAGTCCACTGAGTTTCACCTGGACCAGGTGCTCGAACGCGTGTCGGCCATGGTGGCCCTCCAGGCCGAGGAGAAAGGCCTCGAACTCTGTGTGTCCCGGCCGCCGAATGTTCCGCTGGCGCTGGTGGGCGATCCATTGCGGCTGGGGCAGGTTCTCGCCAACCTCGCCACGAATGCCGTCAAGTTCACCGAGCGTGGCGAGGTCGTCATCGCGGTGGAACGGATCGGCCAGGACGACGACCAGGCGGTCCTCAAGTTCTCCGTGCGCGACACCGGTATCGGCCTGACCGAAGAGCAGCGCTCCAAGCTCTTCCGTCCCTTCACCCAGGCCGACGGCTCGACCACGCGCAAGTACGGCGGCACGGGCCTGGGCCTGACGATCAGCAAGCAGCTCGTGGAACTCATGGGTGGCCAGATCGATGTTGAGAGCACGCCGGGGCGCGGCAGCACCTTCGCCTTCACGATCCCCTTCGGCCTCCAGGCGGCCAGCGGTCCCCAAGCGCCGGTCGTCCCAGTTGACCTGCGCAACATGAAGGCCCTGATCGTTGACGACAGTGCCTCGGCCCGCGAGATCCTGAGCGACACCCTGATTTCGCTGGCCTTTCAGGTCACAGCGGTCGCGTCCGGCGAGGCCGCGCTGGCGGAGCTGGAACGTGCGGCCCAGGCCGGCGGACGCTTCTATGACCTGATCCTCTTGGATTGGAAGATGCCCGGCCTCGACGGCATCGAGACGGCGCGCCACATCAAGAGCAATCGGCGTTTGCCCAAGACGCCGACCATCTTCATGATCACCGCCTACGACAACGAAGACGTGAAACGCCAGGCGAACGATCTCGACTTGGACAAGCTGCTCACTAAGCCCGTCAGCGGTTCCCAGCTTTTCGACGCCATCATGGAAGTCTTCACCAGTAGCTCCGTCAAACCGCCGATCCCCGACACGTCGCCTTCCTGCGACCTGGCGGCCGCCGTGGCCATCCGCGGCGCCCGCGTGCTGCTCGTGGAGGACAACGCGATCAACCAGCAGGTCGCCCGCGAGATCCTCGGAGGTCTCGGCCTCACCGTACAGATCGCCGGCAACGGCTGCGAGGCCGTGGAGGCCGTCCTGGCCGGTCAGACCGCATTCGACGTGGTCCTCATGGACTTGCAGATGCCAGAGATGGACGGCTATGAGGCCACGCGCCGGTTGCGCGCGCGGTTCGGACCTGAGCAACTGCCGATTGTCGCGATGACGGCCCACGCTCTGGAATCTGAGCACCAGAAATGCCTGGCCGCCGGCATGAACGACCATCTGCCCAAGCCGGTCGATCCGGAGCAGCTCTTGGCCACGCTGGCCCGCTGGATCAAGCCGGACGCGAGCCGCCAGGCCAAACCGCTGCCTGGCGCCCGAGCCGTATCCGACGTACCCGGAGACTTTCCAGTCGCAGTGCCCGGCCTTGATCTCGATGCCGCGCTGCGGAAACTGGGCGGCAATCGGCCACTGCTCTTGAAGCTGCTGCGCGACTTCCAGCGCGACTTTGGCGAAGTCGTCACCAGGATCCGCGCCGCCCTCGCCCACAACGATCTCGAGCTGGCCCAGCGCACCGCCCACACGCTCAAAGGCGTGGCCGGCAACATCGCCGCGACGGATGTGTTCGCCGCCGCCCAGGCCGTCGATGCCGCCCTCCGCAAGTCCGAGCAAGACCATCTGGGCGCGTTGCTTGACCATCTGCACGCCAGTCTGCAGACCGTCCTGTCGGGTATCCCCGCAGCGCCGCCGCCGAACCCGCCGGCGTCGCCGCTCGCCGCGCCGACTCCCAATCGGGCCGCACTCGACCTGCCCCGGGTGACGCAGGCCCTCGCCGAGCTCGACGGCTTGCTGAAGCGGAACAACCTCGCAGCAAAGAAACACCTCGGGCCGTTGCATGATCTACTGGCCGCCGCGGGGGTTGCAGAACTCCTGGCGCAACTCGAAAGTTGCGTGAACGGGTTGGACTTCAAAGGTGCCCAGGCGGCCGTGACCGCCCTCATGGAAGAACTCAGCGTGGCCCTGCCATAGCGAGGAGTCGCCATGGATTCGGCGCTCTCTGCCCCTCAGACCGTCCTCATCGTTGACGACACTCCGGCCAACATCGAGATCCTCAGTTCCATTCTCGGGGCCGAGTACGAAGTCCTGTTTGCGACCAGCGGTCGCGAAGCCCTCGACCTCGTCGCCCGCCAGATCCCCGACCTGATCCTGCTGGACATCATGATGCCCGCTATGGACGGCTACGAGGTCTGCAAGCAACTCAAAGCCAATCCCCAGACGCGTAACGTCCCCGTGATCTTCATCACCGCCCTCAGCGAGGAGGCCGACGAGGCCCGCGGCCTGGAGGTCGGTGCCATCGACTATATTTCCAAGCCCATCAGTGCCCCCATCGTCAAGGCGCGCGTGCGCAATCACCTTCAACTGAAGCGCTACCGCGACATACTCGAAGACCTCTCGGCTCGGGACGGCCTGACGGGCATCGCCAACCGGCGCCGCCTCGATGAGTTCCTGGCCCAGGAATGGCTCCGTGGCCGCCGCACGCAGAGCCCCCTCTCCATTTGCCTGACAGACATCGACTTCTTCAAACGCTTCAACGGCTGCTACGGACACGCCGCCGGCGATGACTGCCTCCGTCGCGTCGCGTTGGCCTTGGCCAGCGTCAGCCGCCGCCCCGCCGACCTCGTCGCGCGCTACGGCGGCGAGGAGTTCGTCTGCGTGCTGCCGGATACAGACGCCGCTGGCGCCGCCCTGCTGGCGGATAAGTTCTCCGACGCTGTCATCGCGCTGGGAATCCCCCACGCAGACTCAACCGTCGCAGGACATGTCACAATAAGCGGTGGGGTCGCCACGGCGATTCCGACCGAAGAGTCGTCCGCAGCACAACTACTCGAAGCCGCCGATCGGATGCTCTACCAAGCGAAGAAAACCGGCCGAAATCGGGTCCTGGCGCCACTCTGGGAAACCGTGCATTGCTAACGTGCCGCAGGCAATCACTGGAGCCTGGCTGTCCTCCGCTTACGTCCTGGATGCACAACCAAGGCGTTGCGGCGCGCGCCGAGCCACCCTGCGTAGCCCGCCGTCCGCTGGGCTCGCGCGATGGCTCAGCCGCCGGGCCGACCCGGCCTGATCATACGCCATCTTCCGAGAAGACTCGGGGCGACAAGATTCGAACTTGCGACCTCGTGGACCCAAACCACGCGCTCTAGCCAGGCTGAGCTACGCCCCGCGGTCTTGGCCGACTATCATAGCCGCCGGCGCCAGAGATGAGAATGGATCAGGGCCCCGCAAAGATCACCCCCGGGACCCGGGAGACGGCGCGCAGCCTCCACTCCGGGCAGCGCGGCCGTCCCTAGTCCTGGATGCTTCTTTCACACCGGAGAACACCGACGGGGCGAGCCCGCCAGCGCTCACGCGCATTGTGCCGACGATCAAACATGTCTTAATCGGATGGCGTCTCCGAAACGCCACATCGCCGAAGTTGGCCGCCGTGCTGTGTGCCCCCCGGCGCACATTCCACGCCGCTTTCCGGAGCGGCGGCCCGCAGCCACGGTGCCGCGAGTCATGCAGAACAAGAGCGGCAACTCAGACCGGAAGAAACAGCAGCGACCGGTGCGCCAACAGATCACGACGCAACGTCCACTGCGCCAACCCATCCCACGCTGCGGCCCGCACCGGAGAATCACACGGCACGGAACACGCGGAACGCTCCCGCGTAATTGGGCGACCGGCTAGATGGGACAGGGCCGGGTCGCCGACGTCGACAGTGCACCGCGTCGCGTTTACTTCACACGTCGCGGTCCAAAACTAGTATAGCACGCGAAGTGCCTGCGGCAACGTCAAGTGTGACAATAAAGTTCGCGTCTTACTTCACGAACAACATCTCGGAGTAGCGCGGCAGGGGCCAGACGTCATCGGGGACGGATTGTTCGAGGGTGTCGGAGATGCGGCGGGCTTCGGCCATTGCCGGGAGGAGCTTGTCGCGCGTGTGGTGGGCGCGAGTGACGTGGTCGGGGAGGCGGAGGGCCTCAGCCTTTTCGACGGCGACGATTGCGGCGCTAAGCTCGGCGAGGAGTCCAACAATGCGCACGAGCTGGGCTTTCGTGTCGGGGCATTTGACGCCGGCCGACTCGCTGGAGGCGACGGCGTGGGCGAGCTCGGTTTGGAAGCGCAGGGCGGCGGGCTGGACCTCGCGTTTGAGCATGGAGACCAGGGTGCGGGCCTCGATGGCGACGGTGCGGTTGTAGCGCTCGAAGTTCACGTCGACGCGGGCCTGCAGCTCGCGCTTGTTGAGCACGTTGTACCGCTGAAACAGCTCCTGGGCCTTCTTGGTGGCCAGGGCCGGGAGGGCGTCGACCGTCGTCTTCAGGTTGGGCAGGCCGCGGCGCTCGGCCTCCTTGTGCCACGCCTCGCTGTAGTTGTCGCCGTCGAAAATGACGCGGCGGTGCTTCTTGACGACCTCCTTGAGCAGGGCCTTGACGGCGGTTTCGAGCTTGGCGGGCGCGGGGTTCTTGCCGGCGCGCGTTTGCAGCTCGGTGGCCATGAAGTCGAGGGACTCGGCGATGATCGTGTTCAGCACGGTGTTGGCCCAGGCGATGGCCTGGCTCGATCCGACCGCGCGGAACTCGAACTTGTTGCCGGTGAACGCGAAGGGGCTGGTGCGGTTGCGGTCGCCGGAGTGGCGGGGGATTTGCGGCAGGGTCCGGGCGCCGAGGTCGAGGCTGCCACCCTTCTTGGTGGAGTGCGCGCCGCCCTGGGCGAGCTGAGCGAGGATGTCGCTGAGCATGTCGCCGAGGTAGATCGACATGATCGCGGGCGGGGCTTCGTTGGCGCCGAGGCGGTGGTCGTTGGCGGCGCTGGCGACGGAAGCGCGGAGCAGGTCGGCGTGCAGATCGACCGCCCGCACGCAGGCCAGCAGGAAGACGAGGAACTGCATGTGCGTGTGGGTTTCGACGTGCGGGTCGAGCAGGTTCACGCCGGTGTCGGTCGAGATCGACCAGTTGTTGTGCTTGCCGGAGCCGTTGATGCCGGCGAAGGGCTTTTCGTGGAGGAGGCAGACGAAGCCGTGGCGTTCGGCGACGGTGCGCAGCATCTGCATCATGAGCATCTGGTGATCGGAGGCGACGTTGGCGCTCTCGAAGATGGGGGCGAACTCGTACTGGTTGGGGGCGACCTCGTTGTGGCGGGTTTTGACGGGCACGCCGAGCTCGTAGAGGTGCCGTTCGACCTCGGTCATGAAGGCCATGACGCGTTCGGGGATGGCGCCGAAATAGTGGTCGTCGAGCTGGTGTCCCTTGGGGGCGGGGGCGCCGATGAGCGTGCGGCCGCAGAGGCGCAGGTCCTCGCGGCGATCATGGAACGAGCGGTCGACGAGGAAGTACTCCTGCTCGCTGCCGATCGTGGTGATGACGCGTGAGACGCCTTTATGCGTGCCGAAAATCCGCAGGATGCGCAGGGCCTGGTCGCTGACGGCCTGGATCGAGCGCAGCAGCGGGGTTTTCTTGTCGAGGGCTTCGCCGGTCCAGGAGACGAACGCCGTCGGGATGCACAGCGTAGCGCTGTCGGGGGTTTTGAAGATGAACGCGGGGCTGGTGGCGTCCCAGGCGGTGTAGCCGCGGGCCTCGAAGGTCTCGCGGATACCGCCGGAGGGGAAGGAGCTGGCATCGGGCTCGCCCTGGATCAACTGGGGCGCGGAGAAGGCCTCGATGGCGCCGCCGACGCCGTTAGGCGACAGGAAGGCGTCGTGTTTTTCGGCAGTGTGGCCGGTGAGGGGCTGGAACCAGTGGGTGTAGTGGGTGCAGCCGTGCTCGAGGGCCCAGGACTTCATGGCGGCGGCGACCATGCCGGCGACGGCGGGGTCGAGCGGGAGGCCGCGCTGCATGGTGTGGACGAGCTTCTCGTAGGCGTCCTCGGGCAGGTGCCGGCGCATGACTTCGCCGGTGAAGGTCAGGGCGCCGAACGTATCCGACAGTTTCGTCACACCGCCGTTGGGCGACATGGGGTGGTACCTCCAAGCTCATGCGCTACAGACGAGTTTTCCGTCTCGATTCACCAATACATCGGAGTCGGGGGCCGGGGGGCTGCAAGAGCGTGTGTCGGCCGCGCGAAAAACGACCGATAATCGCGCCAGCTGCAGGCACCGCGGCTGCACAGCTCCGGCCTGAACCGAACGCCGCGCAACGTAACGCTGCACATGGACGGCGACAAGAGCGGGGGGGCAAACAGGGCGAACGGCTAGTCCGTCGAAACGAGTGACGCTTTTCCGCCGGCGGTCGTCGCGGTTGGCACGCCGGGAGCGTTTGCGCCCCAGTTGCGAAGCGGTCGCCCGGTGATCCGACGCCGGGCTTGGTGTAGGGCCATGGTCGCGAAATAGCGGAGCGGATGCCGGCCGGGGACGAGGGTCGCCTGTCGCAGGGCGGCGCGGAACTCCGCAGGGCCGTCGAAGGCGGGGACCATCTGGCAGCATGAGGCCAGGTAGCCGCGCAGGTGGGAATCGTCACCGACGTAGGGCGTGATCCCGTTTTCCTCGGCGAAACGCTGAGCCCGCGTGTTTTCCCAAAGCAGAAAATCCTGCGCGTTGCAGACCTCGACGGCGTCGAGCCAGGGCCGCAGGCGGGCGAGCGCCTCCGGGCCGAGGCTGTGTTGGCAGAGGATCGTGAACGGGTGCGGGGCGAGGACGAGGCCGCCCTGGTCGCGAATCCGCTGGGCCGTCTCTTCGGCCGACAGGCCCGCCGGCACGTGTTCGTGCATGAACAGGCCGATGATGTGCCCGTCCGTGGACGTGATCTCCTCCCCAACGATGATGTGGACGCCGCCGAGCGCCTGCGCGGCCAGCGCCCCGGCAATCCCGTTGTGATCCGTGACCGCGACACAATCGACGCCGGCGCGGCGGGCCTCGCGGACGAGATCCTCCGGCGAGCGGTTGGAGTCGTACGAGTAATGCGTGTGTACGTGAATGACCGTTTTCAGGCGTGTCATCGCATTATCGCCAGTTATCAGATGTTGCGGCGGCGCCACCTGTTCTTTGATCGGCTTCCGGCGGCCGGCGCAAGAGTAGCGCACACACGCTCAGAGTATAGGCGTGTTGGGGCGGGCGGGGGGGTTCCGGGCTTCCAGCCGCCGCGAGGGCGGGCGGCGGCCGGACGGAGTGTCGGAGGCACGCGCGTTCGCTTGCGTCAAGCTGCCGGGTGGCGCACCATGCCCGCGAGCCGTAGGAGAGCGATATGGAACGCGCGTCGATTCCGTTGACCGAGTTGCAGATGCCGACGTTCGGGGCGTGGGAGCCGGGGTGGTTTTCGCTGACGGCGGGGGAGAACCGGCCAGGGGCGTTCAACAGCATGACCGTGTCGTGGGGTGCGCTGGGCGTGATCTGGCACCGGCCGCTGGCGGTGGTGGTGGTCCGGCCGCAGCGCTACACGCGGGAGTTCATGGAGCGGTACGACACGTTCAGTCTGTGTGCGTTCGACGAGTCGTATCGCCCCGCCCTTAACCTGCTGGGCACGCAGTCCGGGCGCGACACGCGCAAGATGACGGAATGCGGGCTCACGCCGATCGCACTGACGACGATTCCGTGTCCGGGCTACGCGGAGGCCGAGCTGATCCTGGAATGCCGGAAGATGTACTTCGACGACCTGGAGCCGGCGCACTTCCTGGCCGACTTCATCGCCCCCAACTACCAGAACGATTACCACCGGATGTACTTCGGGGAGGTCGTGGCGGCGGCGGGAACGGCCAGGTTCCGTTGCCCCGGCGGCAAGAGAGAGACAAAGCGGCGAGAGGCGAAGGGGAGAAAGCCAAAGGGGAAGAATCCGTCTCGCCGCAAAGCCCGCAGATGAACCGATCCCCCGTTCCTGCGCGTGCCTACGCGTTCTGCGGCTCGCGCACCACGTGAATCCGCAGCCGGTTGATCCGCCGGGGTTCGGCCGCCATGACGTGCAAGTGCACGTTCGCATGCTGGAATTCCTCGCCCGCGGCCGGAATCTTGCCCAGTGTCGCGAACACGAAGCCGCCGATCGTCTCGTATTCCGCGTCCTCGGGCAGCTCGACCCCCAGCTCCTCGTTGATGTCCGTAACGTGCACGCGGGCGTCCACCTCCAGCGTGTCGGGGTCCAGGCGGTTCATCGCGGGCGGCGGCGGCTGGTCGTACTCATCGTTGATCTCCCCGACCAGCTCCTCCAGGATGTCCTCGATCGTCGCCAGCCCCGCCGTTCCGCCGTACTCGTCGAGCACGATCGCGATCTGCACCTTCGTGGCGCGGAACTCGTCCAGCAGCTCGCCGAGCGTCTTCGTCTCGGGCACGTAGGGGGCCTTCCGCATCACCTGTCGTGCGTCGAACGGCTCGCCGGCATCGAGCCGCAGCAGGTCCTTCGCGTAGACGACGCCGATGATGTGGTCGATCGAGCCTTCGTACACCGGAATTCGCGAGTGCCCCTTCGCCAGGATCACCGCCCGCACGTCCTCATACGACGCCTCGGCCGGCACCGCGTCGACGTCGGTCCGCGGCGTCATGATCGTGCTCACCAGCGTCTCGCGCAGCTCGATGACCGACTCGATCATCTCCTTCTGCCCTTCGTCCACGGCTCCGGAGGCTTCGCCCTCGGAGACCGCGTCGAGAATCTCCTGCTCGGCGCGTTCGGATTCCTCCTCGTCGCTCACTTCGGCCTTGCCCAAGAGACGCCGTACGACGAACTCCGTTGCGTCGAACAGGCGGCCGACCGGCCACAACACGATGCGCAGGACCACGAGGAAGGGCAGGCTGCGGGCGAGGATCGTCTCGCCGGCGTGCAGCGACAGCGCGTGCGGGATTGCGATCGCGAACACGGTGAGCAGGATCGTCGCGACGACGCCCGCGACCACCGCGGTCGCGGCGTCCGGCGTGTAATGCAGATCCCAGATACACCAAGACCAGACGACGGCCATTACGGCGAGGCTCAGCGCCAGCCGCAACAAGCTCGCCAGCGTATGCAGCTCCCACTCGCAGCGGTCCAGCCAGGCGAGCCAGCGTTCGCGGCCGGGTTCCGGAAGCAGGTCCGCGAGGCGGGTCCGGGAGTGCACGGGCAGCGTGTACGCGAGCGTAGAGATGTAGGCGGTGACGGCGAGCAGCAACAGTCCAATAACTACGGTCAACACGTTCTCCGCGCGCCCGAGGTCGACGCATCGGCTGCTACATGCCAGCCGACCGGCATCCACGATGGTATGCTATCCGAGGGCCGCCCCGCTGGCCACGGGCGTGCGAAGCCGGTCTCAGGCACCGGCGGCTGGGGCGCTGAGCTGTAAGAGTTTGTCATACAATGCGTTAAGGTCCGGCGCTGCGACCGCCGCGCGCAGGATCTGCACCTGCCGTGGCGTGTATGCCGCTGGCATGTCCAGGTCGTCCGCGTGGCGACCCGCGCTCGCCAGCAACATGCGACACAGGTCGTCCAGGCCGGCGCGACACGTCGCCGAAATGCCCAACGCCCGGTCGCGCCAACACGGCGGAAGGGCTGCGCCCACGGCGGTCGTCCAGTCACCAAGGTCGCACTTGTTCAACGCGACGCACGCCGGCGCCAGACTCGCGTAGGCGGCCAGGAACTCCGTGCGCGCGGCCTCGCCGGCGGGGGAGCCGTCCAGGACCACAACGACCGCGTCCGCGCCTTCCAGCAGCGCACGCGACCGCGCCACGCTCGCGGCTTCGAGCGCGTCTGTGCTGTCGCGCAGCCCGGCCGTGTCCAGCCACGTTACCGGAAACCCGCGCGCTTCGCCTTGGATTCCGACCCAGTCGCGCGTTGTGCCCGGCGCCGGCGAGACGATGCTGGCGGCGCGATCCGCCAACGCGTTCGCCAGCGTGCTCTTGCCGGCGTTAACCGGACCCACGAGGGCGACACGCAGCGGCTGAGCGAACCAGGACACGACATTCGTGCGTGCAGCCACATGACGGCAGACCGCGCACGCATCCGCCAAGGCAGCGCGCTTGGGCAATGATGTCACGAGGTCACGCAGGCGGGCGGGTTGACCCAGCAGCCACTGCGCGCCGCGCAGCGTCGGCATCTGCGGCAGCAGGGCGTACGCCTCGACTTCCAGCGCGTCCTGCACGGCCCACAGACTCGTGTCCAGCGCCTCAGCAGCACGCAGGTCGCACATTTCCGCCAATTCCGTGCACCGCCGCACCAGTTGCGGGTTGCCGTGTAGGTGCAGGCGCACATCCCAGGCCGGCGGCGTGGCGTGGACCGATATCACGATGTCGTCGAGAACGGACCCGTCAACGTCGAGTAGCTCGGCTCGCCGCACGTCGCCGGCGGCGGCAGCAGTCAACGGTCGGCGGGTGCGGATGTAGCGGGTGAGAAAGGCCTCGGCACGCGGTCCGCAAATGCGGACGACGGCAATCGCGGCCGGTCCCGGGCTCGTGAGCACCGCATACCCCCCCGTGGGCCTGTCGTCCGCGGGCGTCACGTCTGGCCTGCGGCCTTGCGATGCGCCAGCGCGATGCCGATCAGGCACAGGTCGGGCACGACCGCGTCCACGAAGTCGGCCAAGTCGGCGATGAGCGGCGCGTTGCCGCCCGTGATGACGAGATGCGGCCATTCGCGCAGGTCGGTCGCGAAGCGCTCGACGATCTCGCGCAGCGCCCCGAGCATCCCGTACACGACGCCGTTGAGGATCGCGTCGTGCGTGTTCTTGCCGAAGGTTGTGTTGGGGGCGCGGGGGCTGACGCGTGGAAGCTGGGCGGTCCGCGTGTGGAGGGCGTCGCAACACAGCTCGAAGCCGGGCAGGATGGCCCCGCCCAGGAAATGGCCGTCAGGCGAGACGCAGTCAATGGTGATGGCGGTTCCGAACGAGGCGACCGAACACGCGCCGCCGACGCGGTCGTAGGCCGCCGCAGCGCAGCAGACGCGATCGACGCCGACCTCGCTGGGGTTGTCGAGGTCGAGCGGCATGGGCAGCGGCAGGTCGTCGCGCACGCGCAGCACGGACACGCCGCTGACCGCTTCGGCCAGTTCCTGCATCCGGACGGTACCCGGCGGGTTTACGCTGCCGATGACGATGGCGGGTTTGCGTTGCGCGATCGTGCCCCAGGCCTGCTCGATGGCCGGCTTCCAGTCGTCGGGGCGGCTGACCGCGACGCGGCGTGTGTCGTGCAGGCCGTCGCCGTCCCAGACGCCCAGCCCGATACGCGTATTGCCGATGTCGATCGCAAGTACTGCGTCGGCCGGTTCGACCGCAATCATGCCGGAGGCTCCGAACGTCCCAAGCGACGATCCACCATAAGTACGTTATCGCCGTCGAGGCGGGCGTCAATCGCGAAGTGCGCGGGGGCGTGCGGGTCGGCTGGACGTGCTATGCGCTCACATCGGGTGACACGTCGCCGCTGCCTTCCAGATCGATCTGCACCGGCTTCTGCTCGCGCTCGGCGGCGCGGACGCGCTCGACGGTGGTCCAGAGTGTCTCGGCCAGCTCGCGCAGCCCGGCGCCGGTTACGCCGGAGATGCCGAGGATGGGCTTGCCGAGCGTGGCGCGCAACTGTTCGAGCGCGGCGGGGGCGTCGGTGAGGTCGAGCTTGGTGCCGACGACGAGCTCCTCGCGCTCGGCCAGCGCGCGGCTGTATCGTTCCAACTCGTGCCGGATGACGCGATAAGCCTCGGCCGGCGACGGAGAACCCTCCGGCGGCGACAGGTCGATCAGGTGGAGAATGACGCGCGTGCGCTCGACGTGTCTGAGAAAAGCATCGCCGAGTCCGACGCCGGCGTGTGCGCCCTCAATCAGCCCCGGCAAGTCCGCCAGCACCAGCCGGCGGTAGCCGGATAACTCCATGATCCCCAGGTGCGGCTCGCGCGTCGTGAACGGGTAGTCGGCGATCTTCGGGCGGGCGCGGGTCAGCCGCGAAAGCAGCGTGCTCTTGCCGGCGTTCGGCAGACCCACGAAACCCACGTCCGCGATCAGCTTCAGCTCGAGCCGCAGGGTGCGCTCCTGCCCCTTTCCGCCGGGCTCGAATTCACGCGGCGTCTGGTGGGTCGAAGTCGCGAATCGAGCGTTGCCGCGGCCGCCGCGACCGCCGCGGGCCACGCGTACGCGTTGCTCGTCGTCGATGAGGTCCTTGAGCAGGCGGCCGGTGTCGGCGTCGTAGACGAGCGTGCCGGTCGGGACGGTGACGACCAGGTCGGCGCCCCTATGACCGGAGCGGTTGTTGCCCGAGCCGGGGCGGCCGCTTTCGGCGTGGTAGTGGTGGCGGCCGGAGAGGTCGAGCAGGGTATCGACGCCGGTTTTCGCGACCAGCCAGACGGAGCCGGCGTGCCCGCCGTCGCCGCCGTCGGGTCCGCCCTTGGGAACGAACTTCTCGCGGCGGAAGCTGAGGCAGCCGTCGCCACCCTTTCCGCCGCGGACGTGGATCGTGACCTCGTCGACGAAAACCCGGACGCTCCTGGAGTCGCGTGGCATTGAAGTGGAGTGCAACGCAGGTTGGGGGTGGTGTCAAGCGGGGGTAGAGCTGAGTCATCCCCACTTTGGCGCGATCTCGGCGGTGGCGGCGAGCGCGGCGGCGAAGCCCGACACGGCTCGGTCCGTCATTCGTTCCCGCATGATCCGCCAGATATTGGATGGGAAAGCCGGTGACGCTGGGTCGTCAAGCGGCCGAGCCTCTCTCGTTACGCGCGATACGCGCCGATCGCGGTTGTCCGCTCAATCGCGATGGGCCGCGAGCGAGCGATAGTACGCGTCGAGCAAGGATCGCAGTTCGTCGGGCACCTGCTGCTCCGGCGGCGGAGCAATGCGGCGGAGCCCGTCTTCCGGTCGCTCGCCATCGGCCACCTCGCGCTGCACTTGCTGCGAAAGCCCCCGCCCGGCCGTGCGCGCCCGCTCGCCCACCCGGGTATCAAAGACCAGCCGGCGAGTCGCGCCCTCCGGCCCCGCGGCGTCCGTCAACTCCTGCAGCCGCCGGACGGCCTGCATGAACGCGGTCGCTTGCTCCGGCGACCAGCCGCTCTCGACCAGCATCTCCTCGGTCACCGCTGCGCCCTGCGCGATGCGTTCAATCAACTCCCCAGCGGCGGCGCGTTTGCGCGACTGGCCCGCCTGTGTGCCGCCGGAACCCTCATTCGGCTGGCCGGCGCCGGCGGCCCCAGCCTCGGGACGCTCGCCCGCCTGCTCGCCAAGTTGCGGACTCGATTTGTCGCCGCTCTGTGGCTCACCGGCGGTTTGCGGAGGTTCGGATGGTGCTCCTGGCGTCGGCTTCGCGCTCCCCTGTCCGTCCTTGCCGGCGTCCGGTTTCTCCTCCGGTGACGTGTTGTTCCCTGTTGGTTCGTTCGACGCGGTGGGCGGTTTGGTGTCGCCGGACGACTCGCCAGGCTTGCCTGAATCCTGCCCTGGCTTCTCGCCGGGTTGCTGCTGCGTGCTGCCTGCGTCTTGCCCGTCAGCCGGCGGCTTCGCGTCGTCCCCATTTTGGGATTCGGTACCCTGGCTCCCGGGCTGGTCCTGGTCGGTCTTGCGCAAATGATCGACCACCTGCTCCGCCTCATCCCCGTGCTCGCGCGCGAACTTCTCGAGCTCCTGCTCCAGCGCCTCGCCGGCCTGCGCTTCCTTCTCGCCCGCATCGGCGCCGGGCGCGATGTCCGTTCCCCCTTCCACTTTGTGCAACGGCGTCCCCTCCTGCGGTACTTCGTTACTCGGCTGCGCCTCGCCGGCCGGCGCACTCGAGGGGGCGCTGGCGGGCGCGGTCGAGGGGGCACTCGCGGGCGCACGTTCGCCATTGGGCGCCGCCCCTGTCTTTCCGGGCGGCTCCGCCGGCTTTCCGCGGTCACCGTTCCTATCGTTCGTCCCGGGCTGGGACGCCGCGCTCCCCGGCTCCCCGTTCGCGGCATTGCTGTCGCCGCCGGCGGGCCAGACCAGCGTCACCACGCGGCTGCGCGCAGTCTGCGGCGCCTCGCGCCCGTCCGGCAGCACGCGGCCATCCAACGCCTCGAACCAAGCCCGCGCCGTATCGACTCCTGCGAGCCGCGGCAACGCCGCCACATTGATCTTCCCCGTCACGTGCCGGCCGGCATCGGCGCTGGCCAATCCGCGACTCGTCACGCCGCCCTGCTCGACGTAGAAGAGCAGGGCCACGACTTTCACGTCGTCCTCGGCGGCACCGACGAGCTCGGGGAATTGCGCCACGTCCACGACGTCGTCCGGAATGTCCGCGGGGCTGGGGCGGACGATCTGCACCGTCGGCGGAGCATCCGGATGCACCTCCACGCGGTGCGGTAGCGGGTCGCGGTACGGCGCCTGCCACGGATCGGAGAAATAGACGCGGTAGGTGCCGCTCTCCGTCGGCACCAGCGTGACCGCGGCCTGCTGTGGCTCCTCCGCGCTCGTACTCATACGCGTGCGCGTCTGCCGGCCCCCGTCGAACACAAACACCGGCTCGCTGATGGGCGTATTCGCCCGCACGCGGAACGTCGCCCGCGTGCCCGCTAGGATGCTCAGATCGGGGTCGTTTGTGACCGCCGTGGGCTCGCCCGTATACGCCGGCGGCTCCAGCGTGACCTCGATCCGCTCGATGTCCGGCTGCGGATGCACCGCGAGCACGCCTTCCAGCCGCGCATCGCCGGCCAAGCAGCGATAGCGGATGTCGTCGCGAACTTCGACCGGCGGCAGCGTGAAGCGGTGGTGCTCATCCGTGTCGCGGCCCGATGCCGGCGACGTATACTCCCGTTTCGTCGTGCGGACGTTCGCGGCGGGGTCCAGGATGTCCAGGCGCACGTCCGATACAGGGCGCCCGTGCACCGCCACCTCAATCGTCAACGCCTCGCCGGCGTGTACGGCCTCGTCGAGCGTGGGGTGGACCAACTCCAGCCACGTCGCGGTCGGCGCCGCCCGGTCGGCACCGAAGAACCGGGCGAGCGAAGGTCCGATCGGCTTCGGCGTGGCGCCCGTGTAAAGCACCCAGGCCGCCGCCGCCGCGAGCAGCACCAGCGCGGGGACTCGGCTGCTCCGAATTTCGGGCGCACTCGCCGACTCGTGCTGCGTCAGGTCGCGAACGGCCTGGCGGACGAGCGCCTCGGCGGCGTAGGCTTGATTTGCCGCGCCTTGGAGTAGGACGGCGTTGACGACCGTATTGTGCGAAATCTGGTATCCGCGTTCGAGTTGCTGGGCGACGAACGCCGGATTGAGGTGCCGGGCCAGCGTGAGAACCACGGTCGCCAGCAGCCCCCCGCCCACACCGACCGCCCACAGCAGCAGTGCGCCGTGCAACGCGGGACTAGGCAGCCCGCCGGGCCAAAAGTGGTCCGCGACCACGACCAGCAGCGGCAGAAGCACGAACGGCGTCAGCGCAATCAGCACGCGCGTGCGCAGCGCACGGTGCGTGAGCCGCGCGCGGTATGCGTCGAGCGTGCGCGCAAGGACCATCTCCGGACTGGACGCCGTTGCGGCGCGCTCGGAAACCCCGTTCCCAGGCTGGTCTGCGGCCATGCCCGTATTATACCTCCCCGCACGCGCCCCGGCTGTGAGAGAAGACTGGCTGCTGCCGGACGTAGGGTGCAGATGCTACCGCACCGCCGCCGGCGTGCCGACCGCCGTCTTCGTCTTCACCTTGTTCAGCGCCTGGTCGAGGTCGGCGATGATGTCGTCGGGGTGCTCGCCGCCCACGCAGAGGCGAATGAGATTCGGCGGGATGTGGGCGAGTTGGCGACCGGCTTCGCCCTGCTGCAGATGCGTCGAGATCGCCGGGATCGTGGCGACGCTCTTGATGCGACCCAGATCGGTCGCTCGCCAGATGCGCTGCAGCCCGTCGAACGCCTTCCGCGTCGCCTCGACGCCACCCTTCACGCAGAATGACATCAAGTGCCCGTAGCGATTGACCGGCTTGCCGTACTGCTCGTCATATTCCGCGTCCACGAGCCACATGTACTTGCTTGCCAACTCGTGCAGCGGGTGCTCCGGCAGCCCGAGATACTCGACGCGCTCGACCTGCGGGTGCCGGCTCAGGAACTCGGACACCTTCAGCGTGTTGCGGCTGAGCATGTCCATCTTCGAGCGCAGCGTGCGCACGTCGTTGAGCGTCATGATCGCTTGCAGCGGGTGCAGATTCGGGCCGTAGTCCCGGTTCGGCAGGTACTTCACGTACAGCGCGAAATCCTGCTTCAAATCGTCGTTGTCGACGCGGCAGATCAGGTTCTTCCGCGCGATCACCGCCCCGCAAATCCCGAAGCCGCTGCTGGTGAGCGATTTCGTCGCCGACTGCACCACGATGTCCGCCCCGTGACAGATCGGCCGCAAAAGCGCCGGCGTCGCCACCGTGCTGTCCACGATCAGCGGCAGATTGCGGCTGTGCGCCAGGTCCGCAACGGCGGCGATGTCGAAGAACCCCTGCTGCGGGTTGCTCGGCAGCTCGCCATAGAGGAAACGTGTGTTCTCGTCGATCTGCGACGCCCACTCGTCGATATTCGCCGGGTTCTGGACCCAGCGGCATTCGATGTCGCGCTCCTCCATCATGCGGACCTTGAACTGCTGGAACGTCCCGCCGTAGCACTGCGCGGTGGCCAGGAAATTCCGCGGCTCGTGCACGTGGTGCCGCTTGTGGACCAGGAAGGGCTGCACGGCGGTCATGATGGCGGCCATCCCGGACGACGTGGAGCAGCACGATGTATCGCCCTTGAAGCCGTAGCCTTCCAGCAGCGCCAGCGTCCACTCGTAGTAGTACGTGGACGGGTTCGCGATGCGCGAGTAGCACCAAGTGGGGATCAGGTACGCCAGCGCGGCGGCCATCTCGTCGGCGTCGCGGTACGCCTGCGAGCTGCTCATGAAGATCGGTTCGATGATCGCGCCCTGGTAGTCCTCGAGCGCATCCTGCACGGTGTACAGGCCGTGCACCGCGATCGTGTCGAACTTCCACTTCTTGACCACGTCGCGGATGTACTGGTCCCGCTTGGCGAGGTACGCGTTGTTCTTGTCGATGTAGCGCTGCATCCCCGGGGTGATCTTGATTTCGTCGCTGGTGAACATACGCGTGCCTCCTCAGGCGCCCCGGCGCGTTTATCGCCCGCTACAGGATACCCGAATGCCGTGCCGCCGCCAACGGCGGCTTGAGCCCCGGCGCGGCGCATGAGCGCACCCGGCTGAATCCATGTCTTGGTTTGACATGCCCGTGTGCGGTTTCATAGACTACGCGGTAGGCGGGCGGACCCGGGCTGGACCCACCCGCGTCGCCGGTGTAGCTCAGTTGGATAGAGCGCTTGACTGTGGATCAAGAGGTCCCCGGTTCGACCCCGGGCGCCGGCAATCGAGTCGTAGCAGTCGCATGACGGGGGTCGCCAGCACGAACGCCAACACGCCCGCCGCGTACCACGGCCAACGCGTCGCCGGTGCGTATGTGAAGCGAATCTCATGCCGGCCCGCGGGCACCTGCACAGCGGCAAAGCCCGGCGTGACCGGGAACACGGTCGCGGGCACGCCGTCCACCGTGCCGCGCAGACCCGGGTGGTAGCCCGCCCGCCGAACCACCGCCGCGGGACGCGCGAGTTCCGCCGCGCACGACCACGAATCGGCCTCCTGCGTCAACGTGCCCGCCGACGCACTTAGCCCCGCGGGCGCAACCAGCACGGAATTCGGATCGCTGTCGTCAAACCTCGCCACCGGCACGTCCGCCGGCCCACGCCCGCCGATCAGCAGCGCCGGATACTCCCGGCGGACCGGCAGCGTGCTCTTCAGCCACGCGTTCCCCACGTTGTACACCGTCCGCTTGGTGCAGCGGATCCCATACGGCACATCGACCACGCCGAAGTACGATGCCTCCGGCACCTCGTAGACACGGTACCGCCCGAACTCCGCGCGAAGCTGGGCAAACGCCGGCGGCGCGCGGTTCTGCTCGAACACGAGATACCGCACCCCGAAGATGCGGCAGTGCAACGGGTCGTCCGGGTTGAACCACACCTGTATGTCGCCGGCGTACGTGATCGCGATCCACAGGAACCCGAGCGTGTCGATGCCGTCGAGCAGGCAGAACGCCGTCAGCGGAATCCCGCCCACGCGTAGGTACTCCTTCTCCCGGCCGGGAATGCCCACGTACACGCGGCCGCCCTTCAGCGCGTGCAGTTCCGCCAGCAGCGGTTGCAGGTCCGCGTCCGCGCGGACGCCGACCAGCGCGTCCTGCTTCCACTTCTTGCTTTGCAGGAGATACGCCGCCCGCTCGTTCACTGCGGGTGCCAGCAGCAGACCGAGCACGGCCCCCGCCGCCGCCATGCGCAGCCAGCGCTGCGGCGTCGCGATGCACTGCATCACAAACGCCAGCCCGCAGCCCGCCAGCGGAATCGCAAAAAGATGCACGCCGCCGATGAAGCGGTGCAGCGGCGCGTCGCGCGCCAACGGCAGCAAGTCGATCAGCCGCCCCCACGTCGGCCGGCCGAAGTACAGCAGCAGCCATGCTATGCACAGGCCGCCCAGCAGGCGCAGCGGCGTGTCGCCGCGCCGCGCGGCATAGAGCAGCCCCAGCGCCGCGAGAATCGTCACGACCGGCACGCGGCCGTTGTCGAACAGCCGCCCCGCGAGCAAGTGCCCCAGCACGAGCTTCCCATCGGACAGGTGCCCCAGCACAGCCTTCGCGCCGAGCGAGTCCATCTTCTCCTGCTTCTCCCAAACGCTGTGGTTGGCGAACTCAGCGTCCTGGAGTGCGGGCACGATGAAGCACGAGCCGATGAGGAACGTCGCAACCGCCAGGAGCGCCACGCGACCGGCGCGGTGCAGCCGCCGGGGCCCGGGCACGATGAACGCCAGCGTCGACAGCGCCATCATGTACCCGTACACAAGCTGCGAAGCGAACGTCGCCGCAATGAGCAGCGCCGCCCGACCCAGCCCACGCCCCGTCGCCACAGCCCGGTACGCGCTTGCAAACGCCAGCGGCGCCAGCACCGACGCGAAAAGCTGCGCGTACAGCCCGCTGCCGCCCCACAGGTACGATTCGAAGCCGAGCCCGTACAGGTACGGCGTCGACAGCAGCGGCGCGATGAGGGCCGAGCAACCCGCCGCCAGCGGCCGCAAACCCAGCCGTCGCAGCGAGCCGTAAATCGCCAGCGGAAACACCGCCAGCAGCACCCCGAACACGATGCGGTACGTCGTGGCCAGCGGAATGAGCCGCCCGACAACCGCGTCCACCGCGACGAGAGACAGGTGCGGCAAGAACTGGTAATGCCGCAGCAGCGGAAAACCGAGGGCGACGTCCGGATACCAGAAGTCGATCGGCGACTCGCCGCGCGCCAGCGCCTCCTTCATGCGCTGTGCGATGGCTACATGGTAGGCCGAGTCGTTCAGATCCGGGCAATTAATGACCAGTTCGGGCACCGCCCCCGCCGCAACCGTGAGCGCCACGAGCAGCGCGACGCCCAGGCCCAGCCAGCGCTCGCCGGGCGATCCGTCGCCGCTAAGCGAGAACGTGTCGGACGCGTCGGCGTCGCTCGCCGCTAGTGGCGCGGTCCGCTTCGGGGACGTGCCCGCTTTTTCAGCCGGAGCAGCCATACGCGGAAGATTACAGCAACCCCGTCAGGGGGCCAACTTGCCTGCCGACGGGCCTTGTGGTACTTGATCGGCTCCGGACGCTTCTTCTGGAGGTGACGATCTTGGCCGGTACCGTCGAACCACGTTTGCTACGGGGTCTGCGGGATTACTTCGCCGCCGACATGCACGCCCGGCAGTGGATCATCGACACGATCCGCGGGGTGTACGAACGCTACGGGTACGTGCCGCTTGGCACGCCGGCGCTGGAGTACCTCGACATCCTGCGGGGTACCGCCGGCGAGGAGAGCGAAAAGCAGCTCTTCGAGGTCAAAGGCCCCGACGAGGAGCGGCTCGGGCTGCGCTTCGACCAGACGGTGCCGCTGGCCCGCGTTGTCGCGCAGTATCCCGACCTGCCGCGGCCGTTTCGCCGCTACCAGGTCTCACCGGCGTGGCGCTGCGACAACCCCTACGAGAAGCGCGGCCGCTTCCGCGAGTTCATCCAGTTCGACATCGACGCGGTCGGCGTCGAGTCCGCGGTCGCCGACGTCGAGATGATCACGGCCATGTGCGACACGATGCAGGCGCTGAACGTCGGCCGCTTCCGCGTCCGCGTCTCGAGCCGCCGCGTGCTGAATCTCCTGCTCACGTACGCCGGCATCGCCCACGATCGGGCCCATGACGTATTCCGCGTCCTCGACAAACTCGACAAGCTTGGACACGAGAAGGTCCGCCTGGAACTGACCATCGGCTACAAGGACGAATCGGGCAGCCCGATCCCGGGCCTGGGGTTTTCCAGCGCGCAGGTCGATCGAATTGACCAGTTCCTCGCCCTCCGCGCGGCGAGCCGCGAGGAGGCGCTCGCACAGGTGCGCGACCTGTTCAAGGAAGTGGAGGGCGCCGCGGCCGAAATCGAGCTGCTCGCCCGTATGTCGCAGCAACTCCACACTTTGGGCTACGGCGACGATGTCGTGGCGTACGACCTGACCATCGCCCGCGGCCTCGACTACTACACCGGCACCGTGTTCGAGACGCTGCTGCTCGATCTGCCGGACTTCGGCTCGGTCTGCGGCGGCGGGCGCTATGACGACCTCGTCATGCGGTTCCTCGGCGAGCGCGTGCCGGCGGTCGGCACGTCGGTTGGGGTGGATCGGCTGCTCGTCGCACTGGAGCAGCTCGGCCGGCTGCCGTCGCGGAAATGCACCGCGCAGGTCCTCGTCACCGTCTTCGACGACGTGCCGATTGACGAGTATCTCGCGATGGCCTACGAGCTCCGCCGCGCCGGCGTCCCCACCGAGTTCTACCTCGGCACCGAACGCCGCTTCGGCAAGCAGGTCCGCTACGGCGACCACTACGGCGTCCCGGTGCTCGTCGTCTGCGGCGCGGACGAGCGTGCCCGCGGCGAAGTGCAGCTCAAAGACATGTCCGTCGGCCGCAAACGCACCGCCCAAGTCGCTGACCGCAGCCAGTGGAAGTCTGAGCGCCCCGGCCAGTTCAACGTGCCGCGCGCCGAGCTTGTAGCGGCCATTCAGAAGCTTCTGGCGGAGATTGCGGCAGGGGGCTGATGTGGAACCCTACGAGATTCACTTCGAGTTGACGGACGACGAGTCCCGCCGCGCGACGCGACGCTTCTGGTGGCGCCAAGCTGGTTCGACATTCGTGGGCGTGGCGAGTGTCCTCACCGCAACCGCCTGCCTGTCGTCCCTCGTGCGTCCCTGGCACGAGTCCCTGGCGATGGCGCTATGGACGGCGGCCACGTTCTGTTGGCTTCAGATTCCGCTGGGGTACCGTGCGTACCAAAACGCTCGGGCGGCAGTCCGGCGCCTCGGGAGAGACCGCTCGGTGACGATGCGCTTCAGCGCCGCGCGGATCGAACAGGAAAGTACGAACGTCGCCGTGTCGATGGCGTGGAGACTCGTCGTCGCCGTCTGGCGCCACGACGACATGTGGCTGCTCCTCTTTGCCGGTGGCGGATTCTGGGCGATGCCAACCACGAGTCTGGACCCGGAGCTGCGCCAGTTCATTCTCGATCAGATGAAGCGCACGCGACAAGTCCGCAAACGAATGCCGCGGTGCTTGCGCTGCGGCTACGACCTGCGCGGCCAGACCACGCCGCGCTGCCCCGAATGCGGCCTGGAGTTCGATCCGGAGCACTTGGAGACGCGACACTGATCCAATCCGGCGGGTGCCACCGCCATGCCGGCCGTAGGGAACCACACCCCGTTCCACGGCCGGCCGGAGCGCCGACCGCTACAGTTCCGTCGCGTAGCATTCCCCCGGGCCGATGAACTCCGGCCACACGCCGCGCTCGAAAAGGAACCGCCGCACGTGCGTACACAAATGGCACTTGCTGGCGTAGCCGCCGGGCCGTTCCTCGTACCCGAGCGCCTTAGCCCGTTGCAGCAGCTCATAACTGCCGCCGGCGGCGACCGCGGCGACCACGGCATGCTCGCGCCAGTGCGCCCTCAGTTCCTGCCAGATGTCAGCGACCGTTCGCTCGCCGGCTCGGCCCAGGATGATGCCCGCGCACGTGCCGGGGAAGACGTGGGCGTACGGATCGACGTGCACGTGCTGGCTTTGCAGCACCTCTTTGACGCAGTTCTGCCCCGCAAACGCCTCTGCCGGCCGGCATTCGAGCAGCGGCGCGAGCTGCTCCGCCGCCCGGCCGGCTAGGCGGTCCTTGTGGCGCGCCAGCGCGGCGCGGAACGCCCGCGCTCTTTCTGCAGAATCCAGCCGTCCCGCCTCGACCGGGTTCTGAAGGAAGTCCCACCACCGCACGATGACCCGCCCGGAACCGAAGACAGCCCGACCGATCTCCACGCAGCGCCGTACACGCTCCGGCGGCACGAACTCCTGGTGAAAAACGTCGGTGCTGACCACCAGTCGCCGCACGCCGAGCGCGTCGAGCAATTCCAGCCGCGACCGCGTGACGCCGTCATCGGTGGCCCAGAACGCGTTCGTTTCGACTTTGTCGACCGGCGTCAGGCCGGCCGCGCGGGCCGCCCGGACGATCGACACCAAGCGCACCCAGTCATGGAACGGTTCCCCGCCGGAAAGGTGAATCCGCATCGTCTTGCCGTGTGCCGCGGCCAACTCGTCAAGGCTGCGCCACAGCGCCAGCGCGGTCTCGACGCGCATCTCCCCGCCGCGCTCCGGTCCGCAGTTCACGTAGCAGAATGCGCAGCGTGCATTGCACCAGTACGTGAGCAGCAGCCCGGCGAACTCCCACACCGCCAGTTCGGCGGCGCCCTCCGACTCTGCGGCCTCGCGTGTTCCCATGCGGTCATTCTACACCGCAGGGCGAGCGCCCACTTCGCCGTCACGGCCCGACGCGGTACACCATGTACAGGAACATCGCCACACCGATGACCCCTGCCGCCGTGAAGCGTATCCACTTATCGGAGCGCGTCTCCGTCTTGCGGGCCACGGGCGCGGCCTCCTCACTCAGCACCTCGTCGCCGCCGAACTGAACCTGCGCGATCAGCAGTTGCGCCTGAAACTCGTTCAACCCCAGCTCGCGCGCCCGCTCCAGGATCATCTGTCGCCGCGAGTAACGCAGCAGCCCGTCCTCGAGCGCGGCGACGATCAGGCGGCGCAGCTCTGTAACGCGGTCCAGCGCGCCCGTCCGCGCCGCGAGGTACTCCGCCTGCCGGTGTGGATCGCGCAGGACGGCGTACGCAACGTGCAGCTCGTCGAGCTCCCCGCGTGCGTCGGTGTGCCGAGCCGGGTCGCGAAGTTCCCCAAGCAGCCGTTGCCGATGCACGTCGAAGTGTCGGGTGATCTCGCCGGGATCGTACGCGCGCGGGGCGAGTCCGAGAACAGCGAAGTAATCACGGGCCATCTTTCCAGCCTCCTATCTAACGATAGGCTGCCCGGAGCTGGAGACAACGGCCCGCTGGCCCGGCAAAGGGCCCGCGGTGCCGCTGCCGGCGTCCGGCATGGGTTTTCGCCGGTCCGAGTCGGGGCTGGCGGACGCGGGTTCCGAAAACACTTGCACAACCGCCCAGGGGGTTTGCGGAAGGAGGTTCTCCGCGCGGTTCGTCAGCGTGGCGGCCGCCCGTCAACGAGGAGCTTTTCGTACTCGCTCTTCCCCTCGGAGTCGGTGAGCGGCCCGGTCGACGAGCCGGTGAGGAATTGTTGAATGAGCCGGTCCTCGTTGGCGGCGAGCTGACCCGGTTCCGAGTCGCGCAGCGCCTCGAACTCGGGGCGCGGACCGATCCGCAGGATGCGCCCGGCCTGCAGCATGACCATGCGGTCCGCGATCCGGAACGCTGAGTCCATCTCGTGCGTCACGACCACGCTGGTGACCTGGAGCTTGCGGGACAGGTCCATCATTAGCTCGTCGATCGCGGAGGACGTGACCGGGTCCAGCCCCGCGCTCGGCTCGTCGTAGAACAGGATCTCCGGGTCGAGGGCGGTCGCGCGGGCCAGGCCCGCCCGCTTCTTCTGGCCGCCGGAGAGCTGGGCCGGGTACTTGTCGCGGTGCGGCAGCATGCGCACCTGCTGCAGCTTCATGGTCACGACGATGTCGATGATGTCCTCGTCGACGTGCGAGTGCTCCTTCAGCGGCAGCGCCACGTTCTCGGCCAGCGTCAGCGAGCTGAACAGCGCCCCGGACTGAAAGAGGATGCCGAAGCGCTTGCGGACGGCGTTACGCGTCTTCTCGTCCGCCTGCGCCAGGTCCACCTCGCCGAGGTCCGGCAGATGGTAGAGAATCCGCCCCTCGTCCGGCGTGATCTCGCCGATGAGGCAGTTGAGAAGCGTGCTCTTGCCGCAGCCCGACCCACCCATGATGGCCAGCGTCTCGCCGCGAATCACGTCGAACGTGACGCCGTCGAGCACGGTGGCACGCGTTTCGTCGGCCGCCTCGAAGCGGACGACGAGGTCGCGCACGGACAGGACGATGTCGGCGCTCTTGTCGCTCACGCCCCGATTCTAACCGCTCGGGCAGCCGGGAACATCGGGCTTCGCGCGTGCGGCCCTACCCCGAGCGCGGCGGGTACGCCGGTGAGATCAGCGGGCCGAGCCCGGCGAAATGCCCGACCGGGTCCTTCAGCGGGACCGGATGCGGCAGGGCGAACAGCTCGCCGTACTCAAACCCCGCCCGCGCGCCGTCGTTCGCGTCGCGGGCCCGGATGCGATGCAGCAGCCGCGCCAGCCGCTGCTCGTCGAACTGCGACTCGTACGCCGAGATCGCCGCGATCTTCTGTTCGTACACGTCCGTCACGTCCGCGACAAACGTCGCCGGCCAGTGGTCCTGCTCCGCCCCCATCGCGACCGGACGGTACCAGAGCCAGTCGATGCGGTGCGGCGGCGTGCCCTCGAACCGGTCGTCCCACTTCGTCAACTGCGAGTAGAAGCGGGCACCTTCGAGAATGAGCTGCCCCTGATAGTGGTCCGGCGACGCCCCCGGCGTGTGACCGGCCATCCCGACCACGATCCGCGGTCGATACCGCCGGAAGACCGTGGCGACCGCGTAACGTGTCGGCGGGCCGTCCATCAGCTCGCGGTTCGTCAGCGGCAGCGTGATGACCTGCTGCACGCCGAGAATGCGCGACGCGGCCGCCAATTCCCGCGCGCGCACCTCCGGGGTGCCGCGGGGCGTCGGCTCCCCGTTGGTCATGTGCACGACGCCGACCCTGTGGCCGAGCTTGACGAGCTTGGCGATGGTTCCGCCGCAGGTGATTTCCAGGTCGTCGGGGTGGGGCATGGCGAAGATGATGTCGAGGTTGTCCACGGGGTTTCTCCACGCAGGTCCCGCACAGCGGGGGCCACAAAACACGCGCGTGATTGTATGCGCGGCGAGCCCGGCCACATCCCCCTCCGCCGCACGCGCGGCGACGCGCGCGACGCATTCGATCCGCCGGCCCCTTGGGCGCCCGCGGCCGGGCCGATACACTACGACCCCGGACGCGGACGCGGGCGGGCGCGGGCCCCGCGGCGGACGAGGGTCCGATACGCGGCGGGCAGGCGAGCGGGGGCAGGAGTGCGGACGCTTTGGCGGATACTGCCGTCCAACGGTTCTATCGCTTTCACGCGCACGTGTACGACGGCACGCGCTGGATGATCCTGCACGGGCGGCGGCGGGCGGCGGCGGCGCTGCACCTGCGGCCCGACAGCCGGGTGCTGGAAATCGGCTGCGGCACGGGGCTGAACTTCCCCTGCCTGCTCGAATACCTCGACCCGGTTGCCGGGCGGCTGGTCGGCCTGGATTTCTCGGCCGACATGCTCCGGCAGGCGCAGAAGCGCGTCGCGGCCCACGGCTGGCGGAACGTCCGCCTCGTGCAGGGCGACGCGACGGCCATGCAGCTCGGGCAGACGTTCGACGCCGCGTTCTTCGGCTACAGCCTCACGATGATCCCGGATTGGGTGGCGGCGATCGAGCGAGCCCTCGAACACCTCGCGAGCGGCGGCACGCTCGTCGTGCTGGATTTCAGCCGGTTCCACGGCTGGGGGCCGTTGGCACCTCTGATGCGGACGTGGCTGCGGCTCAATCACGTGGAGACCCTGCGGCCCTACGAAGACATCCTGCGGCAACGCCTTGACGATTTGGAAGTGCACTACTGGCTGGGGGGCTACAACTTCACCGCCGTGGGGCGGAAAGGCGCGTGACCATGCCAGTGGTTGTGGACATGCCGATCACGGAGAACCGGGGGTTGTTGGAGCGGCTGGTCTTCCACGGCATCGTGTTCAACATGTCGTGGGAAGACCCGGAGATGGACCGGCAGGCGTTCAACCTGACGCCGGCGGACACGGTCGTCTCGATCAGCTCCGCCGGCTGCAACCCGCTGAATTTCCTGTGTCAGAGCCCCAGGAAGCTGATTTGCATCGATGGCAACGCGGCGCAGAACGCGATCCTCGAGCTGAAGCTGGCCGCGATCCGGGCCCTGAACCACGCGGCGTTCTTCGACATCTTCGCGGCACGCCGGCCCGCTGTGATCACGCGCGTCTACCGCGGGCGGCTGCGGCCGCAGCTCTCGCCGCGCGCGCGGGAGTTCTGGGACGAGAACCTGTGGATGGCGGCGCGGGGGCTGTACAACTTCGGGCGGATGGGGCTCTTCTGCCGGATTCTGCGGCCGTTCCTGGCGCTGCTTGGCCTCCAGAAGCAGCACGTCGAGGCGTTCTTCGAGCTGCGCAGCCTGGAGGAGCAGGCGGTTTGGTATCGCCAGTACGCGGCCCCGAAGCTCTGGGGCCCGTGGTCGCGCCGGTTCGTGATGTTTCGCCCGCTGCTCTACCTGTGCGGCGTGCATCCGGAGCAGTACCGGCTGGTGAACGGCCGGCACGACATGTACGAGTACGTGAAGGAGCGGGTCGAGTACGCGCTGACGCGGGTGCCGATCTACGACAACTACTTTCTGAGCCAGGCCGTGACGGGGCGGTTCCGCGGCAACCGCGTGCCGCCCTATCTGCTCGCGGAGAATTTCGACACGCTGCGGCGGAACCTCGACCGCGTGACGATCGTCAACGGCTGGCTCGGTCCGTATCTCGACACGCTGCCGCCTGCGTCGATCAACAAATTCAACCTGCTGGACATTTTCGACTGGATGACGCCGGCGATGTTCGAAGCGACGCTCCAGAGCGTGCTGCGGGCGGCGGCGCCGGGGGCCACGCTGATCTACCGCTCGGGCAGCTACGCGCTCGATCCCCCGGCGTCGATTCTGCAGCACGTCGAGCGGCACGACGCCTTGGCGCGCAAGCTATTCGCGACCGACCGCTCGACGACGTATGGCAGCTTCTACATTCTGACGGTGAAGCACCCGACCGAACGGGCAGGAATGCCGGGGGTTCAGTGGTTGACGGGCTCTTCGAGCGGTGGGGCGACAAGACCATCGGCCGTGGTGCTGCGTGGCTCCCACTCCGACCCGCCGGGACCGAAGTTCACGCGGCGGGCCTCATCCCAGTAGCGGCCGGCGTTGTGCTCGAACGCGGCCCGCATCGCGAGTTCCGCCACGAGCCCCAGCATGATCGAAAAGCAGCCGAGCAGGAAGAAGATGACGCCGACGAGCGGCGCTTTGCCCCAGAACGCCTTCCACGCGTCCTGCGCGTAGATCGCCCGCCCGATGCCGAAGATCATGCATAGTGCCGCCGCGAGCCACGACCACTGCGTGATCTTGCCGAAGAAGTGCATCGGCTTCGTGCGGTACTTCTGGAGCATCCGCACGAGAATGAGATCGACGGCGACCTTGAAGATGCGGCCGTAGCCGTACTTGCTCTCGCCGGCCGTGCGGGGATTGTGCTGGACGATGACCTCGCAGATGCGCGCGCCGTGCATCGACGTGTACACGGGGATGAAGCGGTGCATTTCGCCGTAGAGGCGCGAGTCGCGAATGACGTTGGTGCGGTAGGCCTTCAGCGTGCAGCCGTAATCGTGCAGCTTCACGCCGGTGACGCGGCCGATGAGCCAGTTGGCGGCGCGGGAGACCTGGGTCCGGAGCCAGGGGTCCTGGCGGTTCTTGCGCCAGCCGCTGACGACGTCGTAGTGGCCCTCTTCGAGCATGTCGCAGAGGCGGCCGATTTCCTCGGGCGGATTCTGGCCGTCGCCGTCCAGCGGCACGATGATCGGTGCGCGGGCCGCCCAGAATCCGGCCATCAGCGCAGCGGTCTGGCCGTAATTGCGGGCCAGGTGGATGACGCGGAGGCGCGGCTCGCCGGCCGTCAGTTCATCCAGCAGCGCCCCGGTCCGATCGCGGCTCCCGTCATTCACGACGATCAGCTCGAAGCTCCGGCGTTGGGTCGCCAGCGTCCGCACGAACTGCGGAATGACGGTCGGAATGCTGGCTTCCTCCTGGAAGACCGGCACGACGACCGAAACTTCGGGACGCGTCGGGAGCATCGACGATTACCTCAATCCGGACACGGCGGCGGGGCGTGTGACCCGCTCAGAAGGCGGTATTATAGCCGAACGGAGCGAATCCGATAGCCCGAGCGGAGCGTGGTCATGTCCGGCACCATCGACGTTGCTATCCTGATAGGCAGCGCAGCGGATTGGGACGTGATGAAGGCCACGGTCGAAACGCTGCGGGAGTTCGGCGTTTCATGTGAAACGCGAGTGCTCTCGGCGCATCGCACGCCAGCCGAGACCGCGGAGTACGTCCGAAAATGCGACGCCGCCGGCACGCGGGTGTTCATCGCGGCGGCGGGGATGGCGGCGCATCTGGCGGGAGCGGTCGCGGCCCAGACGACGCGGCCGGTGCTTGGCGTGCCGCTCGCGACGTCGGAGCTGAACGGCCTGGATGCGCTGCTGGCAACGGTGCAGATGCCGGCGGGCATTCCGGTCGGCACGCTTGCGATCGGGCGGGCGGGGGCGATCAACGCGGCGTTGCTGGCGGTCAGCATTCTCGCGAACGAGCGGCCGGAACTGCGGGAGAAGCTGCGGGCCGCGCGGCAGAAGCAGGCCGAAGAGATCCGGGCGGTCCGGTTGACCTGACAGCCACAGGGGCGCGTGCTACATTTCGCGACATGGAATCGCCGGGGAGCACGCTTGGGGCTCAGCGGGACGCGGTCGCCGCGTTGCTGCGCCGGCCGCCGCGGCCCGCGCCGCTGCTGTGGCCCGCGATCGCACTGATGGCGGGGATCTGGCTGTCAGACGAAGTCGGCGCGGTGGCGGGTGCTTCCCGCGGGGTTCTGCTGGCTGCGCCCGTGGTCGCGTTCGCGCTGATTCTGGTCGTCCGGCGGTACGCGCGCGGGGCGCTCGGGCTCAACGTGCTCGTGGTCGGCATGGCGCTGGCGGTCGGCTTCTTGCGGCATCAAGTCGCCATTGACAAGCCGCCGAACCATGTCGCCAGCGCATTGGGCGCCGAGCCGGTGCTCACGCGCGTCGCCGGCCGGATCGTGACGGCGCCGATCGTCCGGCCGCCGCTGCTGCTGAACCCGTTTTTGCCATTCAATCCGCCGCCGCGGACACAGTTTGTGCTCGCGCTGGACGAGTTGCGGGTGACGGTGCCGCCGACGCCGGTGGTCGGCAATGTGCGCGTCAACGTCGAGGCGGCGGATCTCAACCTGCAACTGGGCCAGCGCGTGCAGGTGACGGGCAAGCTGTACCTTCCTGTCCGGCCGCAGAATCCAGGCGAGTTCGACTGGTCGCGCTGGTATCAGCAGCAGGGGATCGACGTCGGGCTGAGCGTCGAGGGGGCCGAGCACGTGACGGTCCTGCCGGAGCCGCCGGTGTGGAGCTACCGCCTCGTGACGAGGGTGCGCAGCGTGGCCCGCAGTCTGCTGTTCGAGCCGTACGCGGACTGGGAGGGCGACCCATCGGGCCGGCTGCTCGACACGATGGTGCTGGGGCAGCGCAGCGCCGTCGATCAGAAGATCAACGAGGCGTTCCTGCGCGCCGGCGGGATGCACTTCCTGGCGGTGAGTGGATTCAATGTGACGCTGCTGGCCGGCGCGACGTGGTGGTTTGTGCGGCGTTTTCTGCGTCAGGGTTCCGTCGTGGCGGCTGTGTCGGCGGTCGTGGCCATCCTGCTCTTCGCACTGGTGGCAGAGCCCAACGCGCCGATCCTGCGGGCGACGGTGGCGGGCGTGCTGGTGGCGCTCGCCGCGGTCACGCGGCGCCCGATGTGCGTTGCGAACTGGCTGGCGCTGGCGGCGGGCTTCGTGCTGCTGTGCAACCCGCTGGAGCTGTTCCGCGCGGGGTTTCAGCTTTCGTTCTTTCTGGTCGCGGGCCTCTACGTTTTCGCGCCCGACATGCGCTACGCATTCCTGCGACCAGACCGCATTCCGGCACCAGCGCCGGAGCCGAGCACGTTCACGCGCCTCGTGTGTCAGAAGTTGCGGCGCGCATCGTTGGTCCTGGCGCTGGTGAGCATGTATGCCTGGCTGATCTCATGTCCGCTCGTGATGTGGCATTTCCAGCGCGTGGCTCCCTGGGGTTGGCTGGGCGCGCTTTTGGCGACGCCGCTCGTGACCGCGATCACGCTATTGAGCTTCGTCGCCATGCTGGCGCACGCGGTCGTACCGCCGCTCGGGGCTCTGGTCGGCGCGGCACTACATCACCTAACGGATCTTCTGCTGTGGCTCGTGGACCTGTTCAACTATATGCCGCACGCAGTACTCGAATGCCAGCGCCCGCCGTTGGGATTCGTGGCCGCCAGCTACGCGGCCCTGGCCCTGGTGTATGTCGCGCTGGGCCGTAGCGCGCGGGATTTCGAGGACGTGCGCGTGTTGCCGGCACTCCTGCCGCTGGAGCGGGCGGCGCGCACGCGTCGCGGTCGCCTGCTGCTGGGGGTTGCCGGCGGCCTCGCGGCGCTGGGCACGCTGTCATGGATCGTGTGGCCGACACACGGTGCCGCGGCAGATTTCTGCGTGCACGTGCTGGCGGTCGGCAACGGCAATGCCGCGCTGCTGACGACGCCCGACGGGCACGCCGCCGTAATTGACGTGGGTACCGACACGAACTCGGATGCGGGGCAGGTGGCGGTGGACGCGCTGCGGACGGCCGGGCTGCGCCGCGTGGAGGCCGCGCTCCTCTCGCACGCGAACTTCGACCACTACAGCGGCCTGCCGACGTTGTGGCAGCGGTTGCCCGTCGACCGTTGGATGACCAATGCCTACTTCGAGCGCCAGGCTTCAGACACCCGCGCGCCGTGCAAGCTGCTAGACCAGCTTCCGCCCGGCGCACCGCCGCCGGAGATCGTGCGGGCCGGCGATCGGCTCCACGTCGGCGACGCAGAACTCGAGGTCCTCTGGCCGCCCGACGATCTCGACGCGCGTTGGAAAGCCAACAACACGGCGCTCGTGGTGCGCGTCACCGTCGCGGGGCGCTCGATCCTCCTTACCGGCGACATCGAGCGGGAGGCGATGAACGCGTTGCTGGAGAGCGCCCGCGCTGGGCGCATCATGTTGCACGCCGACGTGCTGGTCACGCCGCACCACGGCCAAGTGATCCAGCGCGTGACGGAAGCGTTCTATGCGGCGGTATCGCCGAGCGTGGTCGTGGTTTCGACACGTACGCCGCGGCCGAAGGTCGCACTGGCGGTGGCCAACGCGTTGGGGCCGGGTGTGCGGGTCATCGCGACGCGCGACGCGGGTGCGGTCGCGCTGCGGATCACGTCTGACGGCCGCTTGACCGTCGAAACGCCTTGCGCTGCACGAGAGAGAACGGCTCCTGATCCCGCTCTAGGCGAACTGGGCCAGCACAAGCCCGACGAGGGCGGCGCCGAGAATCAGCCAGGCTCAATTGAGCTTCAAACGCCAGAGCAGCACGGCCGTGGCCAGCGCGAGGGCAACGGTCGGCACATCGCGGATCGCGACGCGGCCAAGGTGCCAGGTCACGACGGCCATCAGCGCGAGCGAGCCCGCATTCACGCCGTCGAGCACCGCGCCCGCGAGGGCGGAGCGGCGCAGGCGCGGCACGAGCGGACCGCTGATCGCGACGAAGAAGAACGCGGGCAGAAAGATGCCCACGGTGGCTACGACAGCGCCGGTCGTCCCGCCCAGCACGTACCCGATGAACGTCGCGGTCGTGAAAACCGGACCAGGCGTGATCTGGCCGACGGCGACCGCGTCCAGAAGCTGACTTTCGGTTAGCCAATGCCAGCGCTCCACGAGGTCGGCCCGCAGGAACGCGAGCAGCACGTACCCGCTGCCGAATAGCACCGCGCCGATCTTCAGGAAGAAGAGAAACAGCGGCCACAGGCCGAACGGGGCGGCCGCGCCGAGCGCCGCCGTGGCCATCGTGCCCATCGTGGTAGGCCCCGCGGGCACGAGTGCCAAGAGCAATGCCGGCGGGCCCCTGCGCCGCGTGCGGTTGAGCAGATCGCGTATCAGCGGCGTCGCGACACCCGCGCCGAGCAGGATGAGCAGCTCGTGGATACCCAGGAAGCCGCTGACGGTCGCGAGCAGCGCGACGGCAATCGACACCTTGTCCTTCAGGGCCGTGCGCGACAGTCGCCAGAGCGCTTGCAGCACGATCACGACCACGACGGGCTTGACGCCGTAGAGAATGCCCGCGACCTGCGGCAGCGTGCCGAAACGTACGTACGCCCAGGCGATCGCCGCAACCAGGACCGCGGCCGGGAAGATGAAGCACGCGCCCGCGAGGAGCAGGCCGGGAAAGCCCGCGCGGCGGTGCCCCACGTGAATCGCCATCTCCGTCGAGTTCGGCCCCGGGATCAGGTTCGTGGCGCCCAGCAGGTCGACGAATTCCTCGCGCGAAAGCCACTTCCGCCGCACTACGACCTCGTCCTCCATCATCGCGATGTGGGCGGCGGGGCCGCCGAAGGCGGTGAGGCCGAGGCGGAGGTACAGGGCGGCCAGCTCGCGCAGCGGTCTGCGGGAGCTGGCGGCCGGACTGGAAGCGTCAGATGGCATCGTCGGGCGCGGTTCGCTCGGTCTGCGTCCGCGTGATGAGCGCGTCGATGGAGGCGGCGCCGGCACCCACGATGAGCAGGAAGATCAACCCGAGCAGCATGGAGTAGTCGACGCGGGCCTCGTGCAACATGCTCCAGAACCCGTAGCGCGCGAGCTTCGGTAACGAAAACGGTCCGAAGCCGTGGCCCAGCAGCATCGGGATCTTGGTCGAGATGATCGCGACCGAGATATTGATGATGAGCGGAATGGTTGCCAGACGCGTCAGGAGTCCGAGGACGACGAGGGCGCCGAAGACGATCTCGACGACGCCGACGAACGGGGCCATGACCTGCGGCGCGGGAATGCCGATGTGCTCGAACCGGCCGACGCCGAGTTCGCCCGGATACAGGAACTTCTGGATGCCCTCGGTGAGGAACACTCCGCCGACGATGATCCGGACCAGGATCGTCGCGCAACTCGCGTCCGTCCGCAGCAGCCGTTGTCCGAGCGTCATGCTCACTCCTTTGCCTGCGGCGTGAACTGCGCCAGGTCGTAGATGCCGAGCGTCTTCTCGAGCGCGGCCACGTCGCCGACGACCTTCTCGAACCCATCGGCGCCAAACAGCTTGTTCTCCTGGTCCTCGAACTCGTCACCGAGCTTGTCATATTCGGCGGGCGTGACGAGCGCGCGGAAGGCGGGGAACAGGACGGTGTCCTCGCGGGCCGCGTGCGGGCGGTACAGGCGGAGGAAGGCCCGCAGCGACTCGGCCAGGATGCGGCTCTCCGCGGGGCTCTTGAGGGCCGCCGCGGTCGCCCGCTGGCGGATCTGGTCCGTCAGCCGCCGCCCGGCTTGGTGCTGGGCTTGCAGCACGACGACCAGCTCGACGAGCTTCGCGGCCTTCTCGAAGCGTGGAAATAGGTGGTTTTCCTCGAGCTTCTCGTGGTAATCCTCGACGAACCGGCGGACGAGGTCGGCCGCGCTGACCAGCGGCTCCGGCGGCAGATCGACCCGAGCGTCGATGCGCTTTATGGCCTCTTCGTAGATGAGCAGGATGCGGCGGAGAGCGCCGTGCTCGCGCATCAGGTCCTCGACAGGGGTGACATCGTCGGCTGCGGGTGCCTTCTGGTCCTTGCCTTGCGGCTGGGCGGGTTGGCCGCGGGCCGCGCCCGCGAAGCCCGCGACGAGCAGGCTGCCCGAGGCGAGGGCGCTGCGCTTCAGGAATTCCCGGCGGCCGGCGTGGTGCGTGTGCGTCATGACGTAGCTCCTGCGAGGTGTGTGTGCGTAACGGCCCGATCTGTCGACCCGAACGTATCGACTGCCGATGTCGGCAATTATCAGTCTAGTCGGCGGGGCGGCGGAATCAAGAATGCGCGACATCGGGGCGCTGGCGTCGTGCAAGCACGCATGGAAATTTAGCGCTCGCGCGTCGGCCGGTCGCTCGAGAGTTCCCGGCTGATCCGCTGGCTGCACCAGTCGCGGCCGCACATCGAGCAGAAGTCGGCGTCGTCCGTCAGAGTCTTGTCGCGGCGCTGGGCGGCCGTCTCGCCGTCGAACGCCAGCTCGAATTGCCGCGTCCAGTCCAACTCCGCGCGGGCCCGGGCCATCGCATCGTCCCAGTCGCGCGCCCCGGCGATGCCGCGGGCCACGTCGCCCGCGTGGGCGGCGATCTTGTAGGCGATGCACCCCGCCCGCACGTCCTCCAGATCCGGCAGCGCGACGTGCTCGCTCGGCGTGACGTAGCAGAGCATGGCGGCGCCGGCGCGGGCCGCCTCGGCGGCGCCGATTGCACTGGTGATGTGGTCGTAACCCGGGAACACGTCGCTGACGACAGGGCCGAGCACGTAGAACGGGGCGTCGTCGCAGACGCGGCGCTGCGTCTCCATGTTGAAGGCGACCTCGTTGAGCGGGATGTGCCCCGGCCCCTCGACCATGACCTGCACGCCGGCCGCGCGGGCGCGCTGCACCAGCTCGCCGAGGACGTGCAGCTCCGCAAGCTGCGCAGGGTCGCTGGCGTCGGCGAGGCAGCCGGGCCGCACGCCGTCGCCGAGCGAATAGGTCACGTCGTACTGCCGCATGAGGGCGCTGATCTCGTCGAACAGCTCGTACATCGGGTTTTGCTTGTTGCGGTGGAGCATCCACTTGGCCAACAGCGACCCGCCGCGGCTGACCAGGCCCTGTGTGCGGCGGCGGATCAGCGGCAGGTGCTCGCGCAGAATGCCGGCGTGGATGGTGAAGAAGTCGACGCCCTGTTGGGCCTGGTGTTCGAGGGCCTTGAGGATCGTGTCGTGATCGAGCTCCTCGATCGTCCGGCCGATGATCATGCTATAGATGGGGACGGTGCCGACGGGGGCTGTGCTGTGGTCGATCATGGCCTGGCGCGTGGCGTCGAGGTCGCCGCCGGTCGAAAGGTCCATGACGGTGTCCGCGCCGTACAGCAGGGCCACGCGGAGCTTGCAGAGTTCCTGCGGCATGTCGCTCGACACGGGCGAGGCGCCGAGGTTCGCGTTGATCTTGGTCGTGATGGCGCGGCCGATGCCGGCGGGGTCGAGCCGCTTCGGAGCCCGCACGCCGCGCAGATGGTCGGGGCTGTCGAGCCACGCGCGGCGCTGCGCGACGGTTTGATTGACCCACAGGGAATTTGGAGTGCCGAATGGCGAATGGCCAGTGGCCGGCGCTTCGGCGTTCGCCGCCTTCGATTCGCCGTTCGCGATACGCGCTTCAGCCTGCCCGCCGCTGCCGGCCAGGTGCCGCACGTTCGCGGGGATGACGAGGCGGCCGGCGGCGACCTGTTGGCGGATGAAATCGGGCGCGGCGTTTTCGCGTTCCGCGACGCGCTGCATCGCCGGCGTGATGATGTTATTTCGCGCTGCTTCAAGCTGGGTCATCGTTGGCGTCCTCTGCCCCGGGTCTTCCGCTCGGTGCCGCGCGCCCTCGGGGTACTCGTGGACACTGGCCGTCGGGACACCTCAAGCCCGAGCCGGGCGCGCACCGCCGCGCGCACCCGCACGCAGTGACCACAGGCTTCCCGCGCAAGGTCTTTCGTAGCGGAGCTGCCTGGGTACCGGAAGGCGACCGCGTACGTCGTCAGGCGGCGCATATCCGGCCGGAACAGCTCCCACTCGGGTTCCAGCGTCACGAGCCGATCGAGAAGCAGGGCCAGGTCGTGCGTCCGGTCAAACGCCACTCCGGCCTCCTGCAGGCGCGCCTTCAGGTACTTCTCTGCGCACTGCTGGGCATGGAAGCAGGCGCTGTCGTAGTTGGGATCCCTGCGGGCGCGTAGCTCGCGCCGGGCGGAAGCGAAATCGCCCTCCGCCTTCGCGACCCACTCACGCGTCAGCGGCTTCATAGAGTACTTTGCCCTTCTCCACGACCGCGCGCATGAACCAGTCCTGTTGCGTCAGGCGGCGGCGCACCTCCGCGGGCGAGCGAACCAGGAGATCAATGGCGAACTTGGGGTCAAGCTGGTCGAGAATCTCCACCGCTTTATGAATCGGGTGACCGCGGTGCGGCATGACGACCAGCAGGTCGACGTCGGATTGCGCGGTGGCCCGCCCATCCGCGTACGAGCCGAACAGGATGATCCGGCGCGGCCGGAACGCGGACGCGATCTGGCCGCAAAACTCTCGAATCACCTGCATCGACACCATAACCGTCCGCTTCCTTTCCGCCGGCTACGCGGCCACGCTATATTCTACGCGTCAACGTAGTTTGCGAATACCATCTCGATCACCCGCGTCCGTACCCATCCGCTTCACGTGCAAACTGCATCGACCTCGATCTCGATCAGCATCTCCGGGTCGATCAGGCTCTTGACCTCGACCATCGTCGTGCAGGGCGGGTGTTCGCCGAAGAATTCGCGGTGGGCGCGGCCGAATTCCTCCCACCGCCGGATGTCCGTCACGAACATCCGGGTGCGCACGATGTGCCGCATTTCGACATCGAGCTGCTTCAGCGACCGCTGGATGATCTCGAAGCACCGCCGGGCCTGCTGGTAGCCGTCGCCCGGGGCGAACGTGCGGCCCTGCTCGTCGACTGGCGCCGTGCCGGTCACGAACACGTGGTCGCCGGCGCGCAGCGCCCGGCAGTAACCGATCTTGGCCTCCCACGGCGCACCGGAGTACACGCGTTCAAAAGCAGCCATGCCTTGTCTCCGTCCCGTCCGGCTCCGTCGGCCGCCTCGGCCGTCAGTGTGCCGGTCGTTGCTCCCGCAGCATACTGATGTAGTCCAGCGCGGGCACTGGCGCGCCGAGCTGGCGGAACATGTTCAGGACCTGCGCGCGGTGGTGCGTCCCGTGGCAGCAAAGCTGCAGCATGGTCACGCCGAGCGGGAACGTGCGGTGGACGCCGGGCCGCGGCGTCGCCGTGGTCGGCCGCAACAAGTCGGCATCGGTCAGCCCGTCAAGAAACCGGTCGCGGGCGGTGCGCGTCTCGTCGAACAGCGCCGTCAACTCCGCCACGGGTAGGCGCGTGTCGCTGGGGGGAAACAGCCGGCCCGGGCCAAGCGTCCAGTTCTCGAACCACCATTGCTCCGCAGTCCGGATGTGCAGCAACGTGGCGCGCACGCTGCCCATGCCGATCTCGAACGTGCGGTCGAGCGACTCGTCGCTCAGCTCCGCCGCGGTCGCGTGAACCCGCCCGCGAGCCCAGTCCGCATACGCGTAATGCGTGCGCACGGACTCCCGGTCGAGCGCCGGCGGCGGAATCGGCGCCGTCGCCGCAAGCTGCTGGAGCTTCATGAAAATGTAGTCCAGGCCCGACTTGGGCAGGGCGGTGCCGATGTGGCGCAGCATGTTGACCGCCTGCGCGCGGTGGTGCACGCCGTGGTTGCACACGTGCAGCAGGATGTCGCCCAGGGCGTTGGTCTGGGTTTTTCCGTCCCGGTCTGCATACGCGATGTCACGCCGCAGGTCGTCGTCGGACAGTGTCGCGAGCCACGCGCGGCGTACACCGGCCAGGGACTGTGCCGCCCGCGTCAGATCCGCGACGGCGGTCAGCGTATCCGCCCGCGGCAGCGCCGTAGCCCCCGGCGCGCCGGTGCGCTCGGCCCAAATCCGCTCGGCCCCGTAGTGATGTTGCAGCGTGGCCCGCAGCGATCCGGCCCCCATCGCGAACGGCTGGTCGAGCTGGCGGTCGTTCAACGGCGCTGCCAGGGCCAGCAGTCCGTCCCGAGCCCAGTCGTTGAAGGCGAACAGTTCGCCAGCGGCGGCGACGGCAATCATGGCCCGGGCCTCCGAAAAAAGTGCTGCGCGATCATGCTGTCTCCCTGCGCCGCCGGCGCTACCCCGTGGCGAAATCAGTATACCGGGCGGCGGCTCGCATTTCCCGCCAGCTTGCGGTCTGCTTGACTGCGTTGTCCGCCGACTCGTATATTCAGCACGACCCAACCGGGGTTCGCAGCGGCTTTGAGGGCCCGGGCGGCGAGGCGATCATGGCGGAAGTCATCCTCGAGAACGTGAGCAAGGTCTACCCGGGCGACGTGAAGGCCGTCGATGACGTCAGCCTTCAGATCCGCGACCGCGAATTCGTCGTGCTCGTCGGCCCCTCCGGCTGCGGCAAGAGCACGACGCTGCGGATGATCGCGGGGCTCGAGGACATCACCGCGGGGACGATTCGCATTGGCGAGCGCGTCGTCAACGGCGTCGCGCCCAAGGACCGCGACATCGCGATGGTCTTTCAGAATTACGCCCTCTACCCGCACATGACGGTCTACAAGAACATGGCGTTCGGGCTGTTGCTCCGCCGCCAGTTCGGCGCGTGGGACAACCCTGTGGGCTTCCTGGTGGCGCACGGACATTGGAAGAAGGCCCGCGCGGAGCGGCGCGAGATCGACCGGCGCGTGCGCGACGCGGCCGAAATCCTCGGCATCCGCGAGCTTCTGGAGCGGCGGCCGAAGGCGCTCTCCGGCGGACAGCGCCAGCGCGTGGCGGTCGGGCGCGCGATCGTGCGCTATCCGAAGGCCTTTCTGTTCGACGAGCCGCTCTCGAACCTGGACGCCAAGCTGCGCATCGGCATGAGAGCGGAGCTGAAGGCGCTCCACCGCCGCGTGCAGACGACCACCGTGTACGTCACGCACGACCAGGAAGAGGCGATGACCCTCGGCGACCGCGTGGTGGTGATGAAAGACGGGGTCATCCACCAGTGCGCCACGCCCTACGAGGTCTACGAGCGGCCGGTCAACCGCTTCGTGGCCGGCTTTGTCGGCACGCCGCCGATGAACTTCCTTACCGGGCGGCTGCTGCGTGAAAACGACCGGCTTCTGTTCGATGAGGGGGACCAGCGCCTGGCGGTCAGCGCGCAGCACCACGAGCGGCTGGCCCGGTTCGTCGGCCAGCCCGTCGTGATGGGCGTGCGGCCGGAGATGCTGCGGCCGGCGGTCGACGCCCCGCCGCACACGACCCTGAACGTGCAGGTCTCAGTTGTCGAGCCGCTGGGCGATCGCACGGACGTTTATTGCGCGACGCCGAAGCACGCCCACCTCATCTGCCGCGTCGAAGCGCGGGCCCGCGTGGCGGAAGGCGCCCCGGCGGTCATGCAGGTGGATCTGGACCGCGTGCACTATTTCGAGGCGGGGGAGAACGGGCCGAATGTGACGCTGGGCCACGGGGCGGACTGACGCGGACATTTTTGTTGCCGATTCGACACGCCGGTTGGTACGATGGATTCGATGCCGCCGGGTGAAATGGTCCCCGGCGTCGTCGTGGCACTTCCGAGGAGGAACGCGCACATGGCGTGGGGGCTGAGGTTACGCGTGTGGCTGGCGCTCGCAGCCGCGGCGGGGGGCGGGGGTATCGTGCGCGGGCAGTGGCAGACGTACGAGACGACCCACTACATCGTGCGCACCGACCTGGGGCCGGACTGCGCTCGCGAGGCGAACCTGCGAACCGAGGTGCTGTTCGACGCATATCTGGCACGCACGCAAGCCCCCAAACGGCTCCTGGAGGACAAGCTGGAGCTTTGGCTGTTCCGCAATCACACGGAGTACGCGACCCGCGGCGGCCGTCACACCGGCGGCGTGTACAACGGCAGCCATTTGCTCGTCTACGTCGGGACGAAAACCAAGGAGCACGACTGGGCGATCGTGCAACACGAGGCCACGCACCAGTTCGTCCACAAGGTCCTCCAGGGCAACATCCCGCTCTGGGTCAATGAGGGCCTCGCGTGCTACTTCGGCAACGCGCTGTTCACGGGCGACAGCTACGTCTTTGGCCACGCCCCCGAGGACGCCGTCGAGGACGTCAAGGGCGGGTTCAATAACAACACGAACTTCAAGCCCCTCGCCGAGTTCATGCAAATCGACGGCGGCAAGTGGTCGCAGGACATCGAGCAGAGCCGCGGACGGAGCGGCCGCAACTACCTCCAGGCGTGGTCGCTCGTGTACTTCCTGATGCACGCGGACAACGGCCGCTACCGGCCGGCGTTCGAGACGTGTCTGCGCGACGCGGGGCGCGGCGAGTCGTGGCAGGCGTGCTGGACGCGGCAGTTCACGGCCGACGCCCGGGTGCTGGACGCGGCCTGGCGGAGCTTCTGGCGGAACCAGCCCAGGGACCCCACGCACGCCGTCTACGCGGAGGCCATTGCGCGCACGCTGACGGTCTACCTGGCGCGCGCGTCCGCGCAGGGGCAGCGTTTCGCGACCGCGGCCGATTTCTTTACCGCCGCCCAGGGCGGGCTCTTGCGCCAATCCGATGCCGACTGGCTGCCGCCGGCGCTGGTCTTCGAGCGCGTTCAGGAGGCGATGAAGCTGGGCTCGTGGACGTTGCAGGCGGTGGGCCCGCGGCTCGAGCTGGTCTGCAACACGAACAAGGGCCTGATCGCGGCGGGCACATTCGAGCTCAAGGACGGCCGGGTCGAGAACCTGCGCGCGAAGGTGGTCTCGAAGTACAGCACCAGCCGGCCGCTCGCGTCACCATAAGCTCCAGTCTCCGGCCCGTTGCGACGGTGGCAGCGGCCGGAGTCGCTGCCCCCTTGATCTGCGCTCGCGCGGCTCCGCGTTATTCGTATTAGCGGCTATGCTCTAAATTCGGAAGCGCCGCTCGCGCGTAAATCGCTGCATCATAAGCGTGGAGTCGAGGGTTTCTTGGCCTGTGAACACATTTTCGGATAGACGGGAGCACCGCGGCGACTTGAAGGGCATGCCAGTCGATGAATTTGGCGAGGGAAACGATCATGCGTTGTTTTTTCGACCGGCTTCCAACCTCGGTGTCAGCCAGTCAAGCACGCGGCCCGTCAAGCCCGGCACGAACAGCGCACTAACGTGACCGTGAGGCAATCGCCAGATTTCAGGTTGTTCCCACTTTTGCCAGAGTTCCTCCATCCATTGCCTCTCCCCGAACAACTCATGGATGCCTTCAATCAACAGAATATCTTCTTTCGGGATGACTGGCGTGGATAAAATCAGGTTTAACCGGGTCGTATCCATTGCTTCCTGTGCCGGCCTTAGAGCCTGGAGCGCTTCCCTAAGCCTCCGCCAGACGACCGGCTGGGAGCACCTCATGCGCACACGGGGCACAGTCAGAACGGCACAGGCGATGCGTGTATCGCTGCACGCAGTCAATCCCGCAAGCCATCCCCCAAACGAAAAACCCAGAAGCCCCACGGATGGGCAACCTTCATCAAACAGCCAGCCGGTCAGCGCGCGAATCTCGGCGACATTCTGTGCAATCTCCCGCGCAAACTCCAAACAATTCTCTTCAATGGGTCGGCGCGGACGGCGTTGAAGATTGTAGGGAGCGACCAATGCGGCCACATTGAATCCTGCCCGATTGAACCGGCGCGCAAGCAATGGAAACGCGGAATGGTAACCGATGGCGAAACCGCCATCCAATAGAATGATCACCGGTCGTTCCTGCCGGCGTTCCGCACACCGATAGAGCCGGCCATACACGATGTTGTTCTCCTCGACTTTGCTCGGGCGCGGCGTGGAAAATTTGAAATTCCGCGGCCCATCAAATTCAATCCGCGCCGGATCGCTTGCGGCGGGGATAAAGTCCGGNNCCATTCAGAAATTCGAGCGCTTCCTCCAATTTCCATTTTGGCTTGGGCGCGTGTTTTAGCTCAACAACAACGGCGTATGCCATCTGAAGAGCTGCCCAATCAATGAATTTTGCGAGGGGGGCGATCATTCGTTGTTAAGTTCCTTTCCTTCGCTATCCGGCAGCCCCGCCATATGGTGGATTACCGCCGTAGCCAGCGGGACAGGCACCTGTTTTCTGCACTCGCCGCACGCGGATGATACGCGTTGCCACTGCCATCGTACCGGTACGTCCACATCATGTTCATATCCAGCCTGTGCTGCGGCCCCGCCAACCCGTGCCCGCCGAGCCCGGCTGGAGCCGCGCCGCCCAGTATAACTTCTCCCCGCCGTCCCCGCCCCGCTGTCTGCGCAATCCGCGTAATCTGCGGACCGTCCTCGCGCTCGTCTTCTGTTTGCCGTGTGCCTCTGCGCTCTCCACCGGTTTTTCTTCTGGAATACCAGGAGTATCTCTGCGTTTTCTCTGCTTCTCAGCGACTCTGCGGTTGCCTTTTTCCGCCAGAATCCGTCAATCTCCGCCACCCGCCGCCAAACTCCGCCAACGCTTCCTTCCCGCTTTGCTTTCCGTCTCAACGTGGGGAATACTTGAGACGCTCACGCAGTGCCAGAGCCTGCCTTGACGGCCCGCTCGGCGGTGTGGCACCGGCCCCCCAGCCGGTGAACCGTGCACCCCACACCTGCTGACCCGGTTCGAGACACGTGC
>PMMM01000219.1 GCA_003162245.1 Phycisphaerales bacterium
AAACTAAGCGGAATGCGTATGAAACTGATAGCCAGCCCATTCCTTGATTTTCTATAATCTTGTGCTATGGTAGGAGAGTGCCCGGCCGCCGCCCGGGAGACTGCGCCATGCGCCGCGCCCGCAACCCATCCGCCGCGTTCGTCCGCCCCTTCTCGCCTGCGCCCCTTGACCCCGGTCCAAGAGTATCTGTTCCGACCCCAAATGTGGCGATACTCTTGATACCCTTGCCTTCTGTCGCTCCCAAGCTTGTTTTTATCGACCCGCACCGATACCCTTGCCCCGCCCATGCCCCCGCGCGATACTCTTGCCCTGCCCCGTGCCCGCGCACGCCCCCTTATCACCTTATCACCCCGCCAACGTCCCGACGACCAAGGTGCGCAGATAAGAGCGCGCCACGCTGCGCACCTTGCGCACCTTCGCCCCAGACGCTCATAATCGCGTTTTCCTGCCTCGATTCCCCGCCACGTTGCGCACCTTGCGCGCCTTGGCCTCCCGCCCCCGCCGGCGACCGCGCGCGAGCTGCCGGTGGTTACGCCCCGGGCCAGCCGGTGGCGCGCCAGGGGAGCGTCTGGAGGTCCTGGAAGGCGGGGCCGAGGCGGCGCAGGTAGGCGCTCAACTGGGCGGCGTGGTGCTGGATGTGCCGGGTGGTGTAAATGTAGAGCTCGCCGCGGGAGAACTTGCGCCGGGCAAATCCGGACTCGCCCTGGAGCGAGGCGGGCGTCTCCGCGGCCAGCGCGGTGCGGAGTTTTTGCAGGCACAGCGCGAGGTACTCCGCGATCTCGCGCTGGTCGAAGCGGCGGCTGGGGTACTCGTCGTCGAGCTCGCGCCAGCCTTGGGGCTGGAATTTCCCCGGCTGGAACACGCCCTCGTTGGGCGAGAGGTACAAATCGGTGAAGCAGAGGGTGTGGTAGGCGACCTGCCAGAACGGGTATTTGCCGATGATGCCGTCCCAGTGCTCGGGCGGGCATTTCTGGACGCAGTCGCTAAGCATCGCGAGCGCCGCCTCGAACTGGCCGGCGAGAATCTGCTTTGCGTAATCGGTCATGGCGGTCCCTCACAGATTGCGTATCAACGGCGACATTCTACCACGATGCGGGGGCCGATGGGACGACGTGGCGGCCAGCGCCACGCGTCGGTATGCTGCGGGCATGATTCGGCTGCTGTTGCTGCTCTTGCTACTGCCTGCTTTTGTGGGGTGTGCCGCGATGAAAGCGTCGAAAGTGGAGCCCGCGCCGGTCCACCGCTCCGTCGAGCGCGGGCCGCTGCGCATCGGGATCATCGGGCTGGTTCACGGGCACGTCGAGGGGCTGCTCGTGCAGCCCGGGAAACGCCCGGATTTGAGGATCGTCGGCATCTATGAGCCGGACCGGGCGTTGTTCGACCGGCTGGCGGCGAAATACGGACTGGACGGCGCGCTCTACTTCGACAATCTCGGGCGGATGCTGGACCAGACCAAGCCCGAGGCCGTGAGCGTGATGACGTCGGTGCAGGACCACCTGATGGCCGTCGAGGCGTGCGCGCCGCGCGGCGTGCACGTCCTGCTCGAAAAGCCGTTGGCCTTTCGCAACGCCGACGCCCGCCGCATGGCCGAGCTCGCGCGGGAGCACGGCGTGCTGGTGCTGACCAACTATGAGACGAGCTGGTACGACAGCGTGCGGGAGGCCCAGCGGCTCGTGGCCAGCGGGGAGATGGCGCCGATCCGGCGGATGGTCTTCCGTGACGGGCACCGGGGGCCGAAGGAGATTGGCTGCGCGCCCGAGTTCCTCGCGTGGCTCACCGATCCGGAGAAGAACGGCGGCGGGGCCATCGTCGATTTCGGGTGCTACGGGGCGATTCTCGCGACGTGGCTGATGAACGGCGAGCGGCCGAGCAGCGTCATCGCGAGCGCCACGACGCTCAAGCCGGCGATGTATCCGCGGGTGGACGACGACGCGACGATCGTGCTGACGTATCGCGGGGCGACGGCGGTCATCGAGGCGTCATGGTGCTGGACGCACGACACCAAGGAAATGGACATCTACACCGAGCGCGGGTCGATTCACGCGGGGAAGTGGGACGTGCTCGCGATCCGCGCGCCCGACCAGCCGGCCGAGCCGGTCGAGCCGGAGGCCAAGCCGGAGTGCCTGGAGAACGAGTGGACGTACCTGCGGCGGGTCGTGCGCGGGGAGTGCCCGGTGGATCCGCTGTCGAGCCTGGAAATGAACGTCGTGGCGGCGGAGATTCTGGACGCGGCGCGGGCGTCGGCGAAGGCCAACCGCGGGGGGCACTGAAGCGCGCGACGGCCGCGGGGGATCGGTGGGGCTTCATGTCCGCGGCGTCAGGGCGAAGCGGAGCGCGTGCGGGCCAACTTTGCCTTCGTGCGCGTCGCCGGTAAGGGGGCCGAAGGCGATTTCAGCGGCCAGGCACTCGTGCTTGAGGGTGTCGGCGAAGCGCTCGACCACTTGACGCAGCACGTCGTCGGTTTCGATCCGCAGGGTGACGCGGGCCTCGTACGGCAGGTTCATCTCTTTGCGGAGGCCCTGCACGTGGTGGATGACCTCGCGGATGAGGCCTTCGTCGAGCAGCTCGGGCGTCAGCTCGGTCTTGACGACGACGACGACGACGCGGCCCTGGGCGGCGGACCAGCCGGGCTTGGCTTCAAGGCGGACCTGGACCTCCTGGGCGGTCAGATGGACGGCCTCGTTCTCGACGTAGACCACCAGCTCGCCGGTGGTTGTCAGGGACTGGCGGGCGGGGGCGGGGTCGAGCTTCTTCAGGGCGGCGGCGATCTTGGGGGCCTGCTGGCCGAACTTGGGGCCGAGGGCCTTGAAGTCGGGCTTGATCTGGTAGGTGACGTAGTGGTCGGCCTCGGTCGTGAACTCGACCTGCTTGATGTTGAGCTCCTCGGCGATGAGGGCGCGGTGGGTGTCGAGCCAGGCGGAGTGCTCGGGCTGGACGAGGATGATCTCGACGAGCGCGAGGGGCTGGCGGACCTTGAGCTTGGCGGCGGTGCGAGCGGCGCGGCCGAGCGAGACGATGTCGCGGACGAGGTCCATCTCGGCGACGAGGGATTCGTCGATGAGGGACTCGTCGGCGGTCGGGTAGTCGCAGAGGTGGACGGAGAGAGGGTTCAGGGCGCCGGCACGATGATCCCCGGGTCCCTTATTCCCTTGATCCCTCAGAACCTGGCCGCCGGTGAGGTTTTGGTACATGACCTCCGCGAAGAACGGCGTGAAGGGGGCAAGAAGCTGGCTGAGGGCGAGCAAGGTCTCGTAGAGTGTGTTGTACGCGTCCCATTTGTCCTGGTCGGCAGCGGAGAACGCACCGCCCTTGCCCCCTTGATCCCTCGGTCCCTCAATCCCTCTCCAAAAGCGGTCGCGGGAGCGGCGGACGTACCAGTTGGAGAGGGCGTCGACGAAGTCCTTGAGGCGGCCGGCGGCGGGGTAGTTCTCGAAGCGGTCCATGGAGTCGCGGACGAAGCGGATCGTGCGGTGGAGCTCGCTGGCGATCCAGCGGTCGAGCTCGGAGCGCTCGGGGACGGGGCGCCAGCCGGTGGGGACCGCGCGGGCTGAAGCCCGCGGCTCAGATTCGGGGCGCGTTGGCGCGACGTCGAAGCCGTCGATGTTCGCGTAGATGTTGAAGAAGCTGAAGACGTTGTAGAGGCGGACGAGGAACTCGCGCTGGGCGTCGCGGATGTTGGCTTCCTGGAAGCGGATGGAAGTCCAGGGCGTCTGGGCGCTGAAGAAGAACCACCGCATGGCGTCGGCGCCGTAGGTGTCGAAGATGAACGCCGGCTCCTTGTAGTTCTTCGTGCGCTTGGACATCTTCAGGGCGTCCTCGCCCATGACGTGGCCGAGGACGATGCAGGTCCTGTAAGGCATGGGATAGCTGCCGGTAAGGACCGCGGTCTCGACCGAACAGCCCTCGCGCGGCGGCGACGCAGGAAAACCCCTCGCGCGCATCTCGTTGAGCTGCTGGGCGACCTCCGCACACATCTCCCGGGCTTGCTCGCCTTCAGGCAGTTGCAGAGAACCCGGCGAGGCGAATGCGCGGTGGAACGGGCTCGAAGCAACGTGCTTCATGATTGCCGCCACCTTCTCCGCCGTTACCTCGCCCGAGCCCAGATCTAGCGATGCACGGAGGCGCTTCATCGCCTCGTATTCGTCTTTCATGGCAGCATCGCCGAAAAGCAACGTGCTTATGGCGAGTAACCCGTAGAACCAGCCGCGGGTCTGATCGATAGCCTCGCTGATGAAATCACAGGGAAACCGCTCGGCGAACGTCTGCACGCTGCCGCCGACGTGCGGGAAACCCCACTGTGCGAAGGGCATGCTGCCGGCGTCCCACCAGCAGTCGATGACTTCGGGGACACGACGCATCTTCGCGCCGGTCGCGAACGGGCTCTGGTACGTCCACGCGTCGATGTACGGCTTGTGAACGCGCAAATGGTCCGGGATCGTTGGGTCTTCGGCCTTCTTCGCCGCCCACATACCCTGCGGGCACTCCGGCGTCACATCCGTCGCGCCCGGCTTGGCCGTCAGCTCTGCCAGCGACCCGATTGCTTCCATCTGGCCGGTCTTTTCGCAGACCCAGATGGGCAGCGGGGTGCCCCAGTAGCGCTCGCGCGAAAGGGCCCAGTCGACGTTGTTGCGCAGGAAGTCGCCGAAACGACCTTCCTTAATGTGCTCGGGGAGCCAGTTGATCTTGTCGTTGTTGGCGAGGAACGCCTCCTTGAACTGGCTGGTGCGGACGAACCAGCTCTTGCGGGCATACTGGATGAGCGGGTCGTCCTCGGCGCGCGGGCAGAAGGGGTACTCGTGCTCGATCGTCTCCTGATGGAGCAGGACGCCGCGGTCCTTCAGCTCGCGCATGATCTCCTTGTCGCAGTCCTTGACCCAGCGGCCGCGGTAGGCGGGCGGGGCGTCGGCGGTGAACGTGCCGTCGGGGGCGACGGCGTTGAGGAGCGGGATGGCTTCGAAGCCGACGAAACGCTGTCGCTCGTCCTGGAGGAGCAGGAAGTCCACTTCGCCATAGGCCGGGGCTTCGTGGACGAGGCCGGTGCCGGTGGCGAGGTCGATGAAGTCGGCGGAGAGGACGCGCCAGCCGATCGCGGCCTGGCCGCCGGCTTTGAGCGGCGCCGTCTTTTCGGCCAGCGACTTGTAGTAGGTGTCGAAGGGCGGGATGTAGCGCAGGCCGACGAGATCGCGGCCTTTGCAGGGGGCGACTTCGGCGAACTCGTGCTTGAGCTTCGCGGCGGTGGGGGCGACGAGGGCGGACGCGATGTAGAAGTACTCGCCGGTCGTCGTGTCGTGGACGAGCGAGTAATCGACGTCCGGGCCGACGGCGGCGAAGTGGTTGCTGATGAGGGTCCAGGGCGTGGTGGTCCAGACGAGGAGGGAGACCTGGGAAGCAGGCGGGAGTTTCGCGTGCGGCGGCGGCTCGGCGGGAGCCTCGCCCTCCCCTGGCGCGCCTGCACGCCTGCGCGGGGTCGCGGCGTCGGCTGGTCCCTCAACCGCGCGGGCTGAAGCCCGCGGCTCAGGAACGAGCGGGAAGCGGATGTAGACGGAGGGGTCCTTGACCGTGCGGTAGCCTTCGCCGACCTCGCCGGCGGAGAGGGCGGTGCCGCCCTGGGCCCACCACCAGACGACCTTGTGGCCCTGGTAGAGCAGGCCGCGGTCGAAGAGCGTTTTGAGGCTCCACCAGACGCTCTCGACGTAGCTCTGGTGGAAGGTGACGTAGGCGTCCTCGAGATTGACCCAGAAGCCGAGGCGGCGGGTCATCTGCTCCCACTCGCGCGTGTAGCGGAAGACGCTTTCGATGCACTTGCGGACGAATTTCTCGACGCCGTAGGTTTCGATCTCCTCTTTCGTGTGGATGCCGAGCTCTTTGCAAACCTCGACCTCGACGGGGAGGCCGTGGGTGTCCCAGCCGGCTTTTCGTTCGACGAGCTTGCCGCACATGGTCTGGTAGCGCGGAAAGAGGTCCTTGATGGCGCGGGTGAGGCAGTGGCCGGGGTGCGGCAGGCCGTTGGCGGTCGGCGGGCCTTCGTAGAAGACGAACCGCGGGGCGTCGCGGCGGATTTCGAGCGATTTTCCGAAGATGTCGTGCTTTTCCCAGAAGGCGAGGACGCGTTCCTCGGCCTCGGGGAAGCTGAATTGCGGCGGCAAAGGGTCGAACATCGGTATCTCCGCAAGCAAACCGGCGACGCGTGACAGCAGCACGCCGCTGATGTAGCGGCCGGCGCCCCCACCGGCCGTAGGAGGCCAAGGCGTTTTCCACGGCCGCCGCAAGGGTCGGCTGGCGCCGCCCGGACTTCGCCGCGTGCAACGTGGCAACGGCGCATCGCCGAAACGCCACAGATTACTTGCGGCGGGTCGGGCTGGCTACTCCGCCGCGGTTCCGGCCGGGGCGATGGCGGGGACTTCGGCGGGGACCGGCGCGGCCGGTCGGCCGTCGAACAGCCGGATCTTCCGCCAGCCGCCGACGCGGTAGCGCCAGAGCAGCAGCAGGCCGAGCACCGAGAGGTAGACTACGGCCATCGCCCACGGACCGTGGACACCCCATTGGGGCCGATAGTGGGCCAGCGTGTACCCGCCGCCGATGAAGATGCCCCAGCAGCACAGCCCGTTCAGCACCGCAGGCGTGCGCGTGTCGCCGGCGCCGCGCAGCGACGAGATGAACGTAATGCTCATCGCGTCGAAGATCTGGTAGATGGCGACCCAGCCCATGATGCCGACACCGATGGCGGCGACGGCGGCGTCGCTGGTGAACCACCACATGAGCGGAGCGCGGAAGGCGAACAGCAGCAGGCCGATCAGGCCCATGTAGGCCATCGTCAGCCCCAGGGCCACGTGCGTGCGGCGGACGGCCTCGTCGGGGCGGCCGGCGCCGACGGCGAAGCCGACCTGGCTGCACAGGGCCATGCCGACGCCGATCGCCGGCATGAAGGCCAGGTGCGTGTATTGCAGGGCGATGTTGGTCGCGGCCAGCGGCGCGGTGCCGAACCACGGGACGATGACGTTGAGGAAGACGAGCCACGAGCTGATGTCGATCAGCCAGGCCGTCGCGGTCGGTCCGCCGACGTGCAGGATGTCCAGGCACTTGTGCCAGTCCAGCGCGAACGCGCGGCGCGTGTGATACCTGCGGTTGCAGCGCGGCGAGCAGAACACGGCGAACAGCACGAGCACGCGGGCCCACCAGGCGAGCACCGTGGCCAGCGCCGAGCCGGCGATGCCCATGCGCGGGAAGCCAAAATGGCCCCAGATCAGCAGGTAGTTGCCGATCGTGATGGTCGCGAGCGAGACCACGACCGCGACCAGGGTGACGCGCGGCCGCTGGAGGCCGTTAAAGAAGCCCTCGAACCCGGCGGCGATGGCGGCCGGCACCATCGACCACACGGCGATATGCGTGTAGGTGATCTCGAGGTCGCGGACCGCCGCAGGCGAATTCGTGACGGTCCCGAGCCACTCGTACAACACGGGAACCAGGCGCGTGCCGGCGTAGGCCACCGGGACGAAGGCCAATCCGAGGTAGACCATTTGCCAGGCGTAGGCGGCGCCGCGTTCGGGCTCGCCGCGGCCGTCGGCCTGCGAGGCGAAGGTCTGCACGCTGGTGCCGGTGCCGGCGCCGATGCAGATGAAGGCCCACATCATGAGCGCGGCGGGCAGGATGGCCGCGAGGGCGTCGGTGCCGAGGCGCGAGACCATCGTCACGTCGATGAAGCCCATCAGCATGCGCGAGGTGGTCACGGCGATGAGCGGCAGCGCCAGCCGGAGCAGCTCGACGGTCGCCGTGCGGCGCGAAGTATCGAGGGTAGTTACGTTTTGCAACACGAGTATGTTCCCATCGTAGCGTGCCTTCGCAGGGGCACGAAAAAACCCTGGTCCCGCCGAGCGGGCCAGGGTTCGTCGTCGTTTTCAGCCTTCGCGTGGGCCTTATGGCGGCGAGTGCAACCCCGGCACGCTCCTTGATTTAGCGTCAATGTAAATCGCCATAACCATCAAGCACCCTTTGTCGCCACGCCGCTGGATCGAACGCGAGCGGCCTGCGCGACTTTGCTTACTATGCCCGCGCCGCGGAGATTTGTCAAGCACCGGGGGCTTGCGGGAGGAGCGTGGGCAGGGCAACCGCATTCTCGCCGGTTCGGCGGTTCGGGCGGGGTGACCGAGCGAAGCCACCCGCGACGGTCGCACAGGAACGGGGTTCGCCGGTGGCGACAACCCGTCTTTCCAGGTTTCGACCGGAGAATGCGGTTGCCCTGGCAAGCCCGTGCCACCGCCCTGCGGTTTCCGGCGAAGAAAAGGATAGAATACGATGCGGATGAATGCCGGGCAGCAGCGGACGCGCCGTGCGGCGCTGCCGTCCGGAACGGCGTGTTGGTTGAACGGCGGCTGCCGCTTTTCGGCGGGCGCAGGAGTGGCGAGGCGTATGGACGTGTTGCGGTCGGGTTTGCGGGCGCGCTGGCCGGTCGTCGCGGTGCTGGTCTGGGTGTGGTCAGGCTTTCTCGGCGGGATCAGTGCCGAACGGCTGCTCGCAGCGGAGCGCGGGCGGAATCAGCCGGCGTCGGAGGACCTCGCGCAGCTCCAGACACAGTTGCCCGACATCCAGGCGATCTCGCGGGCGTTCAAGCTGGTCGCCAAGATCGCCCGCCCGGGCGTGGTGCACATTCGCGTCAGCGGCGGCGAGCGCGGCGCGATGTCGGAGGAGGAGATCGACGAGCGGCTCAAGAACCTCCCGAACGAAGAGCAATCCGACCCGAACGACCCGGAGGCCGCCAAGAAGCAGGAAGAACTGCGCGAGCAGGCGCGCCATATCCTCAAGCGCATGCAGCCGCCGCCGGGGGCGGGCAGCGGGATCATCCTCGACGCCGAGGGGCACATCCTGACGAACAATCACGTCGTCGCGGGGCGTGACGAAATCACCGTGGTTTTGTCGGACGAGCGTGAGTTCCCCGGCAAAGTGGTCGGCACCGATCCGAAGACGGACCTCGCCGTCGTGAAGATCGACGCGCCCGACCTGCATCCGCTCAAGCTCGGCAATTCGGACGAGATGGAGGTCGGCGACTGGGTGATCGCCGTCGGGTCGCCCTTCGGCCTGCAACACACCGTCACGCACGGTATCGTCAGCGCCCTGGGCCGGGCCGAGATCATGGGCGTCGGCATCGATTACCAGGATTTCATCCAGACCGACGCGGCGATCAACCCCGGGAACTCCGGCGGCCCCCTGCTAAATCTCCGCGGCGAAGTCGTGGGGGTGAACACGGCGATCGCGACACACGGCGACGGCGTCAACGCCGGCATCGCGTTTGCGATTCCCTCGAACATGGCGCTACGGGTCGCCGAGCAACTCAAGACCAACGGGAGTGTGACCCGCGGGTACCTGGGCATTGTGCCGCTGGCGGTGGAGAAGACCGACGTTGAGATCTTCGGGTTGCCCTCCGCCGGCGGCATCCTGGTGGGCGACGTCGTGCGGAAGTCCCCGGCCGATCACGCCGGCCTGCAGGTGGACGACGTCGTCGTCAGCATCAACGAAGTGGAGATCGCCGGTCGGGAACAGTTTCGGCGGCTGGTTGCCGATCTGCGGCCGGATGAGCGCGTGCGCCTCCGCGTGATCCGGGATGGCCACGAGACGCCCGTCACCGTGCGGATCGGAGTCCAGCCCGAGGATCTGCGCAGGACCGCCGCGGTATCGACGCAGCTTGGGCGCGCGATCGCACGCCTGGGTCTGCGGGTGCGCACGCTGCGCGTCGGGATGTTGCCCGCGTTTGACGAGAATGCGCGCGGTGTGGTCGTCGTCGAGCGCGATGACGAGTCCAAGAACGCGCCGGACGTCGCCCCACGCGAGCTGGTGGTGGGCTGCAATGAGTATCCGGTAAAGACCGTGCACGACCTTGAAGAAGCCCTCACGCACATCCCCAAAAGCCACGAGATCGTGCTGAAGATCCAGGAGCCCACCGGCGACATGAAGCTGGTGCGCATCAAGCCGCGCAGCCGGCGGTAAACCCCGGGCCCCACCCGCGATTGGCATCGTCAGCGGATCGGCGCCGGCGACGGGACGGGGCTGGTCGAGACCTGTACCGCGTCATCCGCGCGGACAAGGTCGATGTGACAGCGCCACGAGTCGGCCGGGTCGGGGAAGTCCGTGCGGTAGTGTACGCCACGGGATTCGCAGCGCGTGGCCGCGCCGGTCGCGATGGCCAGCGCGACGGTGAGCATGTTCTGCGTCTCCCACGCCTGCGGGTCGTCGAAGACCTTGTCCATCACGTAGCGCGACCAGAAGTCGATGATCTCCAGCGTCTCGCGCAGCCGGTCGCCGCTCCGCTCGACCGCGACGTTCCGCGACATCAGGCTCGTCAGGCTGTTGAGCACGTCGGCGAGGTCGAGTTCCGTGCGGGAGGAGTGCGGCAGCAAGTGGCTCACGGGCAGCGGGCGGTCGATCCGGTTGTTGGAGGCGGTACGCGCAGCGGCGCGCAGGCCCGTCCGACGGCCGTACACCAGGCCCTCCAGCAGCGAGTTGCTGGCCAGGCGGTTCGCGCCGTGCAGCCCGCTCGACGCGACCTCGCCGCAGGCCAGCAAGCCCGCGAGCCCGGTTTGCCCCTGTTCGTCGACCACCACGCCGCCGACGCAATAGTGGGCGCTCGGCCGCACGGGGATCAGGTCGCGCTCGGGCTGGATGTCGAAATCACGGCACAGCCGGTCCAGGTTCGGAAAGCGTGTGGCGAAGCGGCCGGGCGGGAAGTGCCGGACGTCGAGGTACACGCACGGAGCGTTCTGGCGTTTCATCTCGGCGGCGATCGCGCGGCTCACGACATCGCGGGACGCGAGCTCGGTTCGCTCATCGTAGGCGGCCATGAAACGACGCCCGGAGCGATCCACCAGATACGCCCCGTCGCCGCGCACCGCCTCGCTGATCAACTCGCGCGCGGCCCCGGCCACGTAGAGGGTGGTCGGATGGAATTGGATCATCTCCATGTCGCGCAGCGTTGCCCCGGCGCGAAACGCCATCCCGAGCCCGTCGCCGGTGGCGATCGGCGGGTTGGTCGTTTCGCGGTACACGCGGCCGCAGCCGCCGGTGGCCAGGATGGTCGTCGTGGCCCAGAAAATCTGGTGGCCGTATTTCGGATGGTACGTCACGGCCCCGACGACCTGGCCGTCGTGCGTGAGCAAGTCAATTGCGAAGCACTGCTCGAAGATCCGGATGCGCGGCTGGGCGCGGGTCTGCTCCACGAGCGCACGGAGGATTTCCCTGCCGGTGGTGTCCCGCGCGTGTACGATGCGCGGCAACGAATGGCCGCCCTCGCGGCCGGTTTCCAGGGCCGTCCCGCGTTGATCGAAGCGGGCCCCGGCTTGTTGCAGCCGCGCGACGATCTCGGGTGCCTCGCCGACGACCTGCCGAATCACGTCCTCGTGCCCCAGTCCGCACGCCACCGCCAGCGTGTCCGCCGCGTGTTTGGCCGGTGAGTCCGCCGGATCGGTCGCCGCCGCGATGCCCCCCTGGGCGTACGCAGTGGCCGATTGGTCGAGGTGGTCCTTGGTCACAACCAGCACGTCGCTCGCCTGGCAGGCGTGCAGCGCCGCCTGGAGGCCGGCCGCGCCCGAGCCCAGCACGAGCACGTCGGTGAAGAGGTGCGGCAGCCGCTGCTGCTGAAAATTGGTCAGATACCGGCGACGGCCGATGGCAGTGCTCATGTTGGAGTCTAGCGCCCGAACCGCCGGACCTTCACGTCCGTGACCAGCATGTTCATGCGGGCGTCCGTCGGGTCGGTGGGGATGGTTGGGAAAACCTGCTCTTCCAGGGCGACGGCGCACGGCACGCCGCGAAACTCCGGGTGGGCAAGAAACCGGTCGTAGAACCCCCGCCCGCGGCCGAGGCGGTTGCCGTGCTCGTCGAACGCCAGTCCGGGCACAACGACCAGGTCGATGTCGGCCGTCGGCACGGGCGGACCCTCGACCGGCTCGCGGATGCCCATGTAGCCCACCTCGACGTCCGTCGCCAGCGACTGAATCTCGATCGGGAGCATCCGCCGCTGGTCCCACGTCACGCGCGGCGCCAGCACGCGTTTCAGGTCGGCCCAGGCCTGAATCGCCAACTGCGACGTGTCGATCTCCTGCGGCGTCGACAAGAACAGCATCAAGACATTGGCCTGCTGATACTCCGGTTGCTGGCAGAGCAACCCGCAGACGAGGGCGCTGCGCCGCCGCAGTTCGTCGGCTGTTACCATCTCGAGTCGCTGCCGGACTTTCTGGCGCAGAGTTCTCTTCGGCACGGTCAATCCTTGCGCTGGTCGGCCGGCGGCGTCGGCCGGGCCTGGCGGAGGTCGCGCAGGCGCGCCGCCAGGCGGGCTTCGTCGCCACGATTGGTGGGATTGTAGTACGTCTTGGCCACGCCGAGGTAGTCCTGGTCGACAAAACCGCTGGGGTCGTCGTGCGGATATTGATAGCCCGCCCCGCGACCGAGTCGCGCGGCGCCCGGATAACTCGCGTCCCGCAGGTGTGTCGGGACCGGCAGCGTTAGGCCTTCGCGCACGTCCTGACGCGCCGCGGCGATCGCCGTCGTGACCGCGTTTGACTTGGGGGCGCAGGCCACGTAGACCGCCGCCTGCGCCAGCGCAAACTGGCACTCGGGCAATCCGACCGCGGAGGTGATCTGCACCGCGGCGGCCGCCAGGATCGCGGCTTGCGGGTCCGCGTTCCCCACGTCCTCCGAGGCACAGATCGCAACGCGGCGGGCGATGAAGCGCGGGTCTTCGCCGCCTTCGAGCATCCGTGCCAGCCAGTACAGAGCGGCGTCCGGATCGCTGCCGCGCATGCTCTTGATAAACGCCGAGGCCACGTCGTAATGGGTGTCGCCGGCTGCGTCGTAGGGGACGGCCTTGCGCTGGAGCGACTCAGCGGCGATGTCCATCGTCACGTGCGGTCGCGCGCCCATATCAGAGCCCGGAGCGCAAGCGACGGGTTCCCGGGCCGCCGCTGCGTCTTCCGGAACCCCCTCGCTCGCACTCGGGGCTCCGACAGACAGCACCGCCACCTCCAGCGCCGCCAGCGCCCGCCGCGCGTCGCCGTCCGCCCGCTCGGCGATAAAACGCAGCGCGTCGTCGTCGCAGATCGCGTTACATTTGCCCAATCCACGTTCGCCGTCGTCCAACGCGCGCCGCAGCAACTGCTCGATTTGCGGCGGCGTGAGCGGATGCAGCTCGAAAATCTGGCTGCGCGAGATCAGCGGGCCGTTGACCGAGAAGAACGGGTTCTCGGTCGTCGCTCCGATCAGGATGAGCGTGCCTTCCTCGACGTCCCGCAGCAGCACGTCCTGCTGGGCGCGGTTGAAACGATGAATCTCGTCCAGGAACAGCACCGTCCGCTGCCCGCTGCCCGCCAGCCGCTCGTGGGCCGCGTCGATCACCTCCCGGACATCCTTGACCCCCGCCTCGGCCGCGTGCAGCGTGACAAACGTGGCCTTGGTGTACGCCGCCACCAACTGTGCCAACGTGGTCTTGCCCGTGCCCGGCGGGCCGTAGAGGATCGCGCTCGTCACGCGATCCGCTTCCAGCAGTCGCCGCAGCAGCTTGCCGGGGCCGACAAAGTGCTCCTGCCCGACGAATTCGTCAAGCGAGCGCGGCCGCATGCGCACCGCCAGCGGCTGCACGCGCCGAAAGGCGGCGTCGCGCTGTTCGGCGAAGAGATCCATGCACCAAGAGTATACACCGCGGCCTGGTTTGGCGGGCCGCGCTGTTCGTCGGCCACGAGAGCGGATGGCGCGCGGGATGCGGACGCTACAACGGCTCGTCGATGGCCGCCGTGCGTGTGATGTGCAGGGCACGGCGACCGTGGAGCTGGCCGGGGAGGCCGGCGTACTTGTTGCGGCCCTCAATCTGGAGGACGAGTTCGCCGCCGACGGTTTTGTCGAGCTGGATGATGTCGCCGGGGCGCAGCGCGCGCAGCTCGCCCACCCGGACGTGGGCGCGACCAAGGTAGGCGGCCAGGTTGACCTTGGACTTGGTCAGGTTGCGGTGGATGCGTTTGCGTTCCACCTCGGTGGCCCCTTTGCTGCGGTAGCCGAACCACGACTGCGTGGTGAGCTTGCTCAGCACCGACTCGATGGTGTTGAACGGGATGCAGATGCTCATCGTGCCCGCACACTGGTTCATCTTGATCTCGAAGGTGATGAACACGACCACCTCCGAAGGGGCGACGATGTGCACCAGTTGCGGGTTGCTCTCGGTGTCGACGATCTCGAACTTCGCGCTGACCAGGTTGCGCCACACCTCGGACAGGTGGTCGAGCGCCCGGCTGATGAGCCGCGACATGAGCCGCCACTCGATCGCCGTCAGCGGACGTTGCGGGATGAACATGTCGGACTTGTTGCCGCCCAGCAGCCGGTCGATGATCGGGTAGACGATCAGCGGGCTGACCTCGATGCACATTTGGCCCTCGAGCGGCGGGGCCTGGACGATGGCGAAGCAAGTGGGGTTGGGCAGCGAGTGAATGAACTCGCTGTAAGTGAGCTGCTCGACCCCGACCACGCGCACCTCGATGATCGTCCGCAGGAACCCCGAGAGCGTCGCCCCGAAGTTGCGGGCGAAGCCGTCGTGGATCGACCCGAGCGCGCGAATGTGGTCCTTGCTCACGCGCTCGGGCCGTTTGAAATCGTACGAGCTGACGTCCGTACGCGACGGGGCGACGGCCGGGCCCGCCGCCACCGCCGCCGGCGGCGCCGCTTCATCGGCCTCCCCGGCGACGGACGCCAGCAGGGCGTCGATCTCGCTTTGATCTAGAACTTCACCCATGCCAAGCGCGTCGCGTGCTCGTCGACGCGCGGAGCGCGCGTCGTCTGCGAGCCGCAGTCCTTCCTCTGTGGCTATCGGAACTCCGCGCGGGTCGGTTTGAGAGCCCTCCGGCGGAGTGCGCATGGACCAGACGGTCGCGCGCCTACGTGCAGCCACCCACATCAGGCTGCGAAGCGCAAGCAAACCCCCTCGCAGCAACTCGTGTTCGCGGTCGTCGCGTGCGTTTATCGGACGCGCAGCCGGCGGAAGTCGGATCCGGCCTACTGGGCCAGCTCGGTATCCTGTGGCTTGGCCGAGAGCTCGGCAACAACGCGCAGGAAATCCCCCAGCCGAAACGGCTTACGCAGCGCACGCGTGTGCTCGTCCGTGACCGTCTCCAGATCGAATTCGATCTTGGCCGTGATCACGATGGCCGGCATCGTCGGCGCGGTGCGGCGAATCTGCCGTAGAGCCTGAATGCCGTCGCCCTTGGGCAGGTCAATGTCGACGACGAGCAACCGGACCTTCTGTTGCCAACGGGCGCATTGCGCGAGAAGCTCCTGCGCATCCGTAACTTGCCCGACCTCGTACCCCGCGCGTTGCAAACCCGTGGTCAGCACCTGAAGAACCTGCCGGTTGTCCTCGGCCACGACCACCAGCTCGCCGTGCCCGCGGGCCGATTCCCGGACCTCCTGTTCGCCGGCGGTGAGGCCGACTGGCGCGGCGCGCGGCAGCCGGATGGTGAACGTCGTGCCCTGCCCGACATCTGACTCCACACTGATGCGGCCGCCGTGCTCCTCGATCACGCTCTTGACGACCGACAGGCCGAGGCCGGTTCCCTGGCCCGCGGCCTTCGTCGTAAAGAAGGGCTCGAAGATGTGCGGCAGCACACCCGGCGAGATCCCGCAACCCGTGTCGCTGATGACGATGCGGACGCCGGCGGGGCTGTCAGCACCCGGTGCCGGCTGCGTCGCGCCGGGCGCTGCACCCTCCTCAGAGACGGCGATGCGCAACGTGCCGCCGTTGGGCATGGCATGGCGGGCGTTGATGGCCATATTCAGGATGATCTGCTGCAACTGCATCCGGCCGCACAGGACCCAGAGGCCGGTTTCGGTGGGGACATCCACCACCACCTCGATGGCCGCGGGCAACATGCGGCGGAGCAAGCGCGCGGTACCCCCGATCGCGGTGCGCACCTCGACGGGCTGCTGCTCGGCGGGCATCCTGTGGGTGAAGGCCAGCAGCGCCTTGGTGATGGTGCCGGCGGCCTGCGTCGCCTCCTCAATCTGCCCCAGGTGCAGGCTGCTCTCGCCGTGGGCCGGCAATTCGGTGCGGAGCAGCGCGGCGTAACCGGCGATGGCCGTCAGCATGTTGTTGACGTCGTGGGCGATGCCCGCGGCGAGCTGGCCGGCAACCTCCATCTTGTGTGCCTGGTTGAGCTCGTTCTGCAACCGCCGTTGCTCGGTTACGTCGCGGATGATCGCGAGTGCCGTCTCGGCCGTCCCGTCCGGTGTCAGTTCGGGGACAATCTTCGCCTGGAAATACCGATGCTCATAGGCCCTGGCGAGCCGAAGCTCCGGCTCTTGCATTTGGCCCGTGGTGAATGCCTCCGCGAGCGCGACCTCCAAGTCCAGCGGGAGGCCAATGTCGCCGCAGCGCTGGCCGGGGGCTTGCTCCAACGGGACCCCCGCAAGGTCGGCCCACCGCCGGTTGGCGTAGACCGGCCGGGACTCGCGATCGAAGCGGACGATGATGTCCGGCGCGTGGTCCATGAGCGTTTCGAGCTCGCGCGTGCGGCGGGCCAGGGCATCCTCGGCGAGCTTGCGATCTGTGATGTCCACCACAGCGATTCGACAGCCCTGCCGATTCCCAGCCCGATCTGGCATCGGCGTGGTTTCCAGGCGCGCAAAGAAGTGCTGGCCGTCGGCCTTCCGGAGGCGCAACTCACAGGTCTGTCGCCCGCTGTCCGCGCCCAGTCGTTGTCGGTGCACGTGGAAGATGTCCTGATCCTCGGGCAGGACAAAATGACTCAGCCGCCGCTTCAGCAACGCGCTGCGCTCGATGCCGAGCAGGGCGGCGGCCGTCAGGTTGGCCGCGAGAATCACGCCGTCCAGGTCGAGCACCACGTAGCCGACCGGTGCAAAATCGAACAGGTCGCTGTACCGGGCGCTGGACGCCTCGAGCTCCAACTGCGCAGCCCGCAGCTCTTCGTTCTGCATCTGCAGCTCGATTTGGTGCACCTGGAGTTCGTGCAGCACAGACTGGGGGTCGGCGGGCAGACTCCTCGCGCCCGCCGCCGCCCGGCTTAGCTGCTCTTCCGCGCGCTGCCGCATGTCGCTATCCGGTGAGTGCTTCTGGCCTGTTGCGCTCATTGCTCTCACTCCAGTTTCATGGCGTGCCGTGGTCTATTGCGTGCGCGCCCTAACGTCCCGTAGTGCGATTTTGGATCTCTGCTGGTCCGTGACATCCTCCATGGCCAGCAGGATCAGGCCGGGCTGCTCCGGCGCCAGCTCCAGGCGGCGGGCATTCAGCAGCATCACCCGGTGCCCGATCATCGGGAACTCCTTCTGGACTTCGAAATCCTCGAACAGGCGTTGCCGCGGCAGCACCTGCTCCAGCATTCGCCGGAGCTCTGGGATATCCCATTGTCCGGCGCCCAGCTCGAAGATGACCCGTTGCGTGGTGTCCTCGGGTCGCGTTTGAAAGGTCCGGTAGAAGGACTGGTTGGCGGACACGACGTGCATGTCCGCATCGAGGACGAGCAGGGGTTCCCGGATCGTCTCGACGATGCTCGCCGCCAGGGCGTGGGTCTTCTCCACGGCGTTGTTGCGCTCGGCTTCCTTGATCGCCTTGATGTCGACGAACGTGATGACGAGCCCATCGACCACATTGTCCGCCGTGCGATAGGGCAAGATCCGCATCAGGTAGTGGTGCCCGTCGATCGTCTCGACCTCCTGCTCTTTGGGCGCCAGCGTCGCGAGCACGCTCCGGGCGTCGGTTTCGAGTCCGTCGTACTGCAACTTGCTCACGATGTCGCCGACCGGGCGGCCCAAGTCCGAATCGATCAGTTTGATCACGCGCTTGGCGTGGGCGGTGAACCGCCGGATATTCAGGTTGGGGTCCAGGAAGACGGTCGCGATCTCTGTGCTGTTCAGCAAATTGCTCAAGTCGTCGTTGGCGCGCGACAGGCTCTCGATCTTGCACTGTAGCTCCGCGTTGACGGTTTGCAGCTCTTCATTGAGCGACTGCATTTCCTCCCGGGAAGTTTCCAGCTCCTCGTTGCTGCTTTGCAGCTCCTCATTCGTGGACTCGACCTCCTCGTTGGCCGACCGGAGCTCCTCGATCGTGCTCTGGAGGCCTTCCCGCGTGAGCTGGAGTTGCAGCTCCAGTTCCTCCGTGCTGGGGCTTGCCTGCTTGGCCGTCGCCGCCTTCGCGCCGTGTTTCGACCGACCACCGCGCCGCCGGGGCTGCTCCAGGACCACCGTCAGCAGTCCCTGGAGAGTTTCTGGTTCCGCGATCTTCCGGACGGTGAGTTTTACCACCTGCCGACTGTCCCCCGTCCCGATCGCGATCCCATCCTGCACGGCCTCGGTGTCGGTGGAGAGCACTTTGCGAATCGCCGTCGCGAGCGGCATACGCAGGCCCTCGCGCGCCATCGCCAGGATGTTCAGGTGCGGCTGGCCGGAGGGCATTTCCAGGTAAGCGCCCGTGTGCCCATGAGTGTGAATGATGTCCCCGCGATCGTTAATGACCACCGTGGGCGGCGCATAGCGACGGAGCAGCATCTTCTCGACCAGCGCGGCGGTCGGCGTGCTCCGGAGCGCTCCGGTTGCCTCCGCGGCGGGCGGAGGGCCGGCGGCATCATGACGGCGCGTGCCCCAGAGCGCTGTGACGGTTCCGGGCGGAGGGGCGGTGTCCTTGCGCACGTATACCTTCCACTTGTGATCGAGAGTGTCGAAGTCGTCGGCGACGCCGCCGATCGTCTCCGAAGATCCGAGGAACAGCACCCCGTGCGGCTTCAGGGCGTACCGAAAGACGGACAACAGCCGCTGCTGGAGGTCGCTCTTCAGATAGATCAGCAGGTTGCGGCAGGCGATGAGGTTCAGCTTCGTAAAGGGCGGGTCCTTCGTGAGGTTGTGCGGCGCGAAGACCAAGGTCTCCCGGATGTCGCGGTTGACGCGGTAATAGCCGCCCTCTTCGGAGAAGTACCGCCGCAGGCGTTCCGGGCCCACGTCGACGGCGATGCCGTGCGGATACAAGCCATTGCGGGCGCTTTCGATCGCCTGGCTGTCCAAGTCGGTTCCGAATACCTGAACGTTGAAACGCACCTTCATTTCATTCATGCACTCGTGCAGCAGAATGGCGAGCGAGTAGGCTTCCTCCCCCGTCGAACAGCCCGGCACCCAGACGCGCACCGCCTGGCGCTCCGGGATCAGCCGGAGGAGCGCCGGCAGCGCCGTGCGGCGGAGCACGTCGAACGCCTCCGGATCGCGGAAGAAGCTGGTCACGCCAATCAGCAACTCGCGGAAAAGAATGTCGATTTCCTGGGCATTCTCGCGCAGGAAGCGGACGTAGCCCTCCGGCGTCTCGATCCGATGCACGCTCATGCGCCGCTCGACCCGGCGACGGATCGTGCTGAGCTTGTAGGACGAGAAATCGTGGCCGGTGTGACTACGAATCAGTATGAATGCCTGCTGCAGGGCCGCATCCAGAGTCGGCGTGCTGTCGTCGCTGGCTGTACGACCCGCCAGATACGCGCCCCGCGCGTACTCGACGATCCGCGCGGCCATCTTGTCGGCCGGTAGAACGAAGTCCACTAAACCGGTGGCGATGGCACTCTCGGGCATGCCCGCGAACGACGCGGACGCCGGGTCCTGCGCCATCACCATCCCGGATTCGCCCTTGATCGCCTTTGAGCCCACGGTCCCATCCGATCCGGTGCCGGAGAGGATGACGCCGATGGCGCGCTCCCGCTGATCTTCCGCCAGCGAGCGCAGGAAGAAGTCGATCGGCAGCGGTACATGGTGCGGCACCGCGGATTGGAAGAGTCGCAGAGTCCCGTTCAGAACGGCCAGATCGTGGGAGGGCGTGTTGACGTAGACACAGTTAGGCTCGACCCTCATCCCGTCCTGGGCCTTTTGCACCGGCATGCGCGTGTGCCGTTGCAGCAGCTCGGGCAAGAGGCTGACCTGGTCGGGAGCCAGGTGCGTGACGATGACGAAGGCGATACCCGGATCGCTCGGCACGTGCGCTAAGAAGCTCTGGAGTGCCTCGAGCCCGCCGGCCGACGCACCGATCCCCACGATCGGGAAACGCTGCGCCACGTCCGGCCCCGCGGCGGGCGTTACCGGCTGGGCCGAAGAACCCGCGCCCTGACTGCCGCGCGGCTTGCGTGTCTTCTTCGCCGGCGGTTTGCGCTTCGGCGTGCTCATTCGGGTCGGCATGTCACAAAGCTCCCGTTGCCGGGCAGCGCTAAGGCTCAGGTGCCCGATCCCGCTGGAGTCGCCATGTCCAGGGCCTGCCGGACTTTTACCAGCAGATCGTCGGCGCGGTACGGTTTCTGGATGAACCCCGCCAGCCCGGCGCCCGGGAAATGAGCGAGGGCGTCCTGCTCGTCGTAACCGCTCGACAGGATCACGGGTACGTCGGCCCGCTCGCGACGAATGTCGCGGAGTACCTCCGCACCGCCCAGGCGTGGCATGGTCAGGTCGAGCAATACAGCGTCGATCGCGTCTCGGTGGGCACGGAATACTTCCAGCGCTTCCCAACCGTCACTGGCGGTCAAGACCGTGAAGCCGGACCGGCGCAGCACCGCCTTGGCGACGGAGCGCACGGGCTCCTCGTCGTCGGCCACCAGCACGGTCGCCGTCTCTTGCCGGTGCTCTGCGGACACCGGTATCGACGGAAACTTCTTGGGCACAATGGGCAGACTGGTCTGCTGGACCGCCGGAAACAGCACTCGGAAGGTCGTTCCGTGCTCGGGCTGGCTCTGTAGCAGAATCGCGCCGTGGTGGGCGCGCACAATGCCGAGGACGGACGCCAAGCCCAGTCCGCGCCCCGTGAACTTGGTCGTGAAAAACGGCTCGAAGATCTTCAACGCCGTTTCCTCGGCCATCCCACAGCCCGTGTCGGCGACTTCGACGAAAACGTAGATCCCCTCCGGCGGGTTGTCCTGCAGGTACGTCTTGGCCAGATAGGTCTGGTCGGCCTCGATCACCCCGGTGCGCACGGTAATCGCCCCTACGTGGTCGCCGAGCGCTTCGGCCGCATTGGTGAGCAGATTCATGAACACCTGGCGGACTTGGGCGGCGTCCGCCTCGATCAAGGGCAGTCCAGTGGGCAGGTCAAGCCTCAGCTCCGCCTTCTTCGAGAGCGAGGCCTGCAGGAGATCGAGCATCTCGCTGGCGAGCTGGGAAAGATCAATGGGCGCAATAGCACATCCACCCTTCCCAGCGTAAGCCAACATTTGTCTCACCAACTCCGCTGCGCGCTCCACCGCGCGCACGATATGCTGCAATCCGTCCTGAGCAGGTGAATCAGTCGGCACCTGCGTTTGCGCTAGACTAGCAAATCCCAGAATTCCGGTCAACAGGTTGTTGAAGTCGTGTGCGATCCCGCCTGCGAGCACGCCGAGGCTTTCCAGCTTTTGCGCCTCCTGAATCTTTGCTTCCAGCCGGTGCCGCTCCAGCTCCGCGTGCCTGCGCTCGGTGACGTCGCTGATCGTCATGTGGCAACCCGGCGTTTGGCCGTTCCGGCTGGAGGCCCGAATGCTGTCTAACCGAGCGCAGAGCGACATGCCGTCCTTTCGCACCAGTTCGAGCTCGCAGGCCTGGCGCGCGTTGCCGGCGAAGACCGCTTTCATGTGCGAACGAAACCGGTCGCGATCGCAGGTGGCGACCGTGCGCGCGAGACTCCGGCCGGGCAACAGGCCGCGCTCGATGCCGATCATGGCGGCTGCGGTAAGATTGGCTTCCTGGACGACCCCTTGTGGATCGAGCGTGAGATACCCCACGGGCGCGAAGTCGTAAAGGTCGGAGTACTGGTCGCGCGACTCCTCGAGCTTCCGCTGGGTCTGCCGCAATTGCTCGTTCTGCATGTCCAGCTCGATCTGGTACACCTGCAGCTCGTGGACCAGCTTCTGAACATCCTCGACCGGCATTGTGGCGATGTCGTGACGGGTCAGCCGAACCAGCCTTTCGGCCCGCTGGCGGAGGTTGTCAGCGTGCGCTGCGCTGCCTTTCTTCGCATCCATGCGCGCTTCTCCCAACGTCAATTCCGATCCCGGGACGGTGTTTCCCAGATTCCTGAGCGCGGACCCCGAACCCGGTCTCGGTTTCCGCGCGCCTCCGAAGCTCCGCCGCCGCTTCAAACCACTGCGGCGATCACGCGTTTGGTCGATCGATGATCCTCTTCCGGCCCTGCGAGTGCCCTGCCACGCGCGGGCCTCGCGCAGACTCCATTCTTGACGTGTCACCACGCGGGCGCTGTCCGCTCGTGCGGTGCAACGCCGTTTCATGCTCATCCGCCCGAGAACACCTAGAATAAGTATGGCACGTGTCCATCGCCGGTGCGATGATCGGCGAAAATTACGTCGCGCGGATAGGGCAATGCTGCCCATCGTCTGGTGTGCGGGGTCATCCGATGATTCCTCTGTGAGCCGTGGGCAACCACTGACGAGCACCGGTAAGAGAGCGCCCGAAAGCCCTGCATCTGCCACCTCACGATCCCTCTTTCGGGTTGCCATGCCCGTTCTCCGCTGGTGTTCGTCGCAACGAATGCAGCCGGGAGCATTGCCCGGCCGCATCGGGTGGCGAGCCCACTGTCGCAGCGGGCGAGGGGCGTTTCCCCCCGGGGAAACGCCCCCTCGCCGCATTTGACCGACGCCGCGTCCTCCGTGCGGCCCTCTCCTCCGGACGTCACTCCTCACCACCAACGCACGACCTGCCCACCGCCTACGATACACGCGCGAGCACCGGGAATCATTTAGGTATTGTTGCCTATTGTGACGAGCCGGGGGGAATTCGATGCTTCCTTCAGGCCACTGCGCAACGGTGCGCTTGCCGGGACACGTCGTTGTCCGCCACAAGCTAGCGGCTGCCACTCCGCCCAGGCAGTCCGAGCCTGGCGAGCGTGCACAGGCAAGGACCGCGGCTCCTGCTGCTGAGGTAACCTGATGCCGAATTGCAATCACGACCGCCGGCGGGTGCTGGTCATTGATGACAATCCGGCGGTCCACGAAGACTTCCGCAAGATCCTGGCCAGGGCCGGCGGACCCGACCGGCTGGCGGAGGTGGAGGCGCGCCTGTTCGACGCCGTCCCGGGCGCGCGGGCGCCCGCGGCGGCCTTTGAGATTGACGCGGTGTGCCGGGGCGAAGAGGGCGTGCAACAGGTCCGGCAGGCGCGGCTGCTGGGACGGCCGTATGCGGTCGTCTTCGTGGATATTCGCATGCCGGCCGGCTGGAACGGTATTGAGACGCTCGCCCGCGTCTGGCGTGAGGATCCAGACATCCAGGCGGTCGTCTGTACGGCGCATTCCGACTACTCCTGGAACGAGATGCTGACCCGGCTCGGGCAGACCGACCGGCTGCTGGTGCTCAAGAAGCCGTTTGACCACATCGAGGTCCAGCAACTGACGTGGGCGCTGACCGAGAAATGGAGCCTGGCGCGCCAGGCCAGACTAGTGGCGGAGGAGTCGGCCCGGCTCGTCGCCCAGCGAACCGCGGCCCTGTCGCAAGTCAACGAGGAACTGCGCCGCGAGGTCGCCCAGCGCCGCGGCGTGGAATCTGCGCTGCGCGACTCAGAGGAGCACGTCCGTCAAGCCCGCGGTGAAACCGAGCAGTTGCTCGCGGCGATCTCCTCGATCTTGATCGAGGTGGACCCGCAAGACCACATCACCCGGTGGAATACGGTCGCGGAAGCGACGTTCGGGGTCGCCGCCGCAGAAGTGCTCGGGCGACCGCTCGGCGCCGGCGTGGCCGGGCTCGACGGGGCCGCGCTGGCGGACCGCCTGGCGCGCAGCCGCGCGCAGGGTGAGCCGCAGCGGTTGGACGATCTGCCGTTTGCGCACGCGGATGGGCGCCCGGGGTTCCTGGAGCTGACGATCAACCCGGCCAACGACGGCGCGCCACGCATGGGGCACCTGGTCATCGTCGGCCGGGACGTCACGGAGCGCAAGGGCCTGGAGCGCCAACTGGCCCAGGCGCGGAAGCTGGCGTCGCTTGGGCAACTGGCGGCGGGTATTGCACACGAGATCAACACGCCGACGCAGTTCGTGGGCGACAACATACGGTTCCTGCAGGACGCGTTCGTCGATCTGAAGGCCGCGCTGGAGAAGTACGCGGCGCTACTCGAGGCGGGGCGCGGCGCGCAGATCACGCCGGCGCTGCTGTGTGAGGTCGAGCAAGCACTGGATGCGCTGGAATTGGACTATCTCACCGAGGAGATTCCCAAGGCGATCCAGCAGTCTCTGGAGGGCCAGGAACGCTTGGCGAAGATCGCGCTCGCGATGCAGGAGTTTTCGCACCCCGGCAACGGAGAGCGCCGGGCGATTGATCTCAACAAGGCGCTCGACAGCACGCTGACGGTGGCCCACGGCGAGTGGCGGTGCGTCGCGGACGTGGTGATGGATTGCGATCCGAACCTGCCGCTCGTACCGTGCTTGGCGGACGACATCAACCAGGCGCTCCTGAACGTAGTGGTCAATGCGGCCCACGCGATTGCCGACGTCGTCGGCGACGGATCGCGGGGCAAGGGCGTCATTACGATCGGCACGCGGCGCGACGGCGACTGGGCCGAGATCCGGGTGCGCGACACCGGCACCGGCATCCCGGAAAACGCTCAGGCGCGGGTCTTCGAGCCGTTCTTCACGACGAAGGCGGTCGGCCGGGGCACCGGGCAGGGCCTGGCGATCGCCCACGACGCGATCGTCAAAAAACACGGGGGTACGATTGCCTTCGAAACGGCCATGGGGCGCGGGACAACCTTCATCATTCGGCTGCCGCTGGCGGCGCAGGTCGTCACGGAAAGGAGCGCGCAGTGACTCGACGGCGCATTCTGATTGTCGATGACGAGCCACAGGTGCTCGACTCCCTCCAACGGATGCTGCGCGCGACGGGAGAGCCGTGGGAGCTGTGCTTCGCGGGCAGCGGTCCGCAGGCGCTGGCCGAGGTCGCGGCGGGCGGCTTTGACACGGTCGTGGTCGACGTGTGCATGCCGGGCCGCGACGGCTTCGACCTGTTGGCTGAGCTCCGCCACGCAGAGCAAACACGCGACCTGCCCGTGATCATGCTGACCGGCGTGAACGAGCCGGGGCAGAAGCGACGGGCCCTGGACCTGGGGGCCACGGACCTGCTGACCAAGCCGGCCGACGCCGAGGAGCTGCTCGCACGCATCCGCAGCGCGCTGCGCCTGAAGTCGTACCAGGACCAGCTCAAAGCGCAGAACGAGATCCTGGAGCGCGTGGTGCAGGAGCGCACCGCAGACCTGGAAAACTCGCGGCTGGACATCATCTGGCGGCTGGGCAAGGCGGCCGAGTGTCGCGACGAGGACACCGGGAACCACGTCGTGCGGGTTGGCTGCTCGTGCCGCGTGCTGGCGGAGGCGTTGGGGTTACCCCGCGAGCAGGTGCAGACGATTTTTCTGGTCAGCCCGCTCCACGACATCGGGAAGATCGGGATCCCCGACTACATCCTGCGGAAGCCGGAAGCCCTGACGCCGGCCGAATGGCGGATCATGAAGCGGCACTGCGAGATCGGCGCCCAGATCCTGCGCCAGGACTCGAAGGTGCTCGATGCCTTCCTGGCGTGGCGTGATGGGCCGCGGCCGCGCGCCGCGGCCGCGCACGATCCGGTCATCGAGCTGGCCGCGACGATCGCGCTGGCGCACCACGAGCGTTGGGACGGCCTGGGCTATCCCGCGGGGCTGCGCGGCCCGGACATTCCGCTGGCGGCCCGCATCGTGGCCGTCGCCGATTCGTACGACGCGCTACTGTCGGAACGCCCGTACCGCGCGGCATTTCCCGAGGAGATCGTCCTTAAGACGCTGCGCGAGGGGGCCGGAGCACACTTCGATCCGAACGTGCTGGCGGCCTTCCTGGACGTGCTCGATGAGTTGCAGGCCATTCGGGCCGAGCTGACCGACAACCACAAGTGGGCGCCCGTGGCGTTTTCGTCGGTATGAGACTGGCCCTGTTTGTGGACGACGACCCGCACGGTCTGCAAGAGCTGCGGCCCATGCTGTGCCATGCCGGGCGCATCGGAGCTGTCGCTCGGCGGCCGCGGGGCCGAGGCCAGCCCGCACAGGAGAGTACGTGATGGCGCATACCGTCCTGCTGGTAGATGATGATCCGCACATCCTGAGCGGGCTGCAGCGCGTGCTGCACAAGGAGCCGTACGCCATCTTGATCGCAGCGACCGCAGAGGAGGCCGCCGGCATTCTGGGCGACCAGAACGTCGATCTGATCGTCTGCGACGAGGAAATGCCCGGCATGTCGGGGACGGAGTTCCTCTCGCACGTGGCGCACCAGTGCCCGAACACGGTTCGCATCGTGCTCACCGGCCATCCTTCGGTGCCCGCCGCGCTCCGCGCCCTCAACGAAGGCAAGGTGTACCACTTCTTCACGAAGCCCTGCAACGAGATTGACCTCGCGATCGTGATCCGGCACGCCCTGACACAGAAGGACCTCGAGGCGAAGAGCCGCGAACTGCTGGAGGTCACCCGGCGGCAATCGGTTCTGATGGACGAGGTCCGGCTCACGCGACGGCTGCGCGGCGCGCCGCGCGAGGGCGGTCCGCCCGTGGTCGAGAAGGAGACCGAGCCGCAGCACCGTCAGGAGCTGCTGGCGCAAATGGACGAGGCCGTGCGGCGCGGCCGTGAGCTGGTCGCAGCGCTGAAGCACAATACGGGTGTCGAGGCCGGACCGGCGCCCGATAACCAGGAGGTCGGAGCGGTCCCCGACGCACCCCCCGGCTGATCGCCGGCGCCTTCGGATCGGCTGCACCGGCGGCGAACGGCACAAGCCGGCCTGACCGTGAAGACACGCCGGGGGATGACTCAAGATTGACGCATGGGGGCTGCGGCTGTGGCCCAGCCGCAGGGCGCCCGTTGTCCGGCCGTCGCTGCAAAGGGCCCGCTCAACCCGGGGCCCCGCTTGCCCACCGTATGAAGTAAGATTACGATGCTGCGAGTTGGAGTTGCGGTACGCGGTGCCGGGTTTGATGTCGCACGGTGGCGTGCCCGAGTGGACTAAGGGAGCGGATTGCAAATCCGTTTTTCATGGGTTCGAATCCCATCGCCACCTATCCGACCTCTTGACGCGCTGTGCCGCGCGTGTTCGCATGGTCCCGAGATTCGCAAGGGGTTACGACGCGTTGGCCGATGCGCTCGCTGCGATCGCCATGTCGCGCGCTGTAGCGCCGGGTCGTCCGGTCTCGCGCCCCAACTGGTGGGGAAACAGGTGGAGGTCGGACCGGGGGCTGACGCGCGTAGCTTCGCGGCTTGGCGTGTGCCGGCTGCTACTGACACGTCGTCCCGATCGCCGCCACGAACGGGTCGATGTCGGCGAAGGTGACCCGACCGTCGCAGGTCGCGTCGCCGGGGCAGAGGCATGGGTTTGGCGCGCACATGGTGGCGTCGCCTTTGTACGAGCCGCGGGCCGCAGTGCGACTTCGCCCTACCGCTTAACTTCGCCCCACCGTTCAATCGGTCGCTCCAAGGCGAAACGCCGGCCGCTACGTCGCTGCGGCCCGCACCGCCCAGCGGAACTTCGCGGGCGTGCTGCGCGGGTTGGCGTGCCGCTCGGCCGGGCTGGGGCGCAGCGGCTGGTCCGCAATCTGCGCGTACACGCCGTCCCGCAGGCCGTCACGCAGGGAGTGTTTCACCCGCCGATCCTCGCCGCTGTGAAACGTCAGAATTCCCAGGCGGCCGCCGGCGTGCAGGCAATACGGTGCCACGCGGAGCAGTTGCTCCAGGCCGTGCAGTTCGTCATTCACCAGGATTCGCAGCGCCTGGAACGTGCGGGCCGCGGGATGCAACTCAGACTCGCCCGCGGCGACGGCCGCGCGCCACGTCCGGCGCGTCAGGCCCTGCGCACTCAGCACCACGTCCGCCAGTTCCTGCGTCCGCGTGATGGGCCGCTCGGACCGCCGCCGGATGATCGCCTGCGCGATCTGCTCGTGCTCCGGCTCGTCCGCGAGCTCGCGCAACGCCGTGGCAAGCTCCTCGCAGGTGATCGTGCGCAGGACATCGGCGGCGGTGCGCGGCCGACGCAGGTCCATCCGCATGTCGAGCGGGCCGTCGTGCTTGTACGAGAAGCCGCGGGCCGGATTGTCGATCTGCATGCTGGCCAGACCGAGGTCGGCGAACATGATATCCACGCTCGCGAGCCCGTCCGCTGCCAGCAGCTTCGGCAGGCCGGCAAAGTGGCTGTGGTGCAGATGCACGCGCGCCGGGTCGACGAGCTGTGCGAGCCGCCGGCCGGTCGCTTCCAATTGCGGGCCATCGAGGTCGAGCCCGATCAGCCGGCCGTCGGGCGCGGTGCGCTCGAGCAACGCGAGCGCGTGGCCGCCGTAGCCCACCGTGAGATCGGCCACGCTCTCCCCGGGGGCCGGGCGTAGCGCGGCGAGGACCTCGGCGACCATGATCGGGACATGCGTGCCGGCGGGCGTGCGGCCCTGCGCGCGCACGTGCGCCTCGAGGTCGGGGTACTTGTCGGGGTCACGCTCCTTGTAGCGCTCGTCGAAACGGCGCGGGTGCGTGCCGGCATAGCGCGGACGCCGGCGGCGCGGCGGTGGGCCGGAACCAGGCTCCGGGGGATCGGCGGTCATGCACGAATCTTAGTCGAATGCCGCGCGCGCGGGCGATTCGAGCGCAGCTCCGCGCACCGCGCAGGACGCCGGGGACGCAGCGGGAGTCTCGCTTTCCCCGCGCGCCTCGTCGGGCTGCGCACTGTGTGCTATAGTGCCGCGCATGAGCGCGGCGGAGCAGGACACGCCCTGGACGGTCGCCCGGCTGCTCGGCTGGACACAGCAATTCCTGCAGCGCAGCGGGATCGAGTCGCCGCGGCTGTGCGCCGAGATTCTCTTGGCCCACGCCATGCAGTGCGAGCGGCTGCGGCTGTACACGCGCTTCGAGGAGGTCCCCGGCGGCGACGTTCGCGAGCGGTTCCGGGAACTCGTGCAGAAAGCCGCCGGCGGACACCCAATTGCGTACCTGACCGGCACAAAGGAGTTCTTCTCCCTCGCGTTCGAGGTCTCGCCGGATGTGCTGATCCCGCGGCCGGAGACGGAGATCCTGGTCGAGCGCGCGATCAGCTTGCTGCGCAAGACGCCGGAGCCGGCGCCGACGATTCTCGACCTGGGCACGGGCAGCGGGTGCATCGCGATCAGCCTGGCGAAACATCTGCCGCACGCGCGGCTCGCGGCCAGCGACAATTCCGAGGCCGCGCTCGCGGTCGCCCGCCGGAATGCGGAGCGTCACGGCGTCGCCGAGCGGATCGAGTTTCGCTGCGGCGATCTGTTTGCGCCGTGGGATGACGGCCCGCTGTTCGACGTGGTCGTGTGCAATCCGCCGTACGTCGCGACGGCTGGGGCGCCGGTGGATGCGAGCGTGCGGGACTTCGAGCCGCATGCGGCGTTGTTCGCGGGGCCAGACGGGCTGGACGTGATTCGCCGGGTGGTGCGGGAGGGGCCGCGGCGGCTGCGGGCGGGCGGGCATCTGCTGGTGGAGATGGCGTACGACCAGGCGGCAGCGGTCCGCAAGCTGATGGAGCAAGCGACGTGGCAGGAAGTGGTCGCGTATCGTGACGCGGCGGGGCACGAGCGGGTCTTGCACGCGCGGCGGCGCGTCGCGGAGCAGGCGCAGGTGGCATGACGGGCGGGGATGACGCGTCGGGCCGCGAGGTCTGACGGCACGAGGAGAATGCTGTGAGTCTGCCGTATTTCGAGATCAACGGTGGTCCGCGGCTGCGCGGCAAGGTGCGCGTGGGTGGGGCCAAGAACGCGGCGCTGCCGATCATGGCGGCGACGATCCTGTGCGAGGGCGAAGTCCTCCTGCACGACGTGCCGGACGTGGCCGACGTCGCCTCGCTGGGCGAGTTGCTCATGAAGCTGGGCGTGAACGTGGACCGCCGGGGCGACGGGACGCTGCGCCTGGTCGCCCGCGACGAGATGAACTGCCGCGCCGAATACGACATCGTGCGCAAGATGCGGGCGTCGATCTGTGTGCTGGGGCCGCTGGTCGCCAAGCGGCACATGGCCCAGGTCTCCATGCCGGGCGGCTGCGCGATCGGCGACCGGCCGGTTGACATTCACATTCGGGCCCTGAAAAACCTCGGCGCCGAAATCGAGTTGATTGGCGGCGACATCATCGCGAAGGCCAAGCGGCTGCGCGGACGCGAGATGTTCCTGGGCGGCCCATTCGGCTCCACCGTGCTTGGCACCGGGAACGCGATGATGGCGGCGTCCCTGGCCGAAGGCACGACCGTGATCGAGATGGCGGCGTGCGAGCCGGAGGTCGTCGATCTGGCGAACTTCCTCAACCGGTGCGGGGCGTCGATCACTGGGCAGGGCACGCCGCGGGTCGTCGTCGAGGGCGTCAAGGAGCTGCACGGCTGCGAATACACGATCATCCCGGACCGCATCGAGGCAGGGACGTTCATGGTTGCCAGCGCGATCACCAACGGCGAGGTGACCATCGAGAACTGCCGGCTCGATCACCTGATGGCGTTCGTGGACCGACTGGCGGCGATCGGCGTGAACGTGGAGAAGGCCCCGGAGGGCGGGGCGGTGGTGTCGTCGGCCCGGCGGCTGGAGCCGGTGGACGTGACGACGCAGCCGTTCCCGGGTTTCCCGACCGACCTTCAGGCGCAGATGATGGCCCTGCTGTGCCTGGCGGAGGGCAACAGCATCATCACGGAGAAGATCTTCCCCGACCGGTACCTGCACGTCGCCGAGCTAAACCGGATGGGCGCGCGGCTGCGGAAAGAGGGGCCGACGGTGATCGTGGAGGGGGTCAAGCGGCTGGTGGGCGCGCCGGTGATGGCGTCGGACCTGCGGGCGTCGGCGGCCCTCGTGCTGGCGGGGCTGGCGGCGCGGGGCACGACGCGGATCCACCGCGTCTATCACCTCGACCGCGGCTACGCGCGGTTCGACGAGAAGCTCCGCGCACTCGGAGCCGACATTCAGCGCAAAGAGGGCGACGAGGTGCTGTAACGGGGCCGGGCGCCTACATGTGGGCCGAGTCAACGCGCAGGCCGGGCTGAGTCTTCGAAGCCCAGCGCCGATCTAATCCTCCGGCTCCAGCACGGTCATGAACGCCTTTTGGGGGATCTCGACCCGCCCGATCGTCTTCATCCGCTTCTTGCCCTCTTTCTGCTTCTCCAGCAGCTTGCGCTTGCGGGTCACGTCGCCGCCGTAGCATTTGGCCGTGACGTTCTTGCGGAAGGGCTTGATCGTCTCGCGGGCGATGACCTTGCTGCCGATCGCGGCCTGGAGGGCGATCTCGAACTGGTGGCGTTCGATCTGGCGGCGGAGCTTGATAAGGAAGCGCCGGCCGCGGGCCTCGGCCTTGCTGCGGTGGCAGATCAGGCTGAGGGCGTCGACCGGGACGGCGTTGACGAGAATGTCGAGCTTGACGAGGTCGCCGGCGCGATAGCCGGTGACGTGGTAGTCCATCGTGCCGTAGCCGCGGGTAACGCTCTTCAGCTTGTCGTAAAAGTCGTAGAGGATCTCGTTAAACGGGAACGAGTATGTCAGCATGACGCGCGTCGGCGAGAGGTACTCCTGCTTCTTGAACTCGCCGCGGCGCTGCTCGGCGAGTTGCATGATGCTGCCGATCGAGTCGGCGGGCGTGATGATCGCCACCTCGACGATCGGCTCGCGCAGCTCGGCGATGGTGCCCATATCGGGCAGGTCGCCGGCGGATTCGACGCGCTTCGTCGTGTCGTCGTGGAGGACGACCTCGTAGGTGACGCTCGGGGCGGTCTGGACGACGCTGACGCCGCACTCGCGTTCGAGCCGCTCCTGGACGATGTCCATGTGGAGGAGGCCGAGGAAGCCGCAGCGGAAGCCGGGGCCGAGGGCGTCGCTGTGTTGGGCGACGAAGCTGAAGGAAGCATCGTTGAGGCTGAGGCGTTCGAGGGCCTCGCGGAGGGCGTCGTACGTCTCGCCGCTGGAGGGGTAGAAGTCGCAGAAGACCATGTGCTGCGGCGGCTGGTAGCCGGGCAGCGGCTCGGTGGCGGGGTGACCGGCGTCGGTGACGGTGTCGCCGACGGTGACGTCGTGCAGGCTCTTGATGCTGGCGACGAGGTAGCCGGTTTCGCCGGCGGCGAGCTGCGGGCAGGGGGCCATTTGGGGGCGGAACTTGCCGAGGTCGGTGACGAGGTAGGTGCGCTGGCGGCCCATGAGCAGGATTTTCTGGCCCTTGCGAATGGTGCCGTTCATGATGCGCAGGTAGCAGATGACGCCGCGGTAATCGTTGTACTCGGAGTCGAAAATGAGGGCCTGGAGCGGGGCGTCGGGATCGCCCTTGGGGGGCGGGAGGACCCTGGCGATGGCGGCGATGAGGTCCACGACGCCGAGACCGGTCTTGGCGGAGACGAACTGCACGTTGTCGGCGGGGATGCCGAGGACGTGCTCGACCTCGATGGCCGCGTCTTCGGGCGCCGCGCCGGGCAGGTCGATCTTGTTGATGACCGGGATGATCTCCAGGTTGTTGTTCGCGGCGGCATAGGCGTTGGCGACGGTCTGGGCCTGGACGCCCTGCGTGGCGTCGACCACCAGCAGCGCCCCGTCGCAGGCCGCCAGGGCCCGATCGACCTCGTAGTGGAAATCGACGTGCCCGGGCGTGTCGATCAGGTTGAACATGTAGGTCTGGCCGTCCACGACCACGTCGAGCGTGACGGCGGAGGCCTTGATCGTGATGCCGCGCTCACGTTCGAGGTCCATGTCGTCGAGGATCTGCTCCTTGAGGTCGCGCTCGGCGACAGCCCCGGAGATCTGCAGCAGCCGGTCGGCCAGGGTGCTTTTGCCGTGGTCGATGTGGGCGATGATCGAGAAATTGCGGATGAGGTTCTGGTCCATGCGGGGTAGTCACCCGTCCTCTGGGGCCGTCAATCCTGTGCGGGCATTATAAGCGAGCCGCGGCGGCGAGACGATTGCGTGTCGGGAGGCCGGCAACCGCTCGTGTCCGAGCCGCGCACGGCAGTAAGCGGTCCGGGGCCGGCCAAACGGCCACGCCGGGTCATTCTGTTGGCAATTTTCGGCGGTGGCGGGGCGTCGTTGGCACGGCGGAGGCCGCGTAGGACGCTACGGCGTGAAGGTTGCCAACTTCGCCACGGCGCGCCACCCCTGGCAGTCCGCCGCAGACGTAGCGTCGGCCCCCCGTGGCCGACGTAGAATGCGAGAAAACACGGCCCTCGCGAGCGGTCCCCGGCGCCGAAGGTCCTTTTGCGGCGGACTGCTATGCAACCTTCGGCCGGCGAGGCTAGGGAGCGGTTTCGGCCGGGCGCGCGGTTGGCAACGTTCGGCGGACGGGATTCGGGAGCAGCTTTTTGCGTCTCTCGGTTGATTTTCGGCAAAGGTGATGCACAGTTGGATTAGAGGGTCCGAAAAAGCGGGGTTTGTGCGACCCGCCGGCGCCCGGCATGGGTAAGACGCGGCCTGACAGTCCTGTTTCGAGAGTCGGGCCGGGTCGGGAGAGGATACCGTCATGAACGCAAGACCGGCCGGGTTGCTCTTGGCACTGGTGGTCGGGCTGTTGGTCCCGGGCAGCCGCGTGCTTGCGGACCCGCCGGCGCGCCAGAGGCCCGCTGTAGGGCCGGCGCGCGACATGGACCCGAACGTCATCGGGACGCGCTACGCCCAGAGCGAGGCGGAGATCGTGCCGCCGGAGCAGCGCGAGGCGCTGGGACTGGATGACGCGGCCTGGACCAAGCAGTATGGCAAGGTCCACCCGGATGTGTACGTGGCCCTGGAGAAGGCCGAGAAAGTCAAGGAACCCTGGCGCAACCTCGCCGGCCTTGCCGGCGCCGTCTACGTGCAGGTCCAGCTCAGGCGTGAGTCGACGGGCAACGCGGCCTCAGCGGGCACCACGGGCGCCATCGGGAGGCTCGAGGGCGGGGTGTTGTCGCGACTCACGGCGGCCGAGTTTCACGTGGAGTACGCGTTCCAAACCACGCCATGCATCCTCGGTTACGCGAGACGTTCGGCGCTGGAGAAGCTGAGGGCCGTTGCGGATGTGGCAGCGATATGCCTCGATGAAAAGCCGTTTGTGTCGCGTCCGGCGCATGTGGTCAAGGAGGATCTGCCCCCGCCGAAGGCCGGCGACCCGGCGACGCAGCCGGCGCGGGGCCGCTTTTGGGGTAGTGGCGGCAAGGTCGAGGCCGACGTGTACCGAGCGCTCGCAAAGCATGGACGGGTCTTCGTTGTCGTCAACGTATCTGATCCCGGCAAGGCGCCACCGTTGAGCCCAGAACGGTTCGCCGAGGTCAGAGGGGTCGAAGACGGCGTCCTTTGCGCGCTCACCGCCAACGATCTTTGGGTGACTGACACCACGTTGTCATTTCCCAGCATTGCCGGATATGTGAACACTGATGGGCTGAATAAGCTCGTCGCCCAGGACACCGTTACTGGAATAGGACTGGACGGCCGGGGGTTTCCCTCAAGCCCGTGAGGGGCGATTTCGCGCACTCGATTCGATCAACCATGGAGAACCTGACATGAAGCGGGGATTTGGCGCGCTGGCATTCGCGCTGGTCGCGGTAAACCGGGTAAACCGCGAGTAAACCGGGGTAAACCCGCCGTAAACCGGGGGACAGGGGGCTGTTGAAGAAGGGGCGTCGATCCGGGCATCACCCGCTCCGGGGAGTCTGAAGGGCACTTTGCCGCGTCCCCGGCTCATTTCTTCCTGTTTTTCAACAGCCCCACAGGCACCTATTTCTTGCTTGCCGCACGCGGACGAGACGCGGTGGCCGTTGGCGTCGTGCCGGTACGTGCACGTCATGTTCGTATCCAGCCTGCGCTGCGGCCCCGCCAACCCGTGCCCCGGGGACACCGGCTGAACGCGCGCCGCCCAGATAACTTCTCCCCGCCGTCCCCGCCCACCCGCGTCCCTTCGTCCCTCCGTCCCTTCTGCCTCAAGTCATCACTCTTCACTCTTCACTCATCACTCATCATTCTCCGCCAATCTCCGCTCACCGCCGCCAAACTCCGCCAACCCTTCCTCTCCACTTTGCTTTCCCTCTCTTCCTGGGGAATACTTGAGACGCTCACGCAGTGCCAGAGCCTGCCTTGACGGCCCGCTCGGCGGTGTGGCACCGG
>PMMM01000217.1 GCA_003162245.1 Phycisphaerales bacterium
GCAACGCGGCCGGTTGAGGACAGCGGGCTGCAGGGGGAGGCAAAGCTGCGCTGGATCTGCAAACGGCTGCAGCTCAACGAGCAGCAGACCCAGCAGATGGAGGCGTTGATCGCCGCCTTCAACGCGGAACTGGCCGAGGGGCAGAAAGACCGCACGGAGATGATGAAGAAGCTGCAGGAACGGTCGGCTGAGATTCAGGCCGCCCGGGAGCAGGGCAACGAGGACCTCGTGGAGAAGTTGCGGGCTGAGCTGCGCGAGCTGGCCCCCGACGTACGGGCGGAAAAGAACTTCTTCGAGGCATTGGTGCAAGTGCTGACCGAGCCGCAGAAATCGCGCCTGCCACAGGTGCGCGAGTTGGCCAAGAACCCGCAGTCGGCGACTTTGCGGCCGGTGCACGTGCTGCGCGCGGTTCGCGAACTCGGCCTCACGCCGGACCGGGACCGCCGGCTGGAAGACGTTCTTGACGCCTTCCGCAAGAGCCTGCTGGTGGATCGCCCCAAGGACGAGGCCGCGATGGAGGAGCGGACGGAGCAGCTTGTGCGGGATGTGCGGCCCATACTGCCGCCCGACCAGGTCGCCAAGTTCGACGAGAAACTGACGGAGTGGCGCAGTAATCCGCCGCCGGCACGCCCGGTCCAAATGCCCGAGCCCGCCGCCGCGGTGCCGGAGCCGCCCAAGCAGCCGTAGGGCGCAGCAGCCGCCCCTGTGCGTCGCGGTGCCCTGCGCTCCGACCTGCGCGTCGGCGAGGGTTTTCCCTGAGAAGCGGGCCGAGCCAGAATCTGGCGCTCGCGCTCCGCGCTCTGATGGCGTGTGCGCCGCCGTGCATATCCCCGGCGCAACGGAGCAGGCTGTTCAACTCTCCCGAGGACCCGCCGTGCTCGGCCGCATCGTCGTGAGCACCGCGTTGCTGAGCAGCGCAGCGTGCGCGAGCTTCGCCGCGCCGCCGATACCGAGGGGGGCGTCCGCCCCGCGCAACCTGCGCTGCGAGTATCTGACCGACCCGATGGGGCTTGACGAGCGTGCGCCGCGGCTGTCCTGGGAGTTGGTTGACATGCGGCGCGGCGTGATACAGCACGCGTACCACGTCATTGCCGCGGACAGCCCGGACGCGCTGGGGCGCGACGACGGCAACCTGTGGGACACGGGGCACGTGGTCTCCGACCAGTCGATCCAAGTGGTCTACACCGGCAAGCCGCTGGGCGCGCGGCAACGGGTGTGGTGGAAAGTGCGCGTTTGGGTTGAGGCATGCGGACCGGACGGTTCCCGTCGCGCGGACGACCAGCCTTCGCCGTGGAGCGAGCCCGCGCACTGGTCGATGGGCCTGCTGGACCCCGCGGATTGGGGTGCGAAGTGGATCGGGGACGGGGCGCCGCCGGCCAGCGCTCCTACCGAACCGCTGCCGCCGCCCATGCTGCGCACGAGCTTCGCGGTCCCCGACGCCGGCGTCGGCATCAAGCAGGCCACCGTCTACGTGACCGCGCGCGGCCTGTACGAGTTGCACATTAACGGCCAGCGGGTTGGCAACCACGTCTTGGCGCCGGAATGGACCGACTACCGCCGGCGCATTCAGTACCAGACGTACGACGTCACCGATCTGCTGCGGGCGGGTCAAAACGCCGTCGGTGCGATGCTCGGCGATGGCTGGTACGCCGGTCGCATCGGGCTGACGGGCATCGTCCCCGGCGGGCCCAGCCGCGGGATTTACGGGCCGCGGCCACAGCTCCTCCTGCGGCTGGACGTTGAGCTTGCCGATGGACGGACCCAGACGGTCGTCTCGGACGAGAGCTGGCGGGTCACGCTCGACGGGCCGATCCGTGCGGCGGACCTGCTCGACGGCGAGGTCTACGATGTCCGCCGCGAGTTGCCGGGCTGGGACCGGCCTGGTTTCGACGGTTCACGGTGGCAGCACGCCGGCGTCTACGGAGCCGTCGACGCGGCGTACTCGGGACCGGCGCTGTGCGCCCAGCCGAACGAGCCGATTCGCATCACGCAGCAGCGTACGGCCGTTGCCGTCAGTCAACCGGCGCCCGGCGTGTACGTCTTTGATCTGGGTCAGAACTTCGCGGGCTGGGTTTGGCTCCGCGTGCGCGGGCCGGCCGGCCGAGTGATCACGCTGCGCCACGCCGAGGTGCTCAACCCCGACGGCACGCTCTACACGGCGAACCTGCGCGGCGCGCGCCAGACGGATCAATACACTCTGGCGGGGTGCGGCGAGGAGAACCTGGAGCCGCACTTCACATATCATGGCTTCCGCTACGTCGAGGTGACGGGCCCGCCGATCCCGCCGGCCCCCGGCACACTGATCGGCTGCGTCTTTCACTCCGCGGCGAGCCAGGCCGGCCGGTTCGAATGCTCCAGTTCGCTGCTGAACAAGCTCGCGGAGAACATCGCCTGGACACAGCGGGCGAACATGATGAGCGTGCCGACCGACTGCCCGCAGCGCGACGAGCGCCTCGGCTGGACCGGCGACATTCTGGCGTTCGCGCAGACCGCGTGCTTCGACCGCGACATGGCGGCGTTCTTCACGAAATGGATTCCGGATGTCCGCGATGCGCAGACCGAAGACGGCCGCTACCCGGACTTCGCACCGCATCCGTACGATCCAGCGGTACGCTTCTCCAGCGCACCCGCCTGGGGCGACGCCGGCGTTTTCGTCCCGTGGTGCGCGTACGTGAACTACGGCGACCGGCGACTGCTCGAACGCCACTTCGAATCCGCCAAACGCTGGATCGACTATGTCCACGCGAAGAACCCTGAGCTGCTGTGGAAGGAGTCGCGCGGCAACGACTACGGCGATTGGCTGAACGCCGACACGCTGAAGCTCGCGGACTGGCCGATGAAGGGCGCGGAAGTCCCCAAGGAGGTCTTTGCGACGATGTTCTTCGCCCGCGCGGCGGAGTTGGTCGGGCGCATGGCGACGGTTCTGGGGCATTCTGATGACGCAGCGTGCTACCACGCGCTCGCCGGCCGGATTCGCGACGCTTTTAACGCGGCCTACGTCGATGCCGACGGGCGGATCGAGGGCAACACGCAGGCGGGCTACGCGCTGGCCCTCAGTTTTGGCCTGTTGCCGGAGGCTCGCCGCACGACCGCTGCCCATTACATGCTCGCAGCGTTCGACACCTACGCCGGCCACATTTCGACTGGTTTTCACAGCACGATCTGCCTGATGCACGAGCTGACGCGGTACGGGTATGTCGAGGAGGCCTACCGGCTGATCAACAACCGTACGATGCCGTCGTGGGGCTACGCGATCGACCACGGGGCGACGACGATCTGGGAGCGCTGGGACGGGTTCGTCGAAGGCCGCGGGTTTCAGGACCCCGGCATGAACTCGTTCAGCCATTACGCGCTCGGCTCCGTCGGCGAATGGATGTACCGCACGATCCTCGGTATCAGCCCCGACGAAGCCCACCCGGGGTACAAGCACTTCGTAATCCGCCCGCAACCCGGCGGCGGGTTGACGTGGGCCAAGGGCGAGTACCGCTCGATCCACGGGACGATCGCGTGTGCGTGGAAGATCGACGGCGGGTACATCGACGTGACGGTGACTGTGCCTCCCAATACCTCAGCGACAGTCTACGTGCCCACGGATGATCCGGCGGCGATCACCGAAAGCGGCAAACCGATCACCCAGGCGCCGGGGGTCGCGGCCGAGGAGACGGAAGGCGACGGTCCAGCGTACCGCATCGGCTCCGGCACCTACGTGTTCCGCGTGCCCTTTTCGCGGAGCAGCCGGTGAAGTCACGCGCGAGCCGGGGTTCGCGCAGTCAGCCAGGCCTTCGGCGGCGCATCGGGGCGCTGGCCACCGTGAGCCTCGATACTCTGCCGGACGAGGTGCACGTCCTCTGCGACGCACGCCGGCCGCTCAGACGTGCAGCAGCTCGGAGACGCGGTATCGGCTGGCCACCGTCAGCGGGAAGTCGTCGCCCAAAATGGACCGATGCGTGCGCAACGCTACGTCGGGGTGGTTGTTCTCTTCGCTCAGATGCGCCAGGGCCGCCCAGCGCAGCCGCCGTCGGTCGCAGCGCGCCAGCAACGCCGCGGCCTCGTCGTTGGAAAGATGCCCGGCAACGCCGCAAATGCGAGTTTTCAGCTCAGGCGGGTAGGAGCCCACGGCCAGCATGTGCGGGTCGTAGTTGCTTTCCAGGTAGACGGCGTTGAGGGTGGGAAGCGTGCGGACCAGCGCCGCGAACGGGTGCCCCAGATCCGTCAGCACGCCGAGGCGCTTGTCGCCGTGCTCGATGACGAAGGCGACGCTGTCGGCGGCATCGTGCGGCGTCGGGAGCGTGTGTACGCGGACGTCGCCGAAGTCGAGCGTGTCGCCTGGCTGAAAGGGTCGCACGTCTGGCGGCCGGCCGGGCCCGCGGGCCATTGCGTGTGCGGTGGCCGGAGTTGCGAAGACCGGGAGGCGAAAGAGGCGCTGGTACACGCCGGCGCAGCGGGTGTGGTCCGCGTGGAGATGGGACAGGATCAGGGCGTCGACCTGTCGAATGTTGCGCCCGTGGCTCGCCAGCCGCGTGGCGGCCTGCCGTCCGCTGATGCCGGCGTCGAACAGCAGGCGGACCCCGTTGCTCTCGACGTAGATGCTGTTACCGTTCGAGCCCGACTGCAACGCACAGGTGATCATGCACTCAGTATACGTGGGTTCGTCGGGGCAGGCACGGCCGGGTCGGTCGTGGCCCGCTTGCCCTCAAGTCCGGCCAGTGAACGGCCGATAAACAAACGCGTTCTCGCACCGTTCGAGGCGTACAAAAGGCGGCGTGTCGGGCGACGTGAAGCGCCCGGTCGCCGGAGCCACCCCGGACCGCCCGATAACTCATGTGCTCCAGCAAAAAAGAGACTTGAATGTGCCGCGGGAGCGGTTATCCTTATATTGGTTGGACCGTCGGCTGGGGAGCGTCCTCAGTTCGGACTGATGGTCGTAGGTGTGGTGTGCGCGTCTCAACGGAGTTGGGCGCCCAGGTTTTGCCCGGGACGGCGGACAGTTCAGGCTGGAGGTGAGTAACCTCGTGAGTCTGTTCCGCAGCCGCGAAAACGCCCTTGGACACAAGCGCTCCGGGGGGTCGAGGGGATTCTCGTTGCCCGAGCTGCTTGTCGTCATCGGGATCATCGCGCTGCTGCTGGCGATCACCCTGCCGCCCATCATGCTGGCGCGCCGGCAAGCCATGGCGGCACGCTGCGGCGCGCAACTCCAACAGATCGGCCTGGCACTCGAAGGCACGTACACAGAATACAGGTACTACCCGTTCTGGGACGACGGCGGCTACCCGGCACGGTATACCTGGCTCGACGTGCTCGTTGAAAGCCGTCAACTCGCCAGCGCCGGGGTTGGGTATTGTCCGGAAGGCCGTCCGCCATCTGCGGCGGCCCTGGGCAGTGCCGCCGGCCGAGATTCGACGGGCGGCAGTCCCAACGGGCCGGTGATCGAGTACAGCTACGGGATCGGGGTGCCGTTATCCGCCGGCGGCTGGAACTGGTACGAGAGTCTCGCGCCGCCCGGGGATACCCATCCGCGGCGTTTCGAGAACCACGAGCGCTACACTGCGCAGCGGATTCTGGCCGGCGACAGCCGCTGGACCGCCATCTACAACTTGAGCGGGTACATGCTGCTCGGCCATGACGCGGACTACCCCACGCAGTACGACAACACGATCGACTGGCGGCACCGCGGGCGATCCGCCAACCTGCTGTTCCAGGATGGCCACGTGGCCAGAGTGTTCTTTCACCCTGAGCGTTCGGAACCGGTCAACACCGCCAACGCGTGCCTCTGGTACCCGGGCGAGCCCATCCAGGTCGGCCCCGAGAGCGAGCACAACGGAAACTGGTATCCCGATGTCCCGCCCGTCAATCCCGGCGATTTGAGCGGGGCGATCCCGCCGGAACTCATTCCGCGCTACTACACGGCCAACCTGCTGTGGACGCAGGTTCAGCACCGTTAGTTAGTTCCAGGGGGTATCGCAACGTCGGCGCAGACAAACGGGCCACGCCCGCTGTGGCAAGCGTGGCCCGAGGCCAGTTCGACGAGCCGGGCCGCAGGGGGATTATTTCCGAACCAGGGCACCGCTGCGCAACGCGTCCGCCGGATCCTGCGGCACGCTGGAGTCGACGAAGTTGTTCCAGCCGCTCTGGGCGAAGGTGGTCAGCGGGAGGCGCACCCAGCGATCCCAGTCCGAATCGCCCTTCGTCGTCCACTGGCCGTTGGTGAACGTGGGGATGTCGAAGAGCCCGTTCGAGGCGGTCTTGATGACGTCGTCGCCCGACACCTGGATCATCTTGGTGAGATCGGCATACGTCGGGCTGCATGGGCCAAACGCGAGGGCCGCGGCCCCCATTCCCAACAGAACCAAACACCGCTGCACGCGTCGTAGCATGTCACATCCTCCGTGGATTGCCGAAGTCGCAGGTTTCATTCAGGGACATCGCTAGAAAGCGACCTGAAGCTGGACCCGCCACACCAGAATGCTGTCGTTGACGTTCGCCATACTGTACGCGGGGGCAGAGATGGGCGCTTCCGTGACCTTCGTGATGTCGGTCTGCAGCTTCACCCGGTGCCCATCGATGTAGTAGTTCAAGCCTCCGCCGTAGTCCCAATCGCCGTGCTGCTTACCCGCCAGCGTGGAAACCCCGCCAACACGCCCGACAATCTCGAGCTTCTTTTCGAGCCCGGGAATCGGCAGGAAATAGCCGCACTGCACGTACGCCCCTTGCTGCGTGTCGGTGGACTCGTTGCCGGTCAGGAGGTAGAGCGGCGTGAACGGGCGGTGGTCTGAATTCCGCACGTCCTGAATCCGGAGCACGTATTCGCCGCTGATCGAAAAGCCCATGTACTTGAACGCGGCGTCGAACCCGAACTGGTTGATCTGCAGACCCTCGGCGCTGGTTAGCCCAAATCCGCCGGCGCGAGTCGTCCGCCGCGGGAACGGGATGCGCAGCGTCCCGGTTCCGACGTCGTGGTAATTGTCGTCGAACACGTAGTGCATGCCGATGTCGAGGGCGGGCTGCGTGTGCCGCTCGATGTCGGAAGGCGTATCGAAGTGGGCCGTGTCCTCCAGCGGCACGCTGGCCTCGCCGACGAGCGCGTGCCAGACCACCCGCGCCAGGATGGCCGGGTTGCTGTCGTGGCCGTTCGTGTACCAGTCTTCATCGGTCGTAATGGTCTGGGTACCCGCCGTGTTCAGCGAGTTGACCACGTCGACGTAGTATTCCACGCGCTTCTTGAACAACTGGCCCCAAGCCCGTACGCCCAAGCCGTTGTTGTACCCGAACACCGCGTCCATCATCGGGTACTCGACGAACTGCATGGTTGACGTCGACATGAAGTTCGCCCGCGTGCTCGCGACACGGAACATACCGGCCTTGAACTGGAACTCATCCAGGAACCGGTAGTTGATCCAGTAGTAGTACAGCCGCGTGTCGTAGCCGGACGGCGAGCTCATGTCGAGCTCGAGCAAGTAGGTCAGGTCCTTCGTGTACACGTAGCCGCTGAACCGGAACCGCCCGCGCGCGATGTCGAAGCCCGTGCGATCGTGCCGCTTGAAACCCGGCGCCAAATAGTGGTTCTTCGGCTGCGACCGGTAGTACGTCCAGCGGAACTGCAGCATCCCGTTGAACTTCATCTGGAACTTCTCGTCGCTGCTGCGGATGAAGAAGCCCTTGTCGTACCCCGCCTGCACGGTCGTGGGCATCAGGCTCTCGCGAAACTCCTGCTCGCTGAGCACCTCGCGGATCTGCTGCTTCATCTGCTCCACGCGGGCCCGGTCGGTGTCCTGCTGACCGGCGGTCGCGACCTTCTGCTCCAGGGTGTCGATCTTCTTTTGTTGCGCTTCGAGCAGCGCCTCCAAGCGGGCCATCTTGTCCTTGTCGTCCGCCGGGGCCCGTGACGACCCCTCGTCGGCCATGACCGGAGCCGCCCAAAGGCCTGTCGCCAGCGCAACCAGCAGACCGAGCCGTTGCAGTCGTCCTGACATGTGCAACTCCTCTTTGGACCTGTGCATCCTGAATTGCTGCGCACCGCGCGGAATGCCCCCCGACCGTCAACCGCGCCAATACCCTTGACACGACACAGACACACGCGCAAAAACAGGTTGAATCGTATAATCTCGAATTTAAGACTCGTCAAGCGGTTCTGCACAAATCGCGTCAGGCTCGAAAAACGCGCACGCGCAGCCTGGCAATCCCATCGGTTCGCGGCGTTGCCGCTTTGAAGGACAACCGCTCCCGGGGAGGTAAGCTCGTCGAGGCGGCCGCGGGACCGGCGCTTCCCAGGTCGGTCCGGTCACACACGGGGGTTAAGTGCCGCCACGACTCTCATCCGAAGGCGAACGGGCATAACACGTTATCTTGCAGTAAGTTGCAGATGAGTCCGCCGGGCGGCGCGCCAGACTCCCGTCGCGCAGCCACTTGTCGTAACATCCGGCTGCTCGTGGGAACCAGGCGACCGCTGTTCAGCTCTATGGGGGTGGTCTAGTGGTCGGGCGATCCTCGCGCGAACGGCCGTTGCCGGTGAAACCGCGCGCCGACTCGAGCCGGCAGCACTGGATGCACCTTTGCTCCCCATGCCCGATCACGCTCCCGCCGGCCAATCGTGGTTGACAGCGACCGTCGCGTCCGATTAACTAAGCTCAACGTTGGCGCGCGAGTCTTTCGCGGCGGAGCCACTGACCTACTCAGGAAGGACGACATGCTATGACTCTGGCCGAATTCCTTTTTTCAAACACCCAATGGCTCATCATCGGCGTCGCGCTCGTGTTCCTCATCGTGGTGCTGGTCATCAAGAAGAAACAGCAGACCTAGCGCTTCTGCGCCGCCGGCGATCAGGATCAAAACGGCGTCCCGATGCGGACCGGAGTACGTTGCGGCCCGTCGATTTGGCGTTAACGCGCATGGGCCGGGCGCCCCCGGACGATCAATCGAGCCACCCATGACAACGCCTGGGCCGACCCCCTCGGCCTGGCTGATGTTCGCGCGCCAGGTGATCGAGCACACGGCGCGGCGCGCGGACGCTGCCGTCGCGCCATCTGCACCGGCGGAACCCCGTGCATACAGCGGTGTTTTCGTCACTTTGCACAAGCACGGGCGGCTGCGCGGCTGCATGGGCGTGCTCGACGACCGCCTGCCCCTGGCCGAGGCCGTGCGGCAGGCGGCGATCAGCGCGGCCGCCGGCGATCCGCGTTTTTCGCCGGTCGCTCCGGGCGAGTTGTCGGACGTGCAGGTGGAAGTGTCGATTCTGTCACCGCCCCAGCGCATGCGCAGCCTCGATGAGCTGGAGCTCGGCCGGCACGGCGTGCTCGTGCGGCGCGGCTTGCGGCGCGGGCTGTTCCTGCCGCAAGTGGCGGTGGAACACCACATGACCAAGGAGACGTTCCTCGGTCTGTGCTGCCACGAGAAGGCCGGCCTGCCGGCCGAGGCTTGGCGCGATCCGGCCACCGAGGTGCTGCTTTTCACGGCCGAAGTGCTCCGCGAGCCGTAGTGGCCCGCCGAGCGCTGCGGACCAGCATCGTGCGGCGCGGGCCACAGAGGGCTACGAAGTTCCGGCGGCGCGGCCCGCGTCCTCGTGTGCGATCCCCAGAATCAGCGCCACACCGACGCCGAGCACGGTCAGCACCGTGTCATCGCTGACGGCCAGGCCGGCCTGGGCGGCGTAGGCCACGATGATCGTGGCGAGGGCGACCTGTACCTTTCGACTGCGCAGCGGCCATAACCAGCGCCGCCACGACGACGTGTTCGTGTCCATGTCATTCCTCCTGGGGCGGCAGCGCGCTGGCGGCGTCGCTGGCGGCCTGCGCGGCCAACCCCTGTTCGACGCGGCTTTCGCGCGTTGCGAGCTGCTTCCATAGCAGATCCACGATCGACTGATCGGCGGCGAGCTTCATATCCACGCCCGCGACCCGCAGCGCCTTCGCGCGCTCGTGCTGCACGGCCCAGAACTCGATCAGATCGCGATCGCCCCAGACGGCGCTCAGCGCGGCCCGCTGCGCGTCGTCGAGCACCACGCCGCGCTCGGCCAGCCGGCGCAAGGAATCGCGATAGAGGAGCACGCAGAGGGCCTCATGCTGGCGTTGCACGACGGCCTCTTCGACGTCGTCCGCCCGGCGCTGCGTTTCGAGCGCCGTGCGTACCGACTCGCGGGTGCAGCCGCCAAGCGCCAGGGCCGTCACGGCGACGCCGAGCAAGAGCCCGCGCTGCCGGCGCCCCGCAATCCCGGCGGCGTTCATAGGGCACCTCCCAGCGCCGCGAGCATCTGCAGCGCCAGCACGAAGCCATCGACCCACTTTTCCGCGGCGATGGCCTCCGCCAACCGGCGGGCCGTTTCGTGGAGCTCGTCATTCGTTAGCCAGCCGCCCGGCGCGTCCGCGCGCGGCAACTCGGCCGCGTTGTAGTCGCGCGGCGGCGGCGTCTGCGCGGCCTGCACCCGATGCGCCTCGATCAATAGCGCATCGATCACGTGCCGCGCGGCGGAGACGAAGGCCTGGGCCGTCGGCACGTCGACCTTTCGCACAATACTCTGCAGATCCATGTGGCCTCCAAGATGCGGGCTGGCAGCCAGCCGGCGCAATCCAAAACCAAGAAATCGGAACCGTCACGCGCTGGCGAGATCGTCGAGCTGGTGGGCGAGCCGCGTCAGGCACTCCGCCTCGGTGGCCCGATGGGCGCGCAACTCCTCGCGCAAGGCCGTCAGGGCCTCCGTGTTGGACCGGATCACGTCCAGCAGATTCCGGTTCACTTCGGCAGTCTGCCCCGCGTGTTGCAGCGCCTCGCGCAGCCCGGTCGTACTCCGCGCCCGTTCCTGACGCTCGATCCACCACATCACGAAGAGCAGCCCCGCGATCCCCAACGACGGAAGCTGGGTGAGCACGTCGGGCAACATCAGGTCACCACGTCGTACCAGGCGACTAGGCTGTATTCGCCGGCGCCGCCCTGGAACGCGCTCGCGATCCCGAAGGCCTTGCCACGCTGCGTGGTGAGCGCACCGCCGCGCCCCAACCGCAGAGCCAACGGAAGCCCGACGCCGACGTGCAGCGGCGCCGTCAGGTTGAGCGGGTCCGGCCCCGGGTCCGACTGCAATTGGACCTTTACGGCGGCCCAGCTCGTGATGACGATTCTTACGACGCGGATGATCTTGCCGGCTTGCGCGGGCACGAGCACAGCGCCGCTCTGGGCCGAGATCCATGAGCCGAATGCAATGGCCATTGTTCACTCTCCTTCAGGCCGCCGCGCCGCCGCGGACGGCCAACTGCCTGGCTAGAGACCCGTCAACTCCTCCGCCGTGAACGCGCGCGGCACGGCGGCATAACCGGGCGTGTCGTCCTGCGCGGTCCGTGCGTCGGGCGGCGTAGTTGCCGGCAGCGGCAGCCGCCCCGTTGCCAGATCAGACAACCACCGCAGCGCCGCCGTGTAGATGGCCAGTACACGCTGCGGCGGATCGCTGACAAAGGGCGAGCCCTTCCAGGCCGCGTATTCCGCCAGATCGAGCACACGCAGCCGGAGCACGTCCGCCAGTTCGGGGTGCGCCGCCAGGTCCACGGGCGTCTTGTAGCGCTGGGCCAGGTAGCTGTTCGCCTCGGCTTCCGCGTCGGCAATGATCTGCTGGGCGACGGTCGTGCTGGCCGTCGTGCCGTCCACGCGATCCGTCAGGCGGGCGTACACCGTGGCGCCCAACCGCTGGCTGAGCTGATCCGTCGTGATATAAGTCATGCCGAACACTCCGCTGCTTGCAGGCCGCAACTGTGGGACCGGTGCGATACCGGTCCCACAGCCGCGTCAACTGCGCGACGACGTTAGCCGAAGGTCACCAGGCATGCGTCCTGCCAGAAGCCGTAGCCGGCCTCGTGGATGGCCTTGACGCCGTACTGGTGCTGGTTTTCGTTGACCTCGAGCTCGCTGCCCTCGGCCAGGACCTGGACTTGCACGGGCAGCTCTTCCTGGAAGATGAAGGGCCGTGTGCTGCCGTCGGTCCGGAAGATCGCGAATTTGGTGGTCCACGCCAGCCGGGGGTTGGCGACCCACGTCACGTTGAACGGCTCGCCGGACGCCAGCGGATTGGTGGTCGCGTCCACGACCTTGCCCGACAACGCCACGAGCGTCGACGACAGAAACGGCATCGGCACCATCACCAGGAATTGCCGGGCGGCTTCGTTCATCGGCTCGCCCTGATCGTCTGTGACGGCCATGATCTGCGCGATGCCCTTGACGATCGCCTCGTACATCTCGCGGTCCGTCGGCGTGGTGGGCGTGGTTGCCGCGGCGCTGATGCTGTTGGACTGCGTGCCGGAGTCCCCTTCGCTGTGGTCGGTGTCGAAGAAGTACTGTCCGTCGTAGCACGCTGCCGCTTCGCCGCCCAGCAGCAGCGTGGTCAACAGCTTGTTGGGGTGCGTCGCCACGCGCCGCGCGAGTTCGTTAATCCGCACCATGATCTGCCCGGTCTTGTCGCGGCGCTGCTCGTCGGCGTCGACGCGGATCGTGGCTTCCCATGTCTTGTTGACGATCGTGATGCCCTGGCTGCGCAGCGGGCGCACCCGCCGCCCGCCGACCCACTGCCGCACCTGCGGCACCATGCCCAGCCAGCGGTAGGTTTCGGATTCCTGGTTGCTGGCGAAGTGCAGCGCCAGCTTGGTCCACCATGCCGCCTGGGCGTATTCCTCCAGCCGGCGGTAGAAGCGGCCAATCACGGCCCGCGACGTCAATCCCGTATCCACAACCACTGCCATGTGTAGCTCCTTCTCGGCAAGAATGTTCGGTTGCCCGCCGACCCGTCGCTTGCGCTCCGGGCTCTGAAACGGGCCCCAGGCCCATGCTTCCTGCGTGTTACGCGATGTCCCGACTCAGGATGATCCACTCGCTGCCCGTGCACAGCACCAGCGCGGTGTCGTACTGCGCGTCGATCGCGGCGAACGTCGCCCCTCCGTCGATCGTCTCGGACGCGTTTCCATCGAGCGTCACCGCCGCCGCGGCCGCCGACGCCTTCACGATCCGGAACCAGCCGCCCGCCCGCACGGTGGCCACCGGCGGCAGCGTCAGCGTCCGCGCCACGCTGTTGGCGATCAGCAGCGTGCGGTTCATGTGGTCGAGCGTCAGCGTCGCGCTGGCGTCCGCCAGACTCACCACCGGCGCGTTGTCGAGCAGCCCGCACAACGCCATCACCGGCCGACAGCGGACGCGGGCCAGGTTCGTGTTCTCGACGGCGACAATCCGGCCGACGCGGCTGTTGCCCGTCGGCGTGAGGGTCAGCGTCTCGTCGTCGCTGGCGTAGACGTCCTTGCCCACGTCCCCTAGCGTCACGCCGCTCAGCGCATGCACGATGTCCACGCTCTGATGCAGGCGGGCGTTGATCCCGCCGGCGGCGTGCCCGCTCGCCGTGTTGTCGGCCTGGCGGTAGGCCAGCCCAAGGTACTCGTCGCCTGCGGCGAGTGGATGCGCGTAACCAGTCGCCCGGTCGCGCCCCACGAAGCCGCCCTTGTAGATCTTGACATTGTCCTTGACTGGGAAATCCACCAGCTCTTCGGACGCGTAGAACTCCACGTTGCGGTCCACCGTTAACGCCATGATTGGTTCTCCTGTCTGTTCTTTGCCGCTTCCGGTTTCTTTGTCCGAGGTGACTACCGGCCCGCGCACCGCACGCGGCCCGCCGCCGCCGCCCGCTCGTAAACTGCCAGATCCTCCGGCTCGATCGCGGGTTGGCCGACCGCCGCCAGGGCGTGCCGCGCGTCGCCCTGGCCCGGCGGCACGCGGGTGACCTCGCCGCGCCGGTCGAGGGTCAAC
>PMMM01000227.1 GCA_003162245.1 Phycisphaerales bacterium
CCTCTGCCGGGCCTCCGCCTCACGCCCCTCATCCAGCAACTCGCACAGCCGCTCCCAGTGCCGGGCACACAGCGGCTTTCTCAAGTACGTCAGCTCGATCTCGCGGGCTCGGCAGCCTTTCCAGGCACAGCGCTCAGGAGGCATGGGCCAGCTCTTCCTTGAAATTACTGCCCAGGTACTCGCGTGTGGCCGGGTAGCCCATGTTCAGCGGCATGACGACCCAGCGCACGCGTGAACTCTCGGCCGCGTTGCCCTCAGCACCGTTGCCGCCCTGGTTGGGGGCTTCGTAGAGCGACGCCGCCTTGCTGTACACCGTGTTGTCAGGCGCGTAGCCGTTCTGGGCCACGTCGAGGACGATCTGCTCGCCCGACAGGGTGTTCACGGCCTCCAGCAGGAGCTTGGGATCGAATCCCGTGTGGATGACGCTGTCGCCGCCNNGCCGCCCAGGAACTTGGCCGGCAGCTTGGCGCTGGCGCTGCCGGACTCGGCCGAAGAGGCCGACAGCTCCAGGGAGCGCGGCCGCAAGCTGACGGCCACGGCGCGCGAGCGGTCGCCGGTGGCCAGCATCACCTGCCGGAGCGTCTCGGCCAGCAACTTGCGATCGACGGCAAAGCGCGATGCGCTGGCCGGCACGACGTCGCGGTAGACCGGGAAGCGGCCGTCGGCCTCCTGGCAGGCGACCAGCCAGCGCGGCCCGGCGACGAACAGATCCGCCGGCAGCTTCTCACCTTTGTCGGTCGCGTTGGGTTTGACCGCGAGGAGCAGCGGCACCTCCTCGCCGGCCGAGAGCTTCTCGACCAGCTTCACCAGCCGGGCCGGCAGGAGCGCCTGCCCCTTGAACCTGGTGTCCACCATCTGCAGGTCGACCGCGACCAGCCGGTGGCCGTCCGTCGCGACCAGCCGGCAGCCCTGGTCGTCCGATTCCAGCAGCACGCCGCTGATGGCGTAGCGGCTCGTGTCGCGCGCCATGGCGCAGCTCGCAACCGCCAGGGCCTCATGGAGCTCGACGGGGTCGATCACGAGCTTCTCGCCTCGCCAGCGGTCCGGCACGGGCGGGAAGTCGTCCAATGGGAACGTGGGCAGGGCGTGCTCCACCCGACCGCCGTTGAGGATCAGCCGCTGCGGCCGGCTGCGCAGGGCAAGCACGGCGCTGGGATCCTTGGAAGCCTGCATCCGCCGGATTAGCTCGCGGCACGGCACGACGCACGCCGGCAACGTGCCGTTCGCCTCCAGCGTGGCCAACAGACTCACCCCGCCGTCGGTAACCGCCAGCGTCAGCACGTCGTCACGGGCATGCAGACGCACGCCGCCGAAGATGGGTTTGTAGGACCGTGTGGGTACGACGGCCTGCGCCCGCTCCAGGACGCTCAGCAGGCCCTTCCGGTCGAGCGTGATGCCGACAGCCGGGGGTGCGGTAGCAACAGCAACTATCATCTCGAAACCTCCATCGCCAAGAGCCGGCCCGGCACGCTTAATGGCGCCGGACCGGCTTTAGATTGGTTGAACAGGACAGGATGCTCGACTGGGGTTGGGCAACGCGTTCGCTTTACGGCGAGCTGCAGGGTTCGATCACCCCGACCTGCGTGGTCCCCGCCGGATACTGGACCTGGACGAAGCACGTCCAGGCCGGCGTCCGGAGCACCAGCCAGTACAGGCCGCATCGGCGGCACTCGGCCTCGAACCGGGCCAGGCTGCCGGTGGCCACACCAGTCAGGTGAGCCTCCCACGCGGGCGCCTGCCAGACGAACGTCTGTCCGGCCTGGGTTACCCGCAGCGCGACCTGCTCCCGTGTGCTGAGGTGCAGCTCGGACGTGCCATCCGAAGCGACGGAGCTGACCAGCTCCAGCCCGCGCGCCAGCGGCGCCTGGATGGCCGTGAGCATCTCCCGGGTCCAGGTCGCGTAGAAGATCTGCAGCACCGGGACGACGCCCAGTTCGGGTAGTGCCAACACGCCCAGTGCGTAGCTCAGATCTGTCTCGGTCGCCCGATACAGCGCCTCCAGGTCGCTCGCGCACATGGCGTTTACGCCACACCGGCAAGCGGGCGGCACTCGGACCGGGCAGCCAGGGCGACCATGCCCGCTTCGGCTGGCGCATTGCAGACCGTGAGCGGGTGGTTGATCGCGCGCCCCCTGTGTCGGCGGCGGCGCGGCCGTGCCTGGCCCAGGTTTGAACAGAACAGCAGGTGTCGCTCGTAGGGCGGCACGTCACGGATCGAAAGCAACATGGTTGAACTCCTCGGCGCGCAGAGCCTCCCCGGCTGGACATGAGCACGGGGCGCAGCGCGCATTTGGGTTAAGGGGGCTCAGCCGCGCCAGGTGCGGCAGGCCTGTGGAAACGGACAGGTAGCGCAGTTCATGGGACTGGGGTTGGGATAGATGTGGCCGGTCTGCATGGCGTGCCAGACCTGGGTCATGATGCGCCGGATGCGGCCGAGCTGGTGGGGATCGAGCCCGACCGGATGCACGGCGACGCTCGGCGAGCGGGTCTTGGTCAGCACGACGAACTCCAGCCGGATGGCCAGGTCGCCGAGCTCCTCAGCCAGCGGCCTGGCCAAGTCGCCGTACAGCAGGAGCTGGGGTGCCGCCTCGGTGACATTGGCCTCCGTCCACCGACTGCGGGCCGTCTTGAAGTCGCGGATGACCAGTGCCGAGTCGGTCCGCACAATCAGGTCCAGGCGCGCCAGCAGATCGGGCAGGCCCGGGAGGATTGGCCGGCGGAGTTCTTCTTCCACGCCGAGGATCTCGCCGCCGGGCAGCGCCTGCGGCGAGCCGGTGAACGCTGCCAGCACGCGGCTGGCCATCGCCTGCAGCGACCGGGCCGATTCACCCTTCCCGTACCGTACCGGCGGTGCTGCGTCGGCCTGCCAGGCCTGGTCATAGCCGCAGAGCAGCTCCTGCCCGCTGGGAGCCGTACAGCCGGCCAGCAGGGCGCGGAAGTGCAGCTCGAGCGCCGTGTGGATCGCGCTGCCGAAGGCTAGCGCCGCCCCCACCCGCTCGTGTGGGCGCTGGGCGACGTACTCGAAGTGCCACTTCAACGGGCAGCGCTGGAAGGTCGTGACCTGGGTGTAGCTGAGATAGTCACGGCCGGTGCGGGAGAGCGAACGGACTGGGGGGACCGACCGGGCCGCCGCGGTCATCGCCGGTCCCCATTACTCCGGCCGGCCGGCTCACCAGCCCGGCGTTTGAGCTCGTCGATGAGTTGGCTGGCCTGCCGCAACGTCAGAGCATCCAGCCCGGTGCCGACTACGTCACGTGTGACGCGCTCGGGGTCCACGCCCAGCCGTTCGGCAATCGCCCGGATCGCCCCAAGCTGCGACGTCGTGACCGGCCGCTGGCCATTGCCGTTGCCGCCCGAGCGTGGGGCCGACGACGGCCCGGCTCGGCCCAGCTCCTCGTCGACCGCCTGCCGGGCCAGCGTGAACAGCCGGCGGATGCGGTCCATGAGCCCGTCGGAGTCGTTGACGAGGTTGCTTTCGACTTCCAATTCGAGGTTGACGCTCGCGCCGCGGCTGCCGTAGTCCGGCTCACCGACCTTGCGCGAGAGACCTGCATTGAGCTTCAGCATGGGACTGTCTCCTGTGGGGGTTGAAGGTGCGGGTGGGTTGGCGTCCTGTGCGGACCGGCGTGCAGCGCGGCCCCGACGTCGGCGCCTGCGCCGCCGTCGCGTTCTTGGTTGTACCGGGAGCTCTGGGGCACGTGCCTCAGGGCCGGGCAGCGCCGGCCGGGTCTGCTGTGGCAGGTACTGCCGGATCACCGGCTCGGCCAGTCCGCACCGCAGCAGCGTGCGGATCGTCTCATCCATCCCGATGACCGAGCGTTCGGCGCGCGCCAGCAACCAGACTCCAGCGGCCAGCGGCAGCAAGACGGACAGCACGAACAGGATCAGCGGAACGGTGCTGGGTGCTCGGGCTGCGACGACTTCTTCGTGGAGCGCATCGAGCGTGCGGTTCAGGACGTGCAATTGCTCTTCGGTGATGGGGCGCGGGGGCGGGCCGGTCGCACAGCAAGGGCCGTAGCAGATCAGGGCCAGGACGGCGATCAGGACGACGAAAGCGAAGTGCCGGAGTTGGATGTGACGCGTGGCTTACCTCCTTCCTGGGGCGGCAGGGCCTGGACCGCGAACGTCAGGACCCGCCGGCGGCGGATCTCGACGGCCAGCCAGACGGCCAGGGCCAGCAGGGTTGCGCTGCACGCGACCAGCAGTCCGCGCAGCAGGGCCAACTGACCGCTGAGTTCAACGAGCTCGGCCTGGCCACGCAGTCGATCGATGTCGCGCAGGCGGCGCTCATGGCGGACCTGCTGCTCGGCTTCGGCCGCCTGTTGGGTCGCTTGGTCGGCGCGTTGACCGGCCTGCTGGACGGCCTCCTGGGACGGGTTGGTGACCGGCGTCTCGCCGCAGCCCGTGTACAGGGTGGCCGACACGCAGAATGCAGCGCCGGCGTACCGGCTGACCCGGCGCGCAGCGCGAGCGATGGGCATGGCTCTACTCCTTGGCTTGATTGAGTCGGTGGAACGCGAGGCGGGACGTGGATGTGAGCCCCCTGAGAGCTTGGGGGCCTCAGTAAGTAATAACGCACGGAGGGCCGGGAATTAAGCTGGCCAGCCGCCATGCCCGCGCCGTGGCCGCTCGCCGGGGGGCGCTGCCAGGGCCGCCGCGCAAGAACGACCGTACGGAGGTAGGAGCAACCCGGCGACGACCGTCATTGCGGGCCCTCAATTCGGATTCTGTGATGGACCCTCGTGCGTCGTAGGCCGGGAGACGGAGGACGGCGTAAGTCCTTGTATCGCAGCGATCACGGAGTTTTCGGTATGCACAGGTCTCCGAGTATCCGGAAGACCGGAATCCCGAACCGCAGGCCACGCGGGCCACTGGCCGATAAAGATGAATAGCGCATGGAAGCCCTCTACGTCGGGCCGTCGCTGAGACGCGCTGCTGCTGCGCGCATGACGGATCCAGGAATGACTGTGAACCGAAGATCGAACGCACGCGGGCTGGTCGTCGCCACCATCGGGTTGGTGCTGGGGTTCGCTGCCAGCGGGCCAGCGGCGCGGGCCGCCTGGGAGGTCGTCGGTACGGCGGGGTTCTCGGCCGGCGCCGCGGATTACACATCGCTGGCCTTCTACAACGGCGAGCCGTACGTGGCGTACGAGGACGGCGCAAACGGCTCCAAGGCCACGGTCATGCGCTACACCAGCGGGAGCTGGCAGACGGTCGGCGCCGCGGCGTTCTCGGCTGGCAGCGCTTCTTATACATCGCTGGCCTTCTACAACGCCGAGCCGTACGTCGCGTACGTGGACGCCGGAAACGGCAGCAAAGCCACGGTCAAGCGTTACACCGCAGGGAGCTGGCAGACGGTCGGCGCGGCGGGGTTCTCGGCTGGCAGCGCTTCTTATACATCGCTGGCCTTCTACAACGGCGAGCCGTACGTTGCATACCTGGATGTCGCAAACGCCAACAAGGCCACGGTCATGCGCTACACCGGCGGGAGCTGGCAAACGGTCGGCGCTGCAGGGTTCTCGGCTAGTACCGCTCCCTACACATCGCTGGCCTTCTACAACGGCGAGCCCTACGTCGCGTACCTGGACACCGGAAACGGCGCCAGAGCCACGGTCAAGCGTTACACCGGCGGGAGCTGGCAAACGGTCGGCGCTGCAGGGTTCTCGGCTAGTGCCGCTCCCTACACATCGCTGGCCTTCTACAACGGCGAGCCGTACGTAGCGTACGAGGACGTCGCCAACAGCTCTAAGGCCATGGCCATGCGTTACACTGGTGGTAGCTGGCAGACGGTCGGCGCGGCGGGGTTCTCGGCTAGTACCGCTTCCTACACATCACTGGCCTTTTACAACGGCGAGCCCTATGTCGCGTACGTGGACGCCGGAAGCGGCAGCAAAGCGACGGTCAAGCGTTACACCGGCGGGAGCTGGCAGACGGTCGGCACGGCGGGGTTCTCCGCCGGCAGCGCTACTTACACCTCGCTGGCCTTTGACAACGACGAGCCCTATGTAGCGTACAAGGACGCCGGAAACGGCAACAGGGCCACGGTGATGCGCTACCCCGCGCCCCCCACGATTCAGGCAACCAACGTGATGTTCAGCAGTGTCGGCGCAACGGCGGCCACCATCGACTGGACCCGCGGCAATGGCAGCGGGTGCGTGGCCTTCGTGAAGCAGGCATCCTCCGGCTCGGCGGTTCCCGCGAACAACACGACCTACACCGCTGGCGCCGTGTTTGGCACCGGCACGCAGATCGGCGCGACCGGCTGGTACTGCGTCTACAACGGCAGCGGTACGAATATCACGGTGACGGGCCTGTCTCCGGGCACCACCTATCGGGTGATGGTTTGCGAGTATGACGGCGTGGCCGGCAACGAGCAGTACTTCACGGACACCGCGGCCGGCAATCCGGCCAACGTCACGACCAATACCACGCCGACCGTGACCACCGCCGCCGTCTCGGGTATCACGACCACCACGGCGGCGTGCGGCGGAAACGTCGCCGCCGACGGTGGGGCCAACGTCACCGCCCGCGGCGTCTGCTGGAGCACGTCGGCCAACCCGACCACCGCCGACGACAAGACCAACGACGGCACCGGCACGGGCGCCTTCGTCAGCAGCCTCACCTGCCTGAGCGCCGCCACGGCGTATCACGTCCGGGCCTACGCGACAAACTCGGCGGGCACGGCATATGGCAGCGAGGAGATCTTTACCACCGTCGCCGTTCACACCGTGACGTTCCAGGCCGGCGCCCATGGCACGCTGACCGGCACGACCTCGCAGACCGTCAACTACGGCAGCAACTGCACGGCGGTCACGCCGGTGCCCGACCTGGGCTACCACTTCACCGGCTGGACGGGCGACTACGTGGGCAGCGAAAACCCGCTGACGGTCACCAACGTCACTGCCGACATGACGATCACCGCCAGCTTCGCGATTGACACGCACACGGTGACGTTCCAGGCCGGCGCACACGGCTCGCTGACCGGTACGACCCCGCAGACGGTCAACTATGGCGCCAACTGCACGCCGGTCACGCCGGTGCCCGACCTGGGCTACCACTTCACCGGCTGGACCGGCGACTACGTCGGCACCGACAACCCGCTGACGGTCACTA
>PMMM01000192.1:0-2266 GCA_003162245.1 Phycisphaerales bacterium
GACTGCAACTCCAACGGCGTGCTCGATGAGTGCGATCGCGCCCACTGCGACGGCAGTCCGTGGTGCAGCGACTGCAACAGCAACGGCATACTGGATGCTTGCGACCTGGTCGGGCACTTCGCGGCCACCTCGCCGGCGTACACGCCGTTCGGCTACCCGACCGTGCAGACCTTCACGCTGACCGCCCCGCCGACCGCGACCGGCGATGTCCTCCTCACCTTCAGCGCGTTCGGAGACCTCTTTCCGCAGAACAACTACGTGAACGTGAGTGTCAACGGGCAGGCCGCAGGCACGGCCTACGGCGGTCTCGGCTACTTCTCGTGCACCCCGAACCAACTCGACACGCTGACCGTTCCCATGGCGACGTACAACACCCTCAAGGCCAGCGGCGGCAGCAACGTGGCCATCGCCATGTCACCCACGTCCGGCGTGACCCCGACCGCGTGCGGCTCGAATCCGACGACGATCAAGGTGACGGTGAGCTACTCGATGCCGCCGCACAGTCAGGACGTCAACAGCAACGGCATTCCCGACGAGTGCGAGGTGCCGGGAGCCTGCTGCTTCGCGGATGGCTCGTGCACGCTCGGGACGCAGGCGAATTGCACCGGCACGTGGCGAGGCGCCGGCACGACTTGCACGCCGAGCCCCTGCCCGCCCGCCTTGTGTCCGGGCGACATGAACTGCGATGGCCACGTCACCTTCGCGGACATCGACCTGTTCGTTCAGGCCCTGGGCGGCGAGTCCGCCTGGACGCACACGCCGTGTCCGTGGCTCAACGGCGATTGCAACGGCGATCACAACGTCACGTTCGCCGACATTGACCCGTTTGTGGCTCGGATCGGGACGACGTGCCGGTAGCGTTGACCCCCGTGGCCAACGCCGTATACGAAGACCCGGCCTCCGGCGCCGCCGCTCCGGCCACGATTTCCGCCGGCAGCCCGTTGACTGGCCCGGGCCGATCCATATACTGAGGGGCTCGGGTCTTTGCGGTTGGGCGCAGGTCCCGGTCATTGGGAAGTGTCATGAAAACTGCCAACAAGTGTTACCAGGCCACCGTCGCCCAGGCCGCCGCCAGCCGGCGGTGGTTCGTCGTCGACGCGACCGACAAGGTCCTCGGCCGCCTCGCGGTCCGGATCGCCACCGTCTTGATGGGCAAGCATAAGCCCATATATACGCCGCACTTGGATACCGGCGACCACGTGATCGTGCTCAACGCCGGCAAGGTCAAGGTGAGCGGTTTCCGTAAGAAGGACGAGACGATCTACCAGCGGTACTCGGGCTACCCGAGCGGCCGCAGGACAACGACGATGCGGACTATGCTCGAGCGTCACCCGGAGCGGGTACTCGAAGCGGCGGTCCGCCGTATGCTGCCGAAAAACGCCCTCGGGGCGCGGATGTTGAAGAAGCTGAAACTGTACGCGGGCGACACGCATAACCACCAGGCGCAGTTGCCGGAGCCGCTGCCTCTTTAATCCGCAGGAGCGACGAACGTGACGGATTCCGAACCGAAAGAAAGCGCAGCGACGCCAGTCCCCGGCGGGGAACCGGTCGCCGCGCCACCCCCCGAGACGATCCCGGCTAGCCCGGAGGTCGCCGCCGCGCCCGAAGCCTCCCCGACCGGTCCGCACTGGGGTACCGGCCGGCGCAAGACGGCGGTGGCGCGCGTGCGGCTGATCCCCGGCGACGGCAAATTCCTCATCAATCATCGCCCGGTCGAGCAATACTTCCCGCTGCTGCGCGACCAGCAGGACGCCGTGGCACCGCTCGAGTTGGCCGGCGTCCGCCGAAATTGGGACGTCCTTGTCAACGTGAACGGCGGCGGCGTGAGCGGACAGGCCGGCGCGGTCCGGCTGGGCGTGGCGCGGGCGGTGATCAAAGCGTATGGGCAACACGAGTTCGCCCTGCGCGACGCAGGGTTCCTGACGCGCGATTCCCGCAAGGTCGAACGCAAGAAATACGGCCGCCGCAAGGCCCGCCGGCGCTTCCAGTTCTCGAAACGCTAANNCCGTTTGCGTTCCGCGGCACCGGGGTCATACTTCGCCGTGGAGTGCCGTCGTGCAAGAGCGGCTGCCCTTTGATCCAAGTCGTATTCGCCGGCCGGCGGAGGAGCCCGCGGGGCCGCGCCTGCTCAGCGTCCGCCAGGTCAATGAGTTGGTGCGGGGGGCGCTGGCCCGGCACATCCCGGCGACGCTGCACGTGCTCGGCGAGATCGGCGATTTCTCGCGGCCGGCAAGCGGCCACGTGTACTTCACGCTCAAGGACGCCG
>PMMM01000192.1:2284-16946 GCA_003162245.1 Phycisphaerales bacterium
AGCGCAAGCGTCCGCTGCCGCGCATCCCGGAGCGCGTCGCCGTCGTCACCAGCCCCACGGGCGCCGCGATTCGCGACATCTTGCAGACGCTCCGGCGGCGTCTGCCGCTGATCGAGATTCTCGTGTTTCCGGTGCGCGTCCAGGGCGAAGGTGCCGCCGAGGAGATCGNNTGGGCGTTCAACGAGGAGGTGGTGGCCCGCGCCATCGCCGCCAGCCGAATTCCGATCGTCAGTGCCGTGGGGCACGAGGTCGACGTGACGATCAGCGACCTGGTGGCGGATCTGCGGGCCCCGACGCCCACGGCCGCGGCCGAGCTGATCGCCCCCAGCGGGGCGGAGTTGGCGGCATCGGTCGCACGCCAGTCGCAGCGTGCGACCCGCGCGCTGACGCATGCGCTGCAGCTCGCCCGCGCGGCCCTCGCGACCACGCTGGCGCACGAGCCCCTGGCGCGCCCGCTCGCGCGGCTGCGAGAGCGCAGCCAACTCGTCGACGAGCTGCTCCATCGGCTGCGGGCGGCAACTTCGGAAGCGTTTCGCCAGGCGCGGGAGCAACTGACCCGCGCCGAGCTCACGCTCCTGCGTTTTCGGACCGGGGCACGCTTCGCGCCGGCCGCTCGGCACCTGGAGCAACTCCTGCATCGCCTGACGTGGGCTCTGAACGCGCGGGCCGTCGGCGCCGAGCGGGGTCTCGCCCAAGCAGCGGCCCGCCTGGCGCGGCGAAGCCCTGCGGCGCGCCTGAGCGGATCGGACGAGCATCTCCGGCTCGTTTGCACGCGGCTCGTCACCGCGCTGCGCCTGGCCCTCCTTCACCGTCGGCGTCTGCTGGCTGCACGCGTCCAGGCCGTCGCGGCCTGCGACCCGCGGGCCGTTCTGAAAAGAGGCTACAGCATCACGCGGGCCGCGCGGACGCGCGAGATCATCCGCTCCGTCGACCAAATCCGGGATCGGCTGCGCATCATCACGGAAGTGGCCGACGGGGAATTCCCGGCCACGGCGGAAGACCCCCGCCAACCGCCCCTCTTCGAGTAGAACGGCGCCGGCGCATACGCGTGGCCGGACTTTTCCTGGAGCGGTCCCAGATCAGCGGGCGCCTACACACCTCGGATGGGCGGCTCGTCGGCCGGCCCCATCGAGTTCAGCCGGGGCAGTGTGAACACGACGCCCTCGTCCGGCGCCTCGATCTCCTCGACGACCGTGACGCCGCGCTGCCGCAGGTACGCGAGCACGCCCTGCACGACGTCTTCCGGGGCGCTGGCGCCGGAGGTCACGCCGACGGGCTGCCCGCCCTCCAGCCAGCCTTCCTCGATATGGTCGGGACCGTCCACCAGGTACGCCCGCACGCCGCGGGCGCGCCCGACCTCCGTGAGCCGCCGGGAATTGGACGAGTTCTGCGACCCAACCACCAGCAGGACGCCGATGCGCCCGCTGATCTCCCTGACGGCATTTTGGCGATTCTGCGTGGCGTAGCAGATGTCCTCGTGGGGCGGCAACTCCAACTGCGGAAAGCGGCGGCGCAGGGCGTCGACGAGCTCGCGCGCGTCGTCCTGGCTCAGCGTGGTCTGGGTCAGGATGACGCCTCTCGCATCCGCGGCCAGCTCCAGCCGTCGCACGTCCTCCAGACTCTTGATGAGGATCGTCGCGTCCGGGGCCTGCCCCATCGTGCCGACGACCTCGTCGTGTCCGGCGTGGCCGATCAGGAGCACACGGTAGCCGCGCTTGACGTACCGGCGCACCTCGACGTGCACCTTCCGCACCAGCGGGCAGGTCGCATCAATCAGGCGCAGCTCGCGCCGCTCGGCTTCCTGGTACACCGCGGGCGGCGAGCCGTGTGCCGACAAAATCGTGACTGTCCCGGACGGGATCTCGGCCAGTTCCTCGACGAAGACCGCGCCCAGGGCGCGCAGCCGCTCCACGACGTGCCGGTTGTGCACGATCTCCTTGCGCACGTACACCGGCGGGCCGTACTGCTCCAACGCCAGCTCCACGACGCGGATCGCCCGCTCCACTCCGGCACAGAACCCCCGCGGCTTGGCCAGCACTACTCGCATCTCATGTTCCACAACGCACACAGGGCGGCACAGCGGATGGCGGACGTTCGTGCACGATTATAGCCCCCGCGGCCGGGCGGGCGCGCGGCGCATCGGCCTACTCGACGCTCACGAACTTGCGGATGCTCGTTTCCAGCTCATCGACGGTGTATTTGCGGCCCAGGTCAATCGGCACGAACACGCCGTGCGCATGGTCGCTGGCGAGGACGAGCATCCGGCCGACGCGCTCGTAGCCCATCTCCTGCGGGGTGTGGCCGACCAGCAGCACGTCCGCTCCCACCCGCAGGGCGAAACGCTCCACTACTTCGGCGGTCTGGAACCGCCCCCAGACGAGGTCGTACGCCGCGCCGCCCGGGGCGTAGTCCTCCGGCGTGGGCACGCGGTCGAAGACAGTCGTGTCAAAGGAGTCGACGTACCACGCGTCCGGAATGCTGTGCGCGAGAAAGAGCCCGGTGGCGGTCCGCGCCGCCAGCGGGAGCGACGCGACGTAGTCGTTGACGGCGGCGAGCACCTCCGCGGCCGCACCGCCGTACCGTTGCTCGACGCCGCGCTCGAAGTCGGCGAGCACGTAGCGTCCGCCCTTGGTGATCTCGTGGGCGAGGAGTTGGGAGAGCTCGTGGTTGGACTGGAGGAAGAAGACGTTGTCGGGGAACTCGCACTTCCACGCCGCCGCCCGGACGAGCAGGTCGACGGAAAAATCGGGCGCGCCGGGCGGATCGGGCTCGCTGTGGATCAGCTCGTGGAGGACCACGCAACGGCCGGGGCTGCGGGCCAGGGCGCAGAAGCGCTGCAGCTTCTCAAAGTTGCGCAGGTGACCGTGCAGGTCCCCCGTCATGACGAGCTGCCCGGCCGAGCCAAAGGTCAGCAGGGATCCGCTGCGGATCGGATCCTCACGATTGAGGCGCGCCGCTTCCCGCAGTGTCTGGGCCGCCGTTTGACCGTCCGCCGGGGTCACGTATCCCTCGTTCGAGGTTCACTGCTCGGGGCGCGCATGTTGTCCGAGCCGGCGACGACCGTCAATCGGCCGGCGGCGCGCCGCGGCTCCGGCCGTCCCGGCGTGCGGCGCGGTTCTGCGGGAGCAAGTGGCGCACGACCTCCAGGCGCGACAGCACCTCGCGCATGTCGGGCGGCCGGTGCTCCTTGGCGGCCGCGCAGCACTCGACGATCAGGTTTGACAGCGGCACGGGGATCTGCGGGTTCAGCTCGTGCGGCGGCTCGCTGCCGCGCTCGGACTCGATCTCGATCTTCCGCGCGCCGCTCGGCGCCGTGGGCATCACCGTCCGGAAGCGCTTGCCGGTGCAGACCCAGTACATGGTGGCCCCGAGGCAGAAAACGTCGGTGCGCTGGTCGATGGCCTTGCGGAACACCTGCTCGGGGGCCATGTAGTCGGGCGTCCCCTGGACGCGCTCCTTGACCTGGCCCAGCGGACAGCTCTGGCCGAAGTCGATGATCTTCAGCAGCCCGTCGCGGGTCAGCAGGATGTTGTGCGGCTTGACGTCCGCGTGGGCGTAGCCCTGCTCGTGCACCGCGTGCAGGCCCTCGGCCGTTTTCTTGAAGATGGACACGATCGCTGGGAGCGCGCTGGGGCGGTGGTCTTCGAGCCGCTCGCCGTCGACGTACTCCATAATCAGGAACAGCGCCCGGGTCTTCAGCCACTTGCGCACGCGGATGATCTCGTAACAGCGTCGCAGGTAGCGGTGCTCGAGGCCACTGGCAAACTGAAACTCGTTTTCCGCCTGCGCGATGTACCGGTCGTCCTCGGGCGTTTGCCGGACGACGTGCTTGATCGCGACCAGCCGCCCCGAGCTGATCTCCCGGGCCGAGGTGATCACGGCGCCGGCACCGCGGCCGATGCGCTCGATGAGTTCGTAGCCGGGCACGATCGGGATGGCGCGCGTTGGCATCGCGGTAAGCAAAGCCTAAAAAAGAGGGCGGTCAAGCCTCTCCCGCAAGAGACGACCACCGCCCACGGATTCGTCGCGTAACGTCCACGCTCTGCCGCACGCCGCCGCGGCTACGATAGAATGAGCTGCTTTCGCTCGAGGAGCCGGCGCAAGTCGAGCTGGCCGGGCGACATGTCCGCACTCGCAGCCGTATCGAGGGGCGGCGCGAGGCGGATTCGCACCTGGTCTACGCCGCTGGCCTGGGTCAGCCTGTGCAGCGCGCCGAGGAGCCACTGCTGCTGTTGGACCGGCAGCTTCTCCTGCGCATCGCCGATGACGATCAGCCAGACCTGCGGACCGCCGCGCTGGCACTCGGGAATGCGATCCTGATACACGATACAGACGCTGTCGTCGCCAGCCGACGCGGCGAGCTGCGCCGCCTCGTCCACGGACGACGCGTAGTACACCTCGATGTCCCGCACCTGCTGCGGCGCGGCGCCTTGCTCCACGACCAGCGACGTTCCACCCTTCCACGCGTGCGGGCCCGGCTCGAGCAGAAAGAGCACGCCGACGCCGGCGGTCAGCGACAAAACGAGAGCAATGACGACGACGCCGTTCCGCTTGTCGGTGCTCATATACCTTCCCTCGCTCGATGCAACCGCGCCACCTTCTTTTTACCGCATCGAGTGTGCCGCTGCAATACTCCACGCGCACTTACTTTTACGACGATGCGCCGGCCACTCATTAGTGTAGCCTACAATATACTTTTCGGCATGGCCCAAGTGTGTCGAGCAGCGATTCTCGCCGGCGCCGCGTGGCTCAGCGCGGCGACCCACGCCGACACGGTCAAGCTCGCCGGCCGCCCGCCGTTCCAGAACGTCGCCCTGACCGACTTTCGCGGGGGACGGGTCGTGTTCCGCGGCGTTTCGGGCGAATACATCCTAAAACCACTCGGGGAGGTGGAATGGCTGTCGCTCACGGGCCGGTCGGATATTAACGCCGGCGAGGAGGCCAGCGCGACCGCCGACTGGGCACGAGCCGTCACCGGCTACGAACAAGCCCTTGGGCGGGCCAACCCGCCATGGCTGGCAAGCCTGATCCGTACCCGGCTCCTGTGCGCCGCTGATCGGGCCGGGCAGTTTGACCGGGCCGTCACGGTGCTGGTCGAGCTGGTGACGGCGGGGGCCGCGCCGCCGGCGGCCAGCATCCCGCGTCATCCCGGGTTGTCCGGGTCCGAGATGAACCGTCGCGCGCTGGCCGTCCTCGAGGAAGCGCTTCCAGGGGTCGCCTCGCCCGCCGACGCCCAGGTCCTCCGCGTGCTGCTGCTCGAACTGGCTCTTTATGAGGACGTAGACGTCCCGGCCGCGCTTCGACCGGAAGCTGCAGCCGCGAGTCAGCCAGTCGCGACGAGCCGCCCCAGCACGGCTCCCGCCGGCCCGCTCGGGATTCTCCCGGCGGAGGACGCACGACCCTCCGCGACCAGCCGGCCGAGCGCGGCGGTACGCCTCCGCGACGATTCCTTCTTGCTGGACGCCATCGCGGCCGCGCTGAACCGTGGCGACCACGCGTGGGCCGACGGACGGCTCGAGCGTGCGCTGCCGTTTGTCGAGCCGACCGCCTGCTACCCCTGGCGACTCCTTCTCGGACGCTGTCAGATCGAGGGCGGCCGGTTCGCGACGGCGGCGGCGGGACTGATGGACCTCGCAGCGCACGATCCCGACCCTGCCCGTCGCGCGTGGGCGCTATACTATGTGGGCCTGGCGCATGAACGGATGGACCGGTTCGACGTCGCCAGGGATCTCTACCAGGAACTCGCGGAGCGGGCCGACGCACCCAACGACGTGCGCACGAGCGCGCAAGGCGGTCTGCGTCGCCTGTCCCCGCCGCCGTGACGGCCAATGAAGCCCGCGACGTACTTCCTCGAAACCTTCGGTTGCCAGATGAACGTGCTGGACAGCCAGCTCGTCGCGGCCCGCTTGCGCGAGATGGGCCTGCGGCGGGTGGACTCGCCGCGTGAGGCGGACGTCGTGCTGTTCAACACGTGCAGCGTCCGCCAGCACGCCGAGGACAAAGTCCTGTCCCGGTTGGGTGGGCTGCGAGCGCTCAAGCGGCGGCGGCCGGAGACGATCATCGGGGTTATCGGCTGCATGGCCGAACGGGTGCGGCACGAGCTGTTCGCGCAGGTCCCGCATCTGGATCTGCTGTGCGGCCCGGGCGAGCTGCATCACCTCGAGGCGTTGCTCGTCGAAGTGTCCGAGCGCCACGAGCAGCTTGCCGCGCTGGCGAGCTCGCAATCCCGGCGAACGACCGCCGCAGAGCGGGGGCAGGCGGACGACCCCCTCGAGGTCCTGGATTCGTCCCGACACGCCGTCCCCGGCGAGAGCGTCCTGCAATCCTACGTGCGCGTGCAGCGTGGCTGCGACAAGTTCTGCACGTACTGCGTGGTGCCGTTCGTGCGCGGGCCCGAGCGCAGCCGGCCGCCGGCCAACATCGTCGCCGAGGTCCGCAGCCTCGTTGCCCAGGGTTGCCGCGAGATCACGCTGCTCGGACAAACCGTGAACTCGTACGTTTATCAGGACGGTGAGCGGACGGTGCGCTTCGCCGAGTTGCTCGAACAGGTGCACGCGATCGACGGGCTGGACCGCATCCGGTTCGTGACGAGCTTCCCGGCGGACTGGGACGACAGTATCTTCCGCGTCCTACGCGACTGTCCGCGCGTATGCCCGTACCTGCACCTGCCCGCCCAGAGCGGCTCCGACCGCGTCCTGAAGGCGATGAAACGCGGGTACACCGTGGCGGAGTACCTGCGAATTGTCGATACCGCCCGCCGGTACGTCCCGGACATCGCCCTCGCCGGCGATTTCATCGTTGGATTCCCTGGCGAGACGGAGGAGGACTTCCAGGCGACGGTCGAGCTGGTTCGCCGCATCGAATACAAGAGCATTTTTGTCTTCAAGTACTCGCCCCGGCCCGGCACGTCCGCGGAGCGCGCCCGGGAAGACGACGTACCGGCCGAAACCAAGTCTCGGCGCAACAACGAGTTATTGGCGGTCCAGAGCGTGATCAGCCTTCGGCAGAAGCGGGCCCTGATCGGCCGGACGGTCGAGGTGCTCGTGGAGGGATATAGCAAGGCCGCCCGCCGGCTTCAGGATAGTGACGCGGACACCGGGGTCGACGCCGGCGACGGGTTGCCCGATGGTTGCGCTCACGACCGTGCAGCCAGCGGCATTACCGCCTCGCCGCGCCAACTCGCGGGTCGCACGCCGCACGACTCGATCGCCGTCTTCGACGGAGAGCCGGCACACATAGGGGCCATCGTCAACGTCCGCATCGAGTCCGTTTCGCCGCTGACGCTGTTTGGGCGAATCGAGGGTGTGCGGTCCCCGGCCCGGGTCTCGATCCGATAAACGCGGGGCGGGGCAGCACCACACACCCCGCAGCCCACGGGGCGGCCGCCCAGCGTTTGCGTTGCGGCGAACACCCCCAATACGGTACACTCCATATTCTGGGTCAAAAACGCGCGAGGCCGGAGTTGTAGTCGAATACACTGGTTGGGGCCAGGATGACGAGGCCGACCGCGCGTCCTGGACCCCCGGTGAGTCTGTTTTTCGCCCAGGCGGCCGAACTGCCGTGCGACCGCCGGATGCCGGTGCGGCCAACGGTCCTGGGTCGTGGTCACTTCCCGGGTTCGGGCGGCGCCGCGCGAGACCGCGCAGGAGGATGACGATGAATCGAGCCACGAGGTTGCTACTGGCGTGCGCGATCGGATTGCCGGCGCTCCTGAGCCCAGCGGCTGCTTTCGGCGCGACGGCGTGGGATCTGGCTGCGGATTTCAGCGCCACGTCCAACCCGAACGGGGCGTGGACCTTTGGCGGACGGGCTTCATGGACGCCGCCGCCCTACGACCCGACGACCTTCATCGCGTTCGACGTCGTCAACCAGACGTCGAATGGTCCGATATGGACCAGCTCGCAAGGCTGGGGCCAGGTGTGGAACAACACCTCCGGCGCGACGGCGTACGGCGTCGCCCCCGGGCAGATCAGCACGCACCCCGGCCCGGGCGGACAGATCTCGATCGTCCGCTGGACAGCGCCCGGCGCCGTGTTCGGCAGCGCCAACGTGGTCGGGAAGTTCTGGGCCGGCGACTACGGGGCGGAGCAGTACTGGGTCGTCAAGAACGGGGTCGCCGTCTGGTCGAACGGCAGCCTGTGCAACTGCACGGCACCGTTCTCGCTGGGTGTGCCGCTCGCCGCCGGCGACGTGCTCGACTTCGTGGCTGCCGGCGATTACGGGTACGGCAATACACCGATCGACGCGCACATCGAAGTGGCGCTGGACTGCAACAGCAACGGCATCGATGACGCGCAGGACATCGCGCAGGGCACGAGCCAGGATTGCAACAACAACGGTGTGCCCGACGAATGCGAACAGGGGGCGTGCTGCCGGGCCGGCTACACCTGCGACGTCTCCTGGCCGCTGGACTGCGCCTTCACCGGCGGGACCTTCCAAGGGGTGGGGACGAGGTGCACGCCGAACCCGTGCCTGCCCCCGTCCGGGGCCTGCTGCGACTCGGACGGCAACTGCACCTTCTTCACGAGCGACCAATGCACGTCGTCCGGCGGAACGTGGCTCGGGGCCGCTTCCTCGTGTAGCCCGAACCCGTGTCCGCTGGCGGCGGTCGGTGCCTGCTGCTTTGGCACCGATTGTGCGGCAAACGTCACCGAGGTGCTTTGTCTCGGCGACTTCGGCGTGTGGCAAGGCCCGAGCACGACGTGCACTACGTACCAGTGCAATTTGTACGGCCCCGGCGGCTGTTGCCTGCCCGACGGATCGTGCACCACTCTGGGGGCGTTCGATTGCTGGGATGCCGGCGGCGGCTGGGCGGGGCCAGGTGTCGCGTGCGGCAACTTCTACTGCGAGCAACCCGGCGCCTGTTGCAGGCCCGACGGCACCTGCACGGACGGGACCCATCCCTCCAGTTGCGACGGCGAATGGCAAGGGCCGGGAACGATGTGCGAGACAGTCACGTGCCCACTGTGGGGGGCATGCTGCTCTACGGATGGGACGTGCATGTTCACCACCGCGGCCGGCTGCACGGGCTCGGGCCAGACGTGGCAGGGCGCTGAAACGACGTGCAGTCCCAATCCCTGCCCGCAACCGCCCATCGGAGGCTGTTGCCGGGCTACGGCAGCGTGCGTTGATATCGACCAATTCCAGTGCAGCGGACAGGGCGGCACGTGGCTCGGTGCCGGAACGCGTTGCGAATCGGGCGCGTGCGCGCCGCAGGGCGCCTGCTGTTCGGTATCGTACTCGTGCTACGTGGCAACCGAGGCATTCTGCGTAGGCCAGGGGCACGAGTGGAAAGGGGCTGGCTCCGACTGTAGCAACCCGGCGATTTGCCAGCCTGACTGCAACAGCAACGGGATACCGGACCCCAACGACATCACCGGCGGCTTCAGCCACGACTGCAACGGTAACGGCATCCCGGACGAGTGCGACATCGCCGCGGGCACGACCCCCGACTGCAACTCCAACGGCTTTCCGGACGGCTGCGACATCGCCACCGGTTTCAGCCAGGATTGCAACGCCAACGGCGTGCCAGACGAGTGCGACATCGCGGCGGGGACGAGCCAGGACTGCAACTCCAACGGCATTCCGGACGAGTGCGAGACGGTCGGAATTCCAACGTCTCAGCCGATCGGCTTCGCGATCGCCGCCAACGCCCGTTTGCAGGATCTCGATCCCAATTTCCCCGCGGGCAACGTGACGCTCGGCGGCATACCGTTCAGCATTCCGACGACGGGGAACAACTACTGGAGCAGCGCGGCGACGGGCGGGTCCGCCGGCCGGTCGTTCGCAATCTCCTTCGCGCAATACGGCGCCACGGACGTGTACACGCTGATCAACACGTTCTGGGGTCAGCCCGGGCCGGTGAGTTACGCGAGCTTGCAGTTTTTCGGCAGCGACGGCGCGTACTACAACGTAGACCTGGTCGGCAACCAGGACATACGCTGCTACGAGCAGTGCGCGTGGACGAACTTCGTGTCGGGCTCCACGACTACGGTCGTCTCGTCCGGCAACAACCGCCTCGACATGCAGCGGATTCACCTGCCCGATGCGTTCCAGACGCAGACGCTGACGAAGGTACGCCTGACCGACAACGGGGACGCTGACAGCCAGCGCACGTTCCTGGCCGGCGTCACGGTCGTGGCGCTGACGAGCCCGAACGACACGGACCATAACGGCGTGCTCGACGCGTGCGAGAGCGGCGCGTGCTGCGAGTACAGCGGCTTCTGCATGGAGGCGACGCCGACGAACTGCGCCGGGATGAACGGTACGTGGCAGGGCAACGGCTCGCGCTGCGCGGAGGTCGTGTGCGAGCCCGCGCTGGGCGCGTGTTGCTACATCGACGGCTCCTGCCAACAACGTTCACCGCTGACGTGTGATATGTCGATCAGTGGTATGTGGCTCGGCCCTGGTTCATCGTGTGACGCGTGCGGCCCGCCGGACTGCAACAGCAACGGCGTCGACGATCCCAACGACATCGCCAACGGCACCAGCCTCGACTGCAACAGCAACGGCGTGCCGGACGAGTGCGATATCGCCGGCAGCACTAGCACGCTGCTGCTGCTGGGCGACATGCTGGTCGGCGGCGACGGGACGGGCTCCGGGACCTTTGGCGCGGGACTTGACGTGCGCACCGGCGCCATTGTCCCACCGAGCGTGTTCGGGGGCACGAGCAGCGGCGGCCCGTCGTTCATCACGACGAATGGGACCGGTGGGGCCGCGAACCTGCCGTTCGTCTCGGGCGTCTTCGTGCCAAACGGCCTGACGCAAATCGACGCGCTCGGCAGGAAGTTCACCTTCCCGCCGACCACCGGTATCAGTTATGACGCACTCCGCAACGGCGTGGCGGTGTACGACGACAGTGTGCATCATGCTTGGCCCATCCGCACGGTCGCCGACCCGAACACGTTGCCGCTGGGGATCGGGTTGCCGTCGAACGCCGGAGTGACCTTCGACCTCGCGGCGATCCGCGCGGCACACCCAGGCACGATGTTCGGCATCCTCGCGGTACTCCCCTCGTTGAACATGGAGGCGCTCGCGGCCGGCGCGACGGCCGAAACCTGGGTACTACTCGACGGCATGGTCATGAGCCACGCCGTGCTTGATCCCAATGTGCCCTTTGTGCAGGTCTCCGGGCCGGTGCCGCTCGGCGCGTTCCGGTATCTCACGTTCGCGACGACCGATGCCGACGGCAGCGCGGCCGACCACGTCGTTTTCGACTACGGACTGCTGCTCCTGCTGACCGTCCCGGACTGCAACAGTAACGGCGTGCCGGATGATTGCGACATCGCGGACGGGTTCAGCCAGGATGCGAACGGCGACGGCATTCCGGACGAGTGCGCGCCGCTGGGCGCCTGCTGCGATGTCACCAAGAACTGCCGTCTGCTGACGGCGTTTGACTGCGTCTACAGCGGCGGCACGTGGCTCGGTCCGGGTACGCTCTGTAATCCGAACCCGTGCGTACCGGCGCCCACCGGGGCGTGCTGCTCTATGTACGGGCCCTGTGCCGTCGTGACACAGGCGACGTGCGCGCAACCGGGCGGGGGCACGTGGCTCGGCCCCGGTACGACCTGCACCGCGAATCCGTGCCCGCAGGGCGCCTGCTGCTATAGCGACAACTCCTGCCAACTCGCGAACGCCCACAACTGCATCGTCGTCACGCAAGGCACATACAAGGGTGATGGGACGACGTGCGCCCCGAATCCGTGCCTGCCGCCGCCGACTGGCGCATGCTGCAACGCTGCCGGTGCGTGCCAGGCTGTGACAAGTACCGCGTGTGCGGCGGCCAGCGGGAGCTATCACGGTGACGGCACGACGTGCAGCCCGAATCCGTGCGCCCAGCCGCCGCCGCCGACCGGTGCGTGCTGCTTTGCGGACGGCACTTGCCAGGTCCAAAACGCGGCGGCGTGTGCGGCGGCGGGAGGTACCTATCGCGGCGACAATGCGGCGTGCAGCCCCAACCCGTGCCCGCAACTGCCGCCGACCGGGGCCTGCTGCTCAGCCAGCCATATATGCTCCGTCGCTACACAGGCGGCCTGCACAAATGGCGGCGGCACGTGGCATGGCGCGGGCTCCTCCTGCGCCGGCGACGCCGATACCGACGGCATCGCCGACGTGTGCGACAACTGCCCGAACGTCCCGAACCCCGATCAGGCGGACGCCGACAGCAACGGCGTCGGCGACGCGTGCGATCCGAACCAGTCGGGACAAACGAAGCCCGAGCCGAACCAGCCGGTCCCGCCCAGCGCGCCGCTCATCGGCGGCCTGATTAACCTGATCGCCGGGCAACCCGGAGGCAGCGCGTTCAGCAACGACCTCAATCAGTTGGAGAGCTTGGTGGATGGCGTGCCCGGCAACGAGCTCCCGCCGCCCGGGCAATCCGGTCGGCCCGACACGACCGATCCGAACGCGACTTTGCCGGAGGATCTCGAGCTCTTGGGCATCCAGTCCGGCTTGTGCCCGGCCGCGACCGCGGTGACGATCTTCGCCGCGCTGGTCGGCATACGCCTGACGTGCCGTAAACGCCTATAGACCCGATGCACGCAGGCGCAAGGGGGGAGGGCGAAGCTCCTGCTGAGCCGCGGCTCGGCTGGAGCCTCGTCCCCACGCGAAGTCAGGGTTCCCCCGCACGGCCCCGCTATACGGCCATGATCTCCTTCGACTTTTCCTCGACCATGGCGTCGATCTTCTTGCAGTACTGCTCCGTGGTCTTCTGAGTCTGCTCCTCGCCGCTCTCCACTTCGTCCTCGGTCAGCGTCTTCGCTTTCTTCCCCGCTTCGAGCAGTTTGTTCGCGTCCCGCCGCGCATTCCGCACCGCCACCTTCTGTTGCTCCGCCAACTGCCGGACGCGGGCCGCGAGCTGGTTGCGGCGTTCGGTCGAGAGCGGCGGCACCGGCAAGCGGACCATCTTGCCGTCGTTCTGCGGGTTGATCCCCAACTCGCTTTTCTCGATCGCGCGCTGGATGTCCTTGAGCGTGCCGGGGTCGAACGGCTTGATGACGATGACGTTCCCCTCGGCCACGGCGAGATTGGCCAGCTCCTTGAGCGACATCGTCGTCCCGTACGACTCGACCTCGACACGGAGCGTGTCCACCAGGCCGGTGGAGGCCCGCCCGCTGCGGACCGCGCGAAATTCCTGCTTCAGGAAGTCCACCGCCTTCTCCATCGTCTCCTCGGCGGCCAACACTATGTCATCGAGCCCCATGGTGAGCACTCCTGCCAACCGGTCCCGCGCCCCGCGGGTAGAGAATAGCGACGACGCCGCAGTGTAACAAGCGCGGCAACCCGCATCCCGTACCCAGCGCGACCCCGCGCGATCAGGTCGAAAACGTACCGCCCACGAAACTGCGGCCGGCCAAGTGCCGATAGTAACGGACAGTTCGACCCGCGGTGGGCGTGGGTGCCCGTCTCTCTATACGGGCACACTTGCCGATGCGTGGCGAAGGAGGACGAACTGTGCATACGTTGTTCGTCACTGGCGCGGGCGGCTTCACCGGTTCCCGACTGGTCGAGTACCTCCGTCAACACGGCTACGACGTCGTCGCTGGGGTTCGTAACCGCGCACGGAAGCTCGCCTATGAGCGGCAGAACGGAAAAGCGCTCGTTTGCGATGTGGCCGACCCCATCAACGTGGCGCGGGCCATCGCAAGCGTCCGGCCGGAAGGCGTGATCCACCTGGCCGGCATCTCGCAACCAGCCGACGCTGCCGGCGACCCGCTGGCGGCCTACCAGACCATTGTCACCTCGTGGGCCAACGTGCTCGACGCGGTTCGACGGGCCGTGCCGCGTGCCAAGGTCGTGCTGGCCAGCGCATGCGATGTTTATGGAAAGGAAGGCAGCGACGGCCGGCCCCTCGGCGAGACTGCGTCGCTCCGCCCGGTTTCGACGTTTGGCTCGCTCAAGGCCGCCGCCGAGAGCATTGCCCACACGTTCTATCGCGACTATCACCTCAACGTCACGATCGCCCGTCCGTTCCATTACACCGGCCCCGGCCAATCCGAGCGGTTCTTCTTCGCGGCCGTCGCGCACATGTTGGCGGGGTGGGATCCGGCCACGCAGGGCAGCGAGATCCGGCTGCCGGACCTCTCTTGCCGTCGGGACCTGCTGCACGTGGACGACGTGGTCGTCGCCTACGAGCGACTGCTTCTGGATGGCCGGCCCAACGAAGTCTACAACATCTGCTCGGGCACGGCCTGCTCCTGCCGTGAGTTGGTCGAGGCAATGGTCCGCGACACCGGCCATTCGATCCGGGTCGCCGACGCACCGCCCGACGCCGCTGGGGTCCAAATACCCGTTCTGTGCGGCGACAACACGAAAACCCGCACCGAGCTGTCGTGGACCCCCACGCGGACGGCCGAGGAGGCGGTCACGGAACTGCTGGCGAGCTGCAAGCCGAGCTTGGCCACAGCCATACGCTGATCGGGGGGAGACGGCCCCGGAACAGAGAACCGCTGTCGCGCGGGCTCGGGTGCGCTGACCCGGCGGGTGTGACTAATCCTGGTGGGCCCTGAGTTTCCAGTAGTTTTTCCAGGCGCTGGAGTCTTGCAGCGCGGGTTGGGGGTGGTGTCAATCGCGAGAAGTTTGGCGCAACGAGCGCGCCTCTCCCGGCCTTCTTCGTTAGCCACGGGGGGCCAACGCTACCCTATTATACGCATTCCGCTTAGTT